>FO203512.1:4091641-4406383 GCA_000967895.1 Oleispira antarctica RB-8
CCTTTTCTGCGAATCGACGACCATAAAATAACTTAACACCAAAAGCTTCACTGCTTAAGGCATCAGCATTTTTGGCAGCATCGGCCGCAATAAATACTTGCTCAAATCGAGGCAGGCAGTCAATCGCCATTGGACCAAGGCAGTCGTTATTAGTTGGCACGGTACGCCAGCCTAATACGCTTAAGCCTTGTTCTGACATTGCTTTTTCTAGCGCAGCTTTTTGCTCCGCATAGATAGCATCATCAAGATCCATAAACAGCATGCCGATGGCATATTGTTCTGGCAAAGTTATACCTTGCTCTTGCGCGACTGCACGCAAGAATGAGTCTGGCTTTTGTATTAACATCCCACAGCCGTCACCGGTCTTACCATCTGCAGCGATACCACCTCGGTGGGTCATGCAGGTTAGGGAGTCAATTGCCGTCTCTAATAGCTTATGGCTGGTTTGGCCTTCTAAATGGGCAATCAAACCAAAACCACAGTTATCTTTAAAGTCACCTGGAGTATATAGACCAGTTCTCATAGAACAGCTCTCACTAACAAAAAAAAATTCAGTAAATTCAAGGGCTTAGAAGCGCCCAGCGCTCAAAAAATGAGCTACGTACAGTCAAAAGGGAGCTTATTCTACACGTATGAGGGGCTCGTCACAAATTTTGATACTTCTTCTGTATGAGTTTCATACAGAAGAAGTCCTTAATATGGGGGCTTAACGCTATTTTCGACTAATTAATACTGACTGGATATCAGCGATAGAGCGTATCCAAGGCTTTTGATTACGCAGCGCTTTCGACAAGCGTTGCGATTGCTGAAGTGCTATTTCTCGCGACTCAAAAGGGCCTGCGATAACAACATGCCAAGGCTTGCTATTATGCTCTCCACGATATCGATGCAACTGAATTGCCTTAGTTGCATGGGTATTCATGAAAGCTTGTGCGTTATCAGCACTGTGCGAGCCAAATAACTGAACAACAAACGCGCTATTCGCGGCTGACATCAAGAGCTGTTCATCTTTGGAATAAATGACTTCAGTTTTTTTAAACTCAACAATTTCAACTGTCGCAGGCTTACTAGATACGGACTTATCCGATTCTACACCTTCCACTGACGCTAATTCAACTGCATCATCCTGAGGAAAATTGAAATCAACTTCTTCAATCTGCTCAACGCCTTCGGCTTTTTCTGAGTCTATAGAAATATTGGCTTCCGAAGTAACATCAGGAGCAATATTTAAAGCAACAGCCTCTTTCAAAACAGGGGCTTCAATCGCTATTATCTTTGGTTCTGACATTAACTCATGATCTTGCGAAGTCGAGCTATTTTGATAAAAATAAGTACCAATAAGCGCCAAAGCCACTAAGACAATAGCGGCTACATGAGTCACCGGAAACTTTGTTGCTTCGTTTACTTCTTGCTGCGGCTTCACGCCTAATAATAACTGCTTAGCGAGATACAGTATCTTGCCAGGATTACCCACAGACTGCTGCATAATATAGTCGGCTTGATCAGCCTCCCACTCTTTGTCAGGAAACTGCTCTAACAATAGAATTTCAGCTTCATCATCCGTTAATGGCTCAATGTCCATCATATGAAAAGGTGCCTGCGGTTCTTCTAAAGCCAATAGTTTATTTTCAAAACCCAATGGCGCAAGCAGCATAACGTGCAGTGCACTAGGTGCTAATAATGCCAACTCATTGATACCTTCCAATGCATCATCTGATAATTGCTCAGATTGATCAATGATCAATAAAATTGAACCTTGATCCTCCTCAGCGATTAACAAACATTGAGACAATACCTGCTGCTCAATGCTATCAATATCATCAGCTAAATCAGCAAGGTCTAAAAACTGTGCGAGATTATGCAAAATATCGAGATAAGAAAGAGCGAAGTCTCCCTCAAGCATTAAACTCTGATCAGGCGTTTCTCGAGTTGCTAATAAAGCTTTGGCAATGAAGGTTTTACCCATGCCTTTTTCAGCACAGATAAGAATTAATAATTCACTGTACAAGGATAAATGCTGTAATAACTCAAGCTGCTTAGCCTGTGAGCTTGATAAGCTAGGAGGTGAAAAAGGCTGTGCCGTTTTTGGCGACCCATTTGCCTGATCATCAGTATCATCAAGCGCTGCTAAAAATTCAGTATCCATTAATGCGCTCCCCTCCCCTAGTTAAATTTTTAGAAACCTAGCTGCTTACCTGCGGCCAATGTTTGATGTAACGTATCCGCTGAAAAATCAGACGTCACTACCGCTTCGCCAATTGATTTCAGTAAAACTAAGCGAAGTTTCCCATCTAAAACTTTCTTATCGACCTGCATTAAATCAATAAAATCTTGATTGCTCATCTCTGCAGGAGGGATGCATGGAAGCTGAGCGCGCTTCAATAAGCTTTGCAAATCATGCACATCTTGCTGGCTAATATTACCTAAGCGCCAAGACATATCAGCAGCCATAACCATACCCGCAGCGACCGCCTCGCCATGTAACCAAACACCATAACCCTGATTTGTTTCTATAGCATGCCCAAAGGTATGACCTAAGTTCAAAATAGCACGTATGCCACCTTCTCTTTCATCCTTGGCAACGACTGCCGCTTTATCTAAACAACTCAATTCAACGGCCATGGTTAACGCTTGAGCATCATACGACGCTAATGCTTCCATATTGGCATTGAGCCATCCATAAAATTTTGTATTGCAAATTAAACCATACTTAACCACTTCAGCTATACCTGCTGAAAGTTCGCGCTGAGGTAGAGTATTTAGCACAGTGATATCAGCAATAACCGCTTTAGGCTGATAAAAAGCACCGATCATGTTTTTACCCATAGGATGATTCACAGCAGTTTTACCGCCAACGGACGAATCGACCTGGGATAATAATGTCGTAGGCACTTGAATGAAATCAACACCCCGTTGATAACACGAAGCTGCAAAACCGGTCATGTCACCTACCACACCGCCGCCTAAAGCGATCAATGTCGTTGTGCGATTATGGCGCTTCGATAGCAAAGCATCAAAAATAAGATTTAAAGTCTCTAAGTTTTTATACTCTTCGCCATCTGGCAAGATAACCTCATCAACCTCAAACTGAGTCAACGCAGATTTAACACGCTCAAGATAAAGCGGTGCGACGGTTGTATTACTGACAATCATCACCTGCTTGCCCTTAATATAAGGCGTAAAAAGGTCTGAATTAGAAATTAACGATTCACCGATGAATATCGGATAACTACGATCTGCTAGATCAACTGTAAGTGTCTTCATTACTGCCATCAATAATATTGTTTTCTGCTAAACGTCGCATGATTTCATTAACAACATTTCTGGGATTACGCTGATCTGTTTGAATGACAATATCCGCAATTTCTTGATAAAGAGGATCACGCTTGGTAAACAAATCAGTCAGTACTTTCTGGGGATTTTCTGTTTGTAACAAAGGGCGGTTTTTATCACGTCCAGTGCGCGCTAACTGCTGCTCTACTGAAGTACGAAGGTATACAACGGTTCCACGTCCCGCTAAATGAGTACGATTTGCCTGACGCATAACAACGCCGCCTCCGGTAGCCAGAAGAATACCTGACATTTGGGTTAATTCATCAATTGCACTTTCTTCACGCGCCCTGAATCCATGCTCCCCTTCTTTGTCAAAAATCCACGGGATATTCGTTCCGCAACGTTCTTCTATTTCTCGATCAGAATCGATAAAATCTAAGCCGAGTTCGCTGGATAAAAGACGACCGATGGTGCTTTTTCCAGCACCCATCGGTCCGACTAAGTATAAATTTAACGTGTGTGACATTTAGTTTTAACGTGTGCTCAAAGTATCTTTAACCAAACGAGGAGTAATGAATATTAATAATTCGGCCTTACTCTCGGAATGCTCCGTACGGCGGAATAATACGCCAAGTAGAGGAATATCACCAAAGAATGGTGTCTTTGTAGTCGCATAAGTTTCTTCTGAACGGAATATACCACCCAAAACAATCGTTTCTCCATTCTCAACCAGCACCTGAGTTTCTAGTGCGTTAGTATCGATAGTCGGGCCTGCTGCGGTTACTTCACCGATAGAATCTTGATTGATTTTAAGGTCCATAATAATACGATCATCAGGGGTAATTTGTGGCGTCACCTCTAATCTTAATACAGCGGATTTAAACGAAATTGAAGTTGCACCACTTGAACTCGCTTCTTGGTAAGGAATCTCTGTACCCGATTGTATACTAGCAGTCTGGCCATCGGCAGTGATTACGCGAGGCTGAGACACAATTTCAGCATTACCATCTGTCTCTACCGCAGAAAGTTCAAGGTCTAATAGATAGTCAAACGTCGAGATACCGACCGCTAATGAAGAAGCACCCACATCACTCACACCCAAGTCAACAACATAGGCATCGGGAAAAGTAATACTACCCGGATCATCACCGTTCGCTCGATCAATTAATATCTGATTGGCTTCACTTAACGTCGTCTGGCTAGCACCAAATTTCACAAAGCTATCATCAGTTGCATTCATACCGCCACCACCCCAACGGATACCTAGCTTTTCACCTACGCTAGTATTGGCAATAACGATACGCGCTTCAATTAAAACTTGGCGAACAGGAATATCCAACAAAGCAATCGCTTCGCGGATTTTGTCCAAATTACCACCCGTATCTCTCATCAGTAGCGTATTAGTGCGTTCATCAACAACAGCGGTACCACGCAGTGACATCAAGCCACTTTCTGATGTCAACAACGAAGCAATATCTGTCGCCTTAGCATATCGCAGCTGCACATACTCAGACAGCAAAGGCGCTAGATCTTCAACTTGCTTAACCGCTTCTAGTTCAATTTTTTCACGAGCAGCAATTTCTTCTGCTGGAGCAACTAGCAATACATTACCCATTTGACGTTTCGCCAAGCCTTTCGTCTTCAGAACTAAATCTAATGCCTGATCCCATGGAACATTCTGCAAACGCAATGTAATGCCACCGTCAACAGTATCCGACGCCACTAAATTCTGGCCTGTAAAATCAGCAATTAACTGAAGTACTGCTCGCACTTCAATATTTTGAAAGTTAAGAGACAGCTTCTCGCCACTATAAGGAAATTCAGATTGAGCTAATTTTTCTTTTTCTGCTTTCGTGATTGGTTTTACGTTAATCGCTAATACACCATCCGCTTGATACGCTAGATAATCATATTGACCTTCTGGCTCAATATAAATAACCGTATTGGTTCCTTCCATATTGGCATCAATAAATTTAACCGGCGTAGCAAAATCAACCACATCCAAACGACGACGCATATTTTCGGGTAGCACTGTATTTTCTAAAGTTACTATAATTTTTTTGCCTTGTTGCTGAACATTAACACCGGCTTTAGGATTACTTAATAAAATTTGAACTTGTCCATCATTCTGATCACCACGACGAAAATCAACGTTCATAACAGATGACGTGGCAGAGGCAGAGGCAGAAATGGCATTACTAGAACGATTATCGACATTGGCAAGCGCTTGATTCGGCTGCACATCTTGTGCATTAGTATCAACCGTTTTGCCCATCAATACGACCAAGCGATCATCTCGGGTTTGAACAGTATAAGGAACAAGTTGAGCTAAACTAACAATGACGCGAGCACGCTCATTAGCACTCACAACGGTCGCAGTCCTTGCGTTACCAAAACCAATCTTATGATATTTAGAGGCAAGTTTGCTATTAACACCCGGCAAATCCAATGAAATACGCGCGGGTTTTTCTATTGTATATCCCCCGGGTACTGGTGGTTGACCATCAAAGATCAATTCCATCTGCGTCACATCCCCAGGCATTGCTGAGAATTTGATATCGACTAAATTTGAAGCCAAAGCTTGCGCACTGGCAATTGTTGCTAGCATCACAGCAACAAATACCTGTGCTGCTTTATTAATACGGTGACTCATTTTTTATTCCTCTTCCACACCGGCTAAAACAAGTGAGCGTGGACGTTCAAGCCAACCACCTACACCGTTAGGTACAATTTCTATAATATCAATTCGTTGCTGCGATACGCGTATTACTTTGCCATGGTTTTGTCCCATGTAATAACCTTCTTTAATTTTATGAATGCCACTATCTGGAACGGAAACAAGTGCCCAGAGCTGATCTTTTTCACGTTTGATAGTACCTACCATAGAAAAAGATCCAAAAGGGTACTGTTCCAACTGCTCTTTTGAGCGATTTAGGTCAGGCTGAATATCAGAATCCGGAGTGGTTTGCTTAATTACCTCATCCAAATTAATGGGTAAATCAAACGGCGACCGTAGGCCCGTCGCGCTATAACTAAATGCTTCATAAGGTTCAAAAACAGGCAGAGGCGCAATAACACCTCGCGGCTGACTCATAACCTCATCAACAAACTCTTTCAGGTCTGTTGTTCCAGTTGTCACACCACAAGCCGACAATAATGAGGCCAGTAATAACAAGGATAGTTTTTTCATTTTAATCTCCCTCATTATAACGGTAGGTTTTAGCCAGAATTTTTAGCGAAAGACTTCCACTATCCGTGCCTTTAGTTCTAATAGAAAAATCATGCAAGGTAACAATACGCGATAGCGATGCAACTGAGGATACGTAAGCGCCTAGCTCGTGATAATCCCCTTCCACCTCAATTTCAATCGGTAACTCATTATAAAACTCAGTACTAATTTGCTTTTTCGGTGAGATCATTTTCAAATCTAAACCGTTATTTAACGCAGCTAAAGAAATGTCATCTATTAATCCCGGAACTTCACTATCTCTTGGCAACTGCTTCAAGATCGACTCAAAACTCTGCTCCATTTCAACCATCTGAGCTTTATACTCATTTAGGTTGGCCACCTGAAACGCTTTATTTTCAAAATCCTTTTTCAACTGAGTTTCTTGCTTAATTTCTCGTGTTAATTTCTCGCTCATGGGCTCAAGCATCATAAAATAACCACCTACTAAGATGGCAACGGCAATGATACTGCAAAAAACTATTTTACCTGCAATAGGCCACGAGCCCATATTCTCCCAATCAATATCATTAACATCAAATTCGTTAATTTGATCCAGATAAGGCTGCAGGTCGAACTTATTATTTTTCGCCATTATTTATCCTCCTGCTTAGCATTTTTAGGATCAACCTGAATCATGGTTACTTCAAACGTATTGTAACCACCCTTCTGTGCCTTAACGTTTATTAAGTTAGGTGCGTCAAACCAATCTGATTCATCAAAGTTACGCATTAAAGCCGCCACTCGATTATTGGACTTAGCTCGTCCCTTAACCGTTACATGTGTGCCTTTAATATCTAGACTAGTGAAGTACAAATCATCGGGAATTGAGCGAGCGATCTCATCAAATAAACGCACAATAATCGGGCGATTACCCTGTAAATCTTGAATCAGTTTCATTCGTTCAAGCAATTGCTCGCGCTTATCTCGCAACTGCTTAATCTCACTGATTTGCTCACTCAAGACAGACATTTCTTTTTGTACAAAAGCATTACGGTGTTTTTGCGCGTGATATTGACCCTCAATGCCATCAGTCACAAACCAAACTAATGCCGCTGCCGCTATTGCGACCCCCACAACAATACTGATGAATTCTTGCTGGCGTTCCTTGCGTAACTCTTCACGCCAAGGGAGTAAATTAATCTTTGCCATTAATCAAAGCTCCTCATAGCCAAACCACATGCAATCATTAACGATGGAGCGTCATTATTAAGCATAGAAGCATTAACTTTTTGTGATAGCGTCATATTAACAAAAGGATTTGCAACGATCGCAGAGATACCCAGTTTTTCCTGGGTAAGCTGATCAAGTCCTATTATTGACGATGTACCACCGGCTAAAATAATATAATCAACATCATTATATTGGCTCGATGAATAGAAAAACTGCAATGATCGACTTATCTGCTGAACGACTGAATCACGAAACGGTTCCAAAACTTCGGTTTCATAATCATCGGGCAATCCACCGTCCATTTTCGCTTTAATACCTTCTTCTTCAGAAAGCCCATAGCGGCGCATTATTTCTTCTGTTAGCTGCTTACCCCCGAATAATTGTTCGCGGGTATAAATTGTTTTACCTTGATGTAGAACACTCAAGGTTGTCATCGTTGCACCAATATCAACCACTGCAACCGTGTCAACTTCATCACTTTCGTCAAGCTGAGAATGGATTAATTCATAAGCTCGCTCTGTACAAAATGCTTCAATATCGACGATACCGGTTTCAAGGCCGCCTATTTCTAAAGCGTCTTTGCGCAGCTCAACATTTTCCAAACGACATGCAGCGAGAAGCACATCCACATTACCCGCAGTTTCAGAAGGCCCTTGAATTTCCCAATCAAGTGCGACTTCTTCTAACGGATATGGAATATATTGATCGGCTTCGATTCGAATTTGATAGTCCATCTCATCATCAGACAATCCATCACTCATTTCGATGTTTTTGGTAATTACCGCTGAGCCTGCAACTGCAATAGCGGCTTTTTTGCTGCTACTACGCGCCTTCCCTAACGCTTTTTTAATTACTAAACCGACTGCTTCTTCATCACCGATACTTTGTTCAATAACGGCATTTGCCGGTAGTGGTTCGGATGCGTAGCTTTCTACTTGATAACGACCATTATTATGGCTCAATTCCAAAAGCTTCACAGATGTAGAGCTGATATCAACTCCAAGCAATGTTTTATTTTTTTTCTTTAAAAGGCCTGCCAGCACGGTGTATTCCCCATCAAATTCACAGACTTGCGGAGTAAAGCTAGTTCATTATGTGAATATTCAAGTCATTATAAGCACAATCCTATTAAAAGAACAAAAAAGCCTTATAATAGATTATCCCGCTAACTCTAGCGTCCTCTCATTCAGCAGCATACATGTATTCGTTATGATGAATAGCAGTTCTATCTCCAAGTTTCTATTTTGGCTCATAGTGTCCGTTTTTTCCGGAACTAGTTTGCTAATTTCAGCTGTTTATCTTTATTTAACGCCACAACTTCCTGATATTCAGTCACTTACACAAATTGAGCTACAAATCCCACTCAGGATTTATACTGAGGACGGGCAATTAATTAGTGAGTTTGGCGAACAAAGAAGAAGGCCTCTCGAATACAATGAAATACCCCAACAATTTGTTCATGCGTTAATTGCAGCAGAAGATGACCGTTTTTTCCAACATAACGGTGTCGATTTAAAAGGTCTAACACGCGCAGCGATCCAATTAGTTCGCACCGGCAAGAAAAAGTCAGGTGGTTCAACCATCACTATGCAGGTAGCAAAAAACTATTACCTTAGCAGTGCAAAAACTTTTAGCCGTAAGTTCACCGAAATTTTATTAGCATTAAAAATAGAACAAGAATTGTCTAAAGAAGAAATTTTAGAGCTCTATTTAAATAAAATTTATTTGGGTAAGCGTGCCTATGGTGTTGAAGCGGCTGCACAAGTTTATTACGGCGTCTCCCTGTCTGAACTAAAACTTGCTCAACTAGCCATGCTTGCAGGCTTACCTCAAGCGCCATCAGCAGCCAACCCAATCAACAATCCCAGGCGCGCAAAAGAACGTAGAAACTATGTACTCGCTCGAATGCACACCCTTGGTTTCATTGATCAGCAGCAATTCGACGATGCAGCAAAATCAACCATTATTGCTCGATACCATGGTTTAAAATCTGAAGTCGAAGGCTCTTATATTGCAGAAATGGTACGTCATGAACTTTATCAGAAATACGGCGAGGATACCTACCGCTTAGGCTTTCGTGTTACCACTACATTAAACAGTAAAGCCCAAACCCAAGCCAACAATGCATTACAAACAGGATTGTTGAAATACGATCGAGATCACGGCTTACGCACACAGCCCAACCAAAAACTACTATCACCCACGAAGCTACAAATTTATGACAATGAAATCACCCTCACTTGGCCAACAGAGCTCGACGATAAGCAAGATATTGACTGGCCAAAAACTTTAGATGACTGGCAAGAAGAACTCAATAGCCGAGGACAGTATGGATTGATACATCCTGCAATTGTCGCTCAGGTATTAGATTCCGGCGCTTGGATTGTTAGTGGCCGCAAGCAGTGGTCATGGCTACCGTTTAGTGGTGTAAAGTGGGCTAAACCGTATATTAGCGTCAATAGAGTCGGTAGAGAGCCAACCAAAACAAGTGACGTACTCTCTCAAGGTCAAATAATCTGGGTAACCGCAAGTGCTGAATCTGGTTTACAGCTAGCTCAAATCCCAGAAGCAGAAGGTGCACTAATCTCTATTGACCCTTCCCAAGGTGCAATCAGAGCACTCGTGGGCGGATTTTCTTATGGTTTGAACAAGTACAATCGAGCGACTCAAGCTGACCGTCAGCCAGGATCTGCTTTTAAACCATTCATATACAGCGCGGCTCTAGCCAACGGTTTAACGCCTGCAAGTATCATTAATGATGCGCCTGTTGTTTTTAAAGATGCTGGTCTTGAAAATACTTGGCGTCCAGAAAATTCCAGTGGCAAATTTTATGGCCCAACACGCTTACGTGAAGCGCTTTATAAATCGCAGAACCTCGTTTCAATTCGTATTTTAAAACAAATCGGCCCTCGTAAAGCCATCAACTATATTTCGCCCTTTGGCTTCCCACGAGAAAAACTGAGTAAAGACCTATCACTTGCTCTAGGTGCGTCTGCCGTGACCCCATTAGAGCTAGCCACAGGGTATACCGTACTGGCCAACGGTGGCTTCCAGATAAAACCCTATTTCATTGACCGCATTGAAGTCGGCAGTGAAGAGGAACTGGTATTCCAAGCCAATCCTATGCAAGCTTGCTTAGAATGCACCGCCACTGCTGAAAACTCATCCCAAGTTAATGATGCTCAGTCACCACAAGATGAAAACCAAGCTTTGCTCGATGCTATCAGTGCCCCCTTATCAGAAGCCTTGTCGGCAGAAGCTGTAGCATCAGAAGCACCTGCCGTAAGAAGACTGGCTCCAAGAATCATGGATGAACGCACTCATTTCATCATGAACAACATGCTGCAAGATGTCATTAAACGAGGTACAGGCAGACGAGCATTAGCGCTTAATCGTAACGACCTCGCAGGTAAAACAGGCACTACCAATGACCAAAAGGACGCTTGGTTTTCGGGTTATAATCGCGACCTTGTCACCAGTGTATGGATGGGCTTCGATCAGCCACGCAGCTTGGGTCGTTGGGCATTTGGTGGCAATACCGCATTGCCAGTTTGGGTAGATTATATGGGGGCAATGCTTGCCGATAAAAAACACAATCCCTTTCCTCAGCCTGACGGTATAGTGAATGTTCGCATCGATCCAGAGACGGGTTTATTAGCGCGGCCTGGACAGAAAAATGCCATTTTTGAACTGTTTAAACAAGAGCAAATACCCGCTCGAGACAGCTCAAAACAAGGCACAGCAGAACACAACAATGATGATGACGAAGAAGAGAACTCTCCTGAGCTTCTCTTTTAATAGCAGCATGCTCTTCCTATAAATCCTCTATTTATATTAGGCCTTCATACAGACCCGTTATTCGACATGAACCCAGCACTTTAATTTTACATAGCACAAATTAAAGACATAAAAAAACCGGCCTTAGCCGGTTTTTTTATGTCTACCTTAAACTCACTAACGATTAACTATCTAATAATTAGATGTCGTCAACAGAGTTCAATGGGTAGTTAGCTGGGTAAGGAAGCTGAGCAACACCCGTATCAACCGCCGCTTTAGCAACCGCTGCTGATACCACGCCCAATAGACGAGAGTCTGTTGGCTTAGGAATGATGTACTCGCGACCCAACTCTAAAGAAGTCAATTCGTAGGCATCTAATACGTCCTGAGGAACAGGCTCTTTCGCCAAACCAGCAATCGCATAAGCAGCTGCCAATTTCATCTCTTCGTTAATCGCAGTAGCACGAACGTCTAAAGCACCACGGAAGATGAATGGGAAGCCAAGCACGTTATTTACCTGGTTAGGGAAATCAGAACGGCCAGTCGACATAATCAAATCATCACGAACTTCGTGTGCAAGAGCCGGATCAATTTCTGGATCTGGGTTAGAACATGCGAAAACGATTGGGTTTGGCGCCATCTTTTTCAACAATTCTGGAGCAAGCAAGTTAGGACCAGAAAGACCAAGGAAGATGTCAGCACCGTCCATAGCATCGGCCAAAGTACGCTTGTCAGTTTCAACAGCGAACATTGCTTTATATTGGTTCAAGTCATCACGGCCCGAGTGAATAACACCTTTACGGTCACACATGAAGATGTTTTCTGGCTTCATACCCGCAAGAATCAAAAGCTTAGAACAAGAGATTGCAGCTGCGCCAGCACCAAGAACAGTCATGGTAGCGTCTTCAAGTTTCTTACCTTGAATTTCCAACGCGTTGATCATACCCGCAACCGTTACGATAGCAGTACCGTGTTGGTCATCATGGAAAACAGGGATTGAACACTGTTCGATCAACGTACGTTCGATTTCAAAACACTCAGGTGCTTTGATATCTTCAAGGTTAATACCACCAAAGGTATTAGCAATGCGACGTACTGTATCGATGAAAGCTTGTGGGCTTTCAGATTCTACTTCGATGTCGATAGAATCAACACCAGCAAAACGCTTGAATAATAGAGACTTACCTTCCATCACTGGCTTAGAGGCCAATGGTCCAAGATTACCAAGGCCTAAAATAGCAGTACCGTCGGTAATAACAGCAACAAGGTTACCTTTACCTGTGTAGCGGTATGCATCTTCTGGGTTTGCAGCAATAGCTTTAACTGGCTCAGCAACACCTGGGCTATAGGCTAGGGCTAGATCACGAGCTGTTTGGGCTGGTGTAGACAGTTCAATACTGATCTTACCTGGCTTAGGAAACTCATGATAATCGAGGGCAGCTTGCTTCATATCTTCAGACATTTTGCTCTTCCAATTTCCGTAATTTTCGATGGAGACTAAAAACAAAACCAAACGAAATGCTTGGTCCGTGTAAAAGTGAGGTAATAAATACCAAAAATTGGCCGAAAAATCCAGCAAAGCTGGCAAAATCGATCATTTTTTGGTTGTTTTTTGCTGTTAAACAATAATTAACTCGTTACAGGGAAAATTTTATCCAAATGCTCGTTTATAAAGCGACGGGTTGGATCGAGTCGCTGACGCACCGCTTTGAAAGCATCCCACTGAGGATACAGCTCCGCAAAATCTTGCGCTGTTTTCGTATGAATTTTCCCCCAATGCGGGCGCCCCTGATAACGATCAAAGATAGCTTCCATTTCAGCAAAGTAAGGCAGATAAGGTTTATCGTGAAAGTTATGCACTGAAATCGCAGCACCAGGGCGTTGATAAAACTGACTTAACCAAATGTCATCCTCACCCACGTAGCGATATTCAATCGGAAAAATAATATCAATATCTTTTTCTTTAATGGTCTCCAGAACTTCACGGAAGCACGCTAAACCATCTTCTGCAGGCACGGTATATTCCATCTCATTGAAGCGCATATCGCGAACATTACCAAAAATCTTATTCCATGGACCGTAGCGTTCCTCAACACCCACAGTCCGTGGCGCGATATTCATGACAGCTCCACGCAAAAAAGGCATCATTTCAATCACATCCGCAAGTGTACGAAACGTCTCATAGGCATCACCACTCACAACCTCGCCCTGCTTTGCATCAGCTTCTTCTTTACTCACTTCTTCGAATTCAATCAGCAGAATATGATTCGCATGCGGAAGTCCATAAGCCTCAAAGCGGCGTTTTTCTAAGCCTAACTTTTCCATTCTTTCAAAGGCTTCATCCATAGGAAACATTTCAGAACGTTCTTTTAAATAGTAAGTATCTCTAACCTGAATCGTAATATCGGTAATAATCCCGAGTGATCCGATATTGCACCGAGCAGCGTCAAATACATCTTTGTTTTCAGTAGCGCTGCACTTAAGTATTTCACCATTTGCAGTCACTAGCGTTAGCGCCGTAACAAAATGTGAGAGTGAACCAAACTCCTGACCTGTTCCATGAGTGGATGTCGCAATTGCGCCAGCAAGCGTCTGAGTATTAACGTCAGGCATATTAATCATGCCCAAGTCATTGTCCCAAAGGTCGTCACCTAAAGCGGCTAAACGAGTGCCCGCACCCACAGTAACTTCTTTAGTGTCTTGATTGATATGACTGATTCCGCGAAAACGCGCCATCGATAGTAATGTTTCATCTGTTGGCACCAGCGCGCTAAAGCTGTGACCCGCACCCACGGCACGAATTTTTCCATCCGTTTCTTTTAACAGGCTAACTAATGCTTCAATATTACGCGGGCGAGCTCGCTCAGCAGGATAACTTACTTGATTTCCCGACCAGTTAGACCAAGGCATAATGCCATCAATAGGCTGCGGACCCAGTGCTTTTTCTGGCGCATTACTGCAGCCAGAAGACCCAGCAGCTCCTGCAATTATGCCAGCGCCTGCGGCTTTTAATGCATGGCGGCGAGAGAGTTTTAACTGTTTAATATCCATTATTGAGCATCCTCTGCAGACATGTAATCAATTAAATCTACTAAATCTTCTTTTGTGCAATCACTGCACATTCCCAGCGGTGGCATACCCTTGAAACCACCAATGGCATGCGCCAATAATGTATCCTTCCCTTTCGAAAGGCGTTCAGCCCAAGCCGAGTCATCGAAAGATCTGGGGGCACCGCCAACGCCTTCTTCATGACAAATTTTGCAGCTCGTTTGATAAAGCTCCACAGTAAATGGGTCAACCGCCCAGCTCGAGAGGCTGGTAAAGCTTAACAATGCGGCAAAAATAATAGGGTATTTCATGGACTTCTCACTGAAGGTTCTATCGATATTTTTTATTATTGTACGAAAGTACCAAATAAGTAGGGGGCAAATCAAGCTTTCACTTACCCCCTCTATTTTTTTAAACGTTAAACGGTCACTCTAGGCTTAGGGCGATCAGGCAAAGACCACTCAACACACAAACCTGAATCTGCAATATTTCTGGCACAAACATCACCATGATGCATATTCAAAATACGCTGTACCATTGCCAAGCCAATGCCATAACCACCGCCATAACCACTACCAGCATGGCTTCTAGATTGATCTGCCTGAGTGAAGGGGGCAAAAATATCTTCCAACTGATCTTCACTAACTCCAGGGCCTTGATCACACAGTTTAAAAATAAGCTGCTGACCTGATCTACCCAAACTTAGTGTCAAAACACCCCCATCGGGACTGAAGCGAATAGCGTTGCGCAAGACATTATCAAAAGCTCTCTGCATCAATATTGCATCTATATGACAAAACATTTCTTCACTTTCTAACTGCCACTCAACGGTCAAATGCTTGGCTGCCAATTCTAATTCAGCATCTTGAAGCCAAGTTTTAAACACCCTGACTAAATCAAGTTTTTCTGTGGTCAATTCGCCTTCTTGCTGCAACTTGGCCAGATCTAAAATCTGTGTCACCAAGTTGGCAACCTGACCTGAAGCGCGCTCAATTCTATCGTGCTCAGCTTGCAATGTATTACCCGCGTCTTTTTTACGTGCAATCCCTAACGCTATTTGTAAACGCGTGAGAGGTGAACGTAATTCGTGGGACACATCACGCAATAGCTGACGATGACTTTGCAGTAGCCGCTGTAGAGAATCCGCCATTTCAACGAATTCTACCGATAAGTCACCCAACTCATCACCACGATTCAAATTTGACCTCAATTCGGAGATATCAAAATCTCCTGCGCTCAATTTTTTAGCCGCCTTTTGCAAGCGGCGAATAGGGCTCGTCAGGTGCCATGCAAGCACCCCACACATGAGTGAAACCATAACCACGACTAAGAAAGGAATTAACCAGCGTTCGCCTTCATCCAAAGAGTGTCGCCAATGATAACGACTGACAGCAATATAAATTTGATCTCGGTAAACCAAAGGCCCCATCATCATAAAACCATCTTCTTGCCCCCATAAAGATTGCTGCTCAGCAACGGCGTGCTCATAAAACTCAGCCACATCATGAGGAAGGTCATTCAATTGAGATTCTTCAAATTTAACAATATTCCAGCCGGGATCTAACCGAGCCCATAAACCTCGTTTTTTAATCTTTAAAGGCTGTCTATTTTCCGCAATACGCTGTAATAATATCTGCTCACGTAGCTGCAACGGGCGATGATAATCATCTTGGAGCCATTGAAAAGACAGTGTTGCCACCGTCATGCTGACCACAACAACAATCCAAAACCACAGAAAAATCTTAATAAATAACGAATTACGCCAACGCATAGCAGTGCCTAGTTAAAAAAACATCTAAAATAAACAATCCTGATTTCACTTAATCTTGCACTAAAATATAGCCTTGGCCACGTACCGTTTTAATATAAGCCTTACCATCGTTTCTCTCACCTAGCTTTTTACGCAAATTACTAACATGCATATCGATGCTACGATCAAAAGCACTGAGTCGGCGACCCAAAGCACTTTGCGACAAGACCTCTTTATCGACCACCTCACCAGCACTTTCCAGTAGTGTTAGCAATACACCAAACTCTGCACCCGTAAGCTCAACGTCTTCGTCATGCAGCTTTACACTACGAGTCGCCTTATGCAATTTCAGCTCATCAACCTGCAGCCACGCATTCGCTACCTTAGGTTGGCCGGCCTCAATACGTCGGAACAGTGCTTTTATGCGAGCAACAAGCTCATGATGATGATACGGCTTAGGAATATAGTCATCGGCACCGTGCTCTAAGCCCAATACGCGATCAACACTTTCGCCACGAGCCGTCAGCATAATCACCGGCAACATCGATTCAGTACGCAACTGTTTAAGCACATCAAAGCCGTTCATCTTGGGTAGCATGACATCCAACAATACCAAATCGTATTGACCCGTTAATGCAGACGCCAATCCAGACTCACCATCGTGGCAAACCGCTAATTGATAGCCTTCCATTGCTAAATACTCTTGCAACAGTTCACCCAGCTCATAATCATCATCGATTAACAAAATTTGATACATTCAACTCACCTTTAAAGCACTCGATTTCCAAACAACTCTTGTTTCTAAACAAGAGTGTAATGCGAGTTAATAAATAAGGGGAAAGGTTTTACCCTTCCTTACGCGAAATACTAGAAAGGGGATTAATGACCCAGTAGAACAGCTAACCAGCGATTCTTTTCACTATTCTCTAGTGCTATTTTTACCACCATGGTCAGAGGAATTGAAAGCAGCATACCGACGGGGCCAAATATCCAACCCCAAAAAACCAATGATACAAACACAACCAAGGTCGACAACCCCAAAGAGCGCCCCATATAGCGCGGTTCAATCACATTGCCAAACAGCACATTAGTAGCAACATACAACCCCGCCACCAGCATGGCACTCATAGGCCCTAGTTGAATTAATGCAATCAACATCGGTGGAACCGCAGCAATAATAGAACCAATATTGGGAATGAAATTTAGTAAAAAAGCGATCATTGCCCATAAAATAGCATAATCAACACCCATCCAAGCGAGCGTGCTTCCAACGACAATACCGGTGCCGATACTGACCAAGGTTTTAATTAACAAATAACGCTGCACGGAATCACTGAAATTCTGATAATAATCAAGCGCTAGGGTTTTATTGCCTAATGCACGTCTTAATTTTTCAGGAAAATCAGAAGCTTCTAATAAAATAAAGACCACGGTAAATAAAATTAAAAAGGCATTCGTTAAGACGCCCCCCAGGCCACTAAAAACCGTCGCAACCATTTTCATCGCAGCACTTGGGTCGATGTAAGTGCTCAGTACTGTTTCATCAACAACAATACCGAAGCCATTCAGCATCTCAACAGCAATAGCTCCCTGCTGCTGTAGTTTTTGTTCGTATTCAGGCAGGTCTTGATAAAAGGCCGACAAGCTTGTGCCAATAACGGTACCCAAAGTCATAGTGATGAGGAAAAACAATACTGCGACGAGTAACAGCGATAGTATTGAAGGCACTTTTTTACTCTTCAACCACATCATCATAGGTGCACATAAAACGGCGATAAATACCGCCAATAAGAACGGCACAAGTAACTGCGTGGCGGCTTTTAAGCCCGCGATAATCACGATAAATGCTGCGATATTAACCATCACGCTATGGCTTACTAAAGGCTTATTCATAGAGCCTTGGTTCCTTAAGTTATTTCGTTTGATTAGCTCATATTGCTAAATCGTTACTACTTTATTACGATTTATTACAAGCTTTATGACCGCCAACTCGCAAAGCCACAAATGAATTCTATTATGTACAAGCCTTTCTAATTAAGAAGCATATACATGGATTGTATAATCATCAGCGAAGATGACATTTGGGCCCAACGGTTAGAAGCCTCACTATCCCGAGTCAACGTCAATTGTGGTCGTCACCAAAGTGATCATAGTAGCAAGAGTTATCCGACGACAGAAGATACGTTATATCTTGTGGATGGCGCAGGGCGCGAGCCCGATATTGCCGACTGCGGCAAACGAATCGTGCTTTTTACTGATGAGCCCAGCGAGCAATCCGTACTGCAACTTCCCAGAACCCATGCTCAGCGCTGGCTCTTGAATCATTTAGGATTAGGTAATCAAGGCATCCCCCTAACATGGGCCGCGTCGGCAACAGAGGGGCAAATCATTGTTGACCAACAAGGATATATCCTAAACATCAATGACACTATGGCTGAGTGCCTTTCCAGCATAATTGAAAACTGGAACGGCAAGCAACTGCATCATATTTTTCCTGAACTTGTCAATAAAGCGCACCACTCACTCAAACGCCAACTCAATAAGTTATGCGAAAAAGGTCAGCCTTGCAGCGGCCAAGTATTGGCGGCAAAAAATAGTAATGGTCGCGCTCGCTACATAGAGGTGTGCGCGAGTAAGTTATTGGGTTCACGCATATTGCTAAACTGTCGTGATGTTACTCAACGTACCAGTAGTCATAATAGCATGCGGCAAAAAGCCCGTTTCGATGGATTAACGGGCTTGGCCAACCGGCAACTTTTAATGGATCGCTTACGCATGGCACTCGCTCGCAGCAAACGTTTTCAGCGGCAACTCGCCATTATGTACATCGACCTTGATCACTTTAAACCCATTAATGATACTTGGGGACATGCTGCCGGGGACGCTATATTATGCGAAGCAAGCCGCCGCATGAAAGAGACCGTGCGCGAGATTGATACCGTCGCGCGCCTGGGAGGGGATGAGTTCGTCATCGTCATTGAGGACCTAAAAGATCTTCGTGACGCGGGCATCATTGCAGAACACCTTCTCACCGCGTTAGGCGCTGCATTTCACTGGCAACAGCACGAGTTTTATATCGGTTGCAGCATTGGTATAGCTATTTCTGAAGATAGCCACGACGACGCTCACAAACTCATTGAGAAAGCCGACCTCGCACTCTATCGAGCCAAACACATGGGGCGACAACGGTTTGAATTCTGTACATCAGAACTCACAGCCCAAGCGCGCTATAAACTGGTTTTACAAGAAGGCTTACAGCAAGCGTTAGACGATAAGCAGCTACAGCTCTATTACCAACCCATCGCGTCGACATCGACAGGAAAAGTTCAAGGGGCCGAAGCCCTACTACGTTGGATTCACCCTAAAGTTGGCATGGTACGACCCAGAGACTTCATCCCATTATTGGAGCAAACAGGTCTAATAATCCCCGTAGGCGAATGGGTTATAGAGCAGGCCTGCCAGCAATGGAGCCTCTGGAAACAACAAGGGCTATTAGAAGAAAAGGCACTATTAACACTCAATATTTCAACCTGCCAATTTAGCTCACAGCAGTTACTTAATTGCATTGGCAATATGATGATTAAGTTCGACATGCCCGCGAAGACCTTAGCCCTTGAAGTCAGTGAAGAGTTACTGAATACCAACCCAAAACACTTGAGCGAAACGTTCTCGCAGCTCAATCAAATGGGCGTCGACATTATTATTGATGATTTTGGCTTAGGAAGTACCTCCTTGCATTCACTTTCTAAATATACTCTCAGCGCGATCAAGTTAGAAAAACCTTTACTCGCATCGCTCTCGAAAAGTAAAAACGGGAATTCTTTAAAGGCATTCTCTTTTCTCGCCCACAGCCTAAATGTGAACATGATCGCCGAAGGTATAGACGACAAAAATCAGCTTAGAACCCTTGCTGCGGCTAACATCGACAGCTATCAGGGATACAGTTTATCTCCAGCCTTAGAGGCCGCTGAATTCAAGCAATTTATGTCATTACAGAATGAAAATGAAAATAAAGTGAAATTATTCTACTAAAGTACTGGACACGCCTAGGGAGTCTCTATACTATGCGCAGCCTAAGCGGAAGTGGTGGAATTGGTAGACACGCTAGATTTAGGTTCTAGTGCCGTAAGGTGTGAGAGTTCAAGTCTCTCCTTCCGTACCAAACAAAAGAATGAGAATATGCTAGTAGGACTATTTGCTCTTTTAGTTTTTCTCATTTTCGGAGAGGCAATCCAATCTTGGATTGCCATCCCCGTACCTAGCTCGATCATCGGCATGATTCTATTGCTGATCTTAATCATCTTAAGAAACAAAATCCCAAAATCGATCGAACTGGCAGCTAACGCCTTAGCGCCGTTATTACCTCTATTTATAATTCCTATCAGTGCTGGCCTTATTACTCAATCAGCGATTATTGAACAACATGGCTTAAAGCTGCTTGTTATCCTGACACTTAGCCTCATTCCAGGCGTTCTTGTCACCGCCGCAGTCCTCAGGTGGAGAAATAAATAATGCCCTCTGAATTAGCCTCCTCAGAATCTATCATCACAACACTATTACAACTTCCCAGTACCTGGCTAATGATCACACTAGGTGCTTATTTACTGGGCTTAAAACTTTACAAACAAACCAATAACAGCCCTTGGCTGCCTCCCGTATTATCTGGCTTTGCTCTCGTCATTGCGATGCTCTGGCTAACAGATACCCCTTACAGTACATATCAGCAAGGCGGCCAATTACTCAGTTTCTTTCTTGGCCCTGTGGTCGTTGGCTTAGCTATTCCATTATTTCACCACTTTCATAATATGCGTAGACAATTCTTACGGCTATTACTGGCGATTATACTGGGTAGTTTTACAACAGTACTCGTAGCGGTTGCACTCACTCACTACTGGATCGGTATTGATGTCATCACGGTGACAATGGCAAGCAAATCAGTCACCACACCGGTTGCCGTTGCTATCGCAGAACAAACCGCAGGACTTCCTGCCTTGGCTGCGGCGTTCGTTATGGTGACGGGGATTATTGGTGCTGCCATTATTCCTCTGTTATTAAAATGGCTAAGTCTCGATAGCCCTCAAATAACAGGAATGAGCCTAGGCATTTGCGCACATGCAGTAGGCACTAGCCGTGCATTAGAATTAGGCCAAGAGTATGCCGCCTATTCGGCAATGGCGATGACGTTAACCGCAGCGCTACACGCCATTGTTTTACCTTGGTTGTTTTAACTATACAATTTCGATAATTTAATGACGCTCCAGTCTATTCATTCTATACTTTTAGCCATTACGATTTAATAATTAGCAGATAACCTGTTAATTTGAAACGCGATTCCTCCGTCCATTCAAGGAATAAGATCATGGGCAAGCAGTCTCACACCGTCATTATTTTAGCCCTATGCGTATTCCTTCTTACTGGCGCGGCTTGGTATATTGGCCTTGAACAAAGCTACCAACAGAAACAGGCATCGCTGAAAAACTTTGTTCAACTACTGTCCGCTACCAATAACAAAATGTCGAAAGGGCAACAGGATAGACTCGCACATCAGCAAAATTTCAAACTCTACCGAATTATACGTAATCAGTATGAGCTGGTCAGCATCAAACCCAACGACCATAATTTAAACAAAACCCTTATTTTACAATCACTGCAGCAAGCCGATGGATTTATCTCTGCACCCGAAAACTCAGAGAACACCCTTTTTTATAAACACCAAATAGATAAAAAAACCGTCCTGATTGCATCGGCCTCTCTTATTACAGTGCGGCAGAGTTATATTACGGCCACTCAAAAACCGATGCTTACCCTCTTAACCCTTGGACTCATCCTCAGCTTAGTTCTATTTTTATGGCAATACAGTCAGTGGTCAAACTTTAGAAAGAAAAAAGGCCTACTAGAAAAACAGAAACGAGCTCTCGGAGTGTATTTAAAACTCGATACCAACTTTCAAATTATTGAATGTAATAGTGACTTTATAGCCACTTTTCCAAATAGCAAAAACGTTAATATTCGCCATCTAATAAAAAGCAGTGAGCGAGAAAGAGTCGAACAATACCTAAGCCAAGCACTCGCAAGTAAAACGTTAATCGATTTCGAATGCACTCTGATACAAGAACACCAAGGCAACGAAACATTCAATCAACAGGATGATGAAAGTCGATGGGCAATGAGAGCCAAACCCATCGTAGACAATAATCAAGCGTATATTCTTATCTCAGCGGATGACATCAGCAAGCGCCACTATATGGAAGTAGAATTACGCCATGAACGTAATCGCATGCAGGCTTATTTGAATACCATGCACACCCTATTAATTATAACGGATAGACATGGAAAAATAATTGAAGCGAATCGGCAGTTCATGCTTTTAATAGGCGGTTCAGAAAATAGTATTATAAATAAACCTATTAGCCATTTTTGTCCTAAAAGATCGCATCATAAAATCAATAATTATTTGCGAAATTTGACACCAGAAGCAGGCAGCACCGTGTCTGCAGAATTTCCTTTAGTCGCAATCACAGGCAAAGAATACACCATTGATTGGCGCATCACCTCAGTACCGAATGATAGTGATAGTGACAACAACGATGACTATAGAGAAAATCATAGCGAAGAAATTTTATTAACCGGTTTAGATATCACTGAATCCGTCGCTAATAACCAAGCGTTAAAATTAGCTAATATTCAAATTCGCGAAGCTTTACGCAGCGCAGAAAGTGCCAACCAAAGTAAAAGTGTTTTTCTAGCCAATATGAGTCATGAAATTCGCACACCTATGAATGGAATTTTAGGCGCTGCCGAACTGATTCTTGATCAAACAACCGATGATGAAAAAAAACAATACATCGATATTATTCACTCTTCCTCTCATTCTTTACTGAATATTATTAACGATATTCTCGACCTCTCAAAAATTGAATCCGGTAGCTTTGAACTAGAACAAATCAACTTTGACCTGCACCAATTATGCAATGAGGTTTACCAACTTTTTTCCAGCGCAGCAAAACAAAAAGGCATTCAAATATTGTATTTTTATGGTGCCGACCTGCCACAATTCTGGATCGGCGACCCCAATAGAATTCGACAAATTCTCAACAACTTATTCAGTAATGCGCTTAAATTTACGCATCAAGGACGTATTGATCTTCGAGTTCAAGGAGAGCGTCTAGCAAACCATCAATACGACTTAAAAATTCAAGTCAAAGATAGCGGCATCGGCATTGCTGAAAAGAAAGTAGGACACATTTTCTCAGCTTTCCAGCAAGCTGATACTAGCACTAGCCGAAAATATGGAGGCACAGGATTAGGACTGACCATTAGTCAACATCTAGCCAGCGCCATGCAGGGTATTATTGAAGTAGAAAGTGAGTTGGGTACTGGCAGTACCTTTAGCCTTCATGTTCCATTGAAGCCAGGCGTGATAGAAAATCGAATTAAGCGCAGTGGCCTAATCCGCAACTACCAAGCCAAGGTATTATTAGCGGAAGACAATGAAGTGAATGCAAAAATTGCCAGTAAAATCTTAACGAAACTCGGCATTGAAGCAACCGTTGTTGAAAATGGTGAATTGGCAATACATGAAACGACGGCTAAAACATTTGATTTAATATTAATGGATATCAACATGCCGATCATGGATGGCATTACGGCCACAGAAAAAATTCGCGAACTCAGCTTTCCAAAAAATCAAGTGCCTATCTTAGCGTTAACGGCTAACGCTATGATGGAAGACAAAGAGCGCTGCATTAATGCAGGCATGAATGGATTTATCAGTAAACCGATTAAACTAGAACGTCTAGTCGAAGAGTTGGACAACGTCCTCAGCTGTGTTGATTAATTGACTCGATGCTCTAGACCAGAGGCAGGCTTAAGCCTTCCTCCCATCCAAATAATCCCGCGCTAAATACAACGCAGCGATTGCTCGGCCTTCATTACAATCATCCCGCATCACCAACTCCTGTAAATTCGCCAACGGCCACTTAATTAACTCTAACGGCTCAGGCTCATCGCCTTCTAGTACCGAGGGATACAAATCTTCAGCCAGAAAAATATCAATGCCACTTTTCATATAACTGGGTGACAGACTCATGTGCTTCAGAAAAGTAATTTTCTTTGCTGCAAAACCAATTTCTTCCTGCAATTCACGATTAGCCGCATGCTCCAGCGTTTCGCCCAAATCTACTGCACCTTTGGGAAGCGTCAGACTGTATTCTTCAATTCCACCACCGAATTCACGAATAAGCGCAACATGCTCATCATCAAACATCGCGACCATCATTACCGCCCCAGCACCGCCTGCGATCAAGCGCTCATAGGTTCGTTCAACACCATTACTGAATTTAAACTCTACTTCCTCAACAGTAAATAAACGGCTCTTAGATACAATTTGCTGGTGTAAGATTTTTGGTTTTTCAGACATAATAAACAGACTCTAATTTCATTCATACAAACACATTTAATCAGTATACCTGACTCCAACATGACAGATAAACAAGCACAAGCATCCGTAAAAAAAGCGCACACTCAGCAGGCATATAGCATTGAGCAATGGTCACAAATAGAGACCGTGCTACTCGACATGGACGGCACCTTACTCGACCTGCATTTCGATAATTACTTTTGGCTGCAGCTTATGCCAGCCAAATACGCCGAGTTATACGGTGTTGATCACGCAGAAGCGCACCAAGTATTAAAACAAGTATCTGACGACGTCTACGGCACCTTAAATTGGTATTGCCTCGATTACTGGAGTGAACTCCTGAGCATGCCCGTTGCAGAACTAAAGCAAGATATCATTGAAAAAGTTCAATACCGCCCACATGTTAAAGACTTCCTCAAGATGCTTAAGCAACAAGGGAAAAGAGCCATTATCGTCACCAACGCCCACCGCGACAGTGTGAATTTGAAGATGGCTCATACAGGTTTAGATAAGTTAGTCGATCGCATCATCAGCTCTCATGACTACCAAGAACCCAAAGAGAGCCAAGCATTCTGGCAACATCTACAGCAAGATGAGCCGTTTGAAATTGAAAATACCTTGCTAATCGATGATAGCCAAGCGGTCTTAAAATCCGCAAAAACGTGGGGATTCAAGCACCTTTTGACCATCTTTCACCCAGACAGTCAAAAAGTGCCTAATACCGACAGTCAGCACCCTGGCATACATCATTTTGACGAACTGCTGCATGAAAAAGATGCGCACAAAGATGACGAGGGATAATGAGCAAACAGCACACTACTGACAGTAAAAAGATACGCCTTGATAAGTGGCTCTGGGCTGCGCGCTTTTACAAAACTCGCGCCACAGCCAAAGCGGCCATCGAAGGTGGCAAGGTGCATTATGAAGGTCAGCGCTGCAAGGTCAGTAAAACCGTTGATCTCCATGCCAAGCTCACTATTCGACAGGGTTTCGATGAAAAAATCATCGTTATTAAAGATTTATCTGAACAACGCCGTGGCGCGCCTGAAGCCCAAGCCTTGTATGAAGAAACAGCGGATAGTATTAAAGCACGGATGGACGCAACTGAACGTCGGCGCATGATGAAAGATACCAATGCTGCCCCTGACCATCGCCCGAATAAAAAAGAGCGTCGTCAGATACACCAATTTAAGCACCAAAGTGAAATATGAGTAAAATATGAGCAACCTCGATAGCATGCAACGCTTTACCTTCGATCAAACCGACGTTCGAGGAGAGATTGTTGGCTTACACAAAAGCCTCAGCGCCGTATTGTCCAAACACACCTATCCTGCTGCGCTGCAGATTGAGCTAGGCAAACTGATGGCCGCCAGTGCATTAATGAGCGCAACCCTAAAATACGAAGGTCGCTTATGCCTGCAAGTTCGTCTACCGGGTGATGTCACTCTGATTCAAGCCGAAACCACCAATACCGGAGAGTTGCGTGCAATTGCTCGTTATGACGAAAGCAAAACAATTGAAACCGTAGAGTTATCCGGTGGCCAGCTCGTAATCACCCTGGAGCCAGCGGTCGGAAAGCCTTATCAAGGGATTGTTCCACTGGAAAGTAATCACCTTAACGAAGCCTTTGAATACTACTTTAAGCAATCCGAGCAACTCGGTTCACGCTTTTGGTTAGAGTGTGATGGCACAATCGCCAGCGGCTTTATGCTGCAGCAACTGCCGTCAAGTGAGCAAGCTGACCCCGATGCTTGGGAGCGCTTGAGTCACCTCGCCAGCACGCTAAAAGACGACGAATTACTTGGCCTTGATAACCAAACTATCTTGCATCGCCTCTATCACGAAGAGCAAGTGCGCTTATATAATGAAACACCCTTGCGTTTTGCTTGTACCTGCTCAAAAGAGCGCACGGGGAACGCCATTGCACAATTGGGTTATAGCGAACTGATGGAAGTAATTGTCGAACAAGGCAAAGTAGCCATCGATTGCCAATTTTGCCTGCAGCATTACTCATTCAATAAAGCACAAATTGAAGAATTATTTCCTGAAAAAAAACTACATTAATTCCTTAGATCCTGCTGTTAGTCACCACTAGAGCAGGCTTTCCTTGGCCAATTGATGCCAATACGGATGAATAGCCTACTATATTTGCCCGTATTGAAAAAAAACTACAAGATCCAGCATAAACCCGTCATCTAACGCCGACTATCATTCTTAGTGATACCCGCCATTTGCTCCATCTCGGTTTTGTTAAGTCAAAAAATCTGGCATAATCCGCAGCCTCAAGATACGGGTTCGTCCAATTACCATCTGGACGGTAAATACCATTCATTTGTGTATGGCCAAAAGCGATACTGACATAACGAGACCCTTCGGGCACGAATATGACCACATTTTATACTGATTTATCTGCACCTCTATTGGTTGAAAAAGCACTTGAACGTGGCGAAGGCCGCCTACAAAATAACGGCGCATTCGTTGTTACTACAGGTGTTCGTACGGGCCGCTCTCCAATGGATCGCTACATTGTTGAAGAGCCAAGCACTAAAGACGCCATCGACTGGGGCAATGTTAACCGTCCTTTCGACGCGACCAAGTTCAATGCCCTCTGGGATCGTGTTGAAGAATATTTCGGCAAAACTGGCGGCTTCATCTCGAACCTACACGTAGGTTCTGACGCAGCTCACTACTTACCCGTTAAGTGTCAGACTGAAACAGCGTGGCAAAACCTGTTCGGTCGCAATCTATTTATCCGCCCTGAAACCTTCAACCAAGCTGACAAAGAAGAGTGGACTATTCTGAACTGCGCTAACTTTGAATGTGTTCCTGAGCGTGACGGTACTAACTCTGAAGGTTGTGTCATCATCAACTTCGCTCAACGTAAAGTATTGCTAGCCGGCATGCGTTACGCAGGCGAAATGAAGAAAGCGATGTTCTCTGTACAGAACTTCCTACTTCCTGAGAAAGATGTTCTACCAATGCATTGCTCTGCAAACGTTGGCGAAGAAGGCGATACATGCTTGTTCTTCGGTTTGTCGGGTACTGGCAAGACTACCTTGTCTGCAGATCCTGAGCGTTACCTTATTGGTGATGACGAACATGGCTGGGGCAAAGGTACTGTTTTCAATATCGAAGGCGGCTGCTACGCAAAAACCATCGACCTTTCGCAAAAGAATGAGCCAATCATTTGGGATGCGATCCGTTTCGGCGCTATCGTTGAAAACGTAATGATGGACGATGAACATCGTGTTGCTGATTACGCCGATACTAGCCTGACTGAAAACGGCCGTTGCGCCTATCCTCTTGAGCACGTTGAAAAGCGCGTTCTAGAAAACAAAGGTGGCGAGCCAAAAGCCGTTATCTTCTTGACGTGCGATATGACTGGTGTTCTTCCTCCAGTGTCTGTTCTTACTAAAGAACAAGCGGCTTACCACTTCCTAAGTGGTTACACAGCGCTAGTAGGTTCTACTGAAATGGGCGGTACTCCAGGTCTTAAGTCTACTTTCTCGACTTGTTTCGGTGCTCCATTCTTCCCACGTCCAGCTGGCGAATACGCTGAGTTGTTGATGAAGCGTGTGACTGAATTTGATTCTCAAGTTTATCTTGTGAACACAGGCTGGACTGGTGGCGCTAACGGTAAAGGCGGCGAACGTTTCTCTATCCCAACAACTCGTGCAGTGATCAGTGCAATTCAGACGGGCGCTTTGCGTGATGCTGAAACTGAAACTCTACCGATGTTTGGCCTAGAAGTTCCTAAGAGCCTTGAAGGTGTTGATGCTAAGCTACTTAACCCAACGAAAGCTTGGGCTAACGAAGCTGACTGGACTGTCGCCGCTGAAGTCTTGGCAAACCAGTTCACTAAAAACTTCACTAAATTTGACGTATCTGACGCTATCTTAGCGGCCGGCCCTAAAGTTAAATAAGTAGTTAAGCGAAAGCTAAGTCATACCGTTGCAACGGTATGACTTAGCTACAAAAAAGCCGTTAAGCACTGAGTCATTTAAACTTAGTGCTTAACGGCTTTTTTTATTCTGCTGCATAATATTAGCGACTCATAGACAACAGCATCATGCCCTTTTTAATAAGCCCACCTGATCGGTTAACACAGGCAACTCCAACATAGAGCGAATGCGTAATTCTTCTCGTATTGCCTTCGGTGCCACATAATCAGAAGTCGCCAATGCCATCACTAGCTTCATGCCTAATTGCGCTGTCTTAAACGGTTTAATCAAATAATCAGTTGCCCCTAGATCGATCGCTGACTTTACTCGTGGCATATCTTTTTTCGTGGTGAGCATCACGAAAGGCATATCCGTCATCGCGACACTGCCTCGCACGGTATGCAAAAGGTCAAGGCCCGACAACTCCTCCAGCTGCCAATCAGACATAATTAAATCAATCGGCTGTACCCTCAACATATCAATCGCTTGCATGCCATCGCCCGCCTCAAACACATACTCAAAACCTTGGCTGCGTAAAAATGAAGCATGCAATGCTCGTAATGATGGCGTATTAGTCACCATTAAAATGCGCTTGCGCTTTAACGCAGCGGGAATATCTTCAGAGCTGAAAGTTAAACTCATGTGAGTACCTACAAAATTTCATGAACGAGGTGATTTAATTAACCCCTCTTATTCATTTAACACTAGTACAGCATTTCAAAATAAAGAGATCATTAGACGGCAATTAGCGACAATTTAAGTCTTTTTTATGAGAGTCAGGTCACACTTTGAGCAGTCAAATAGAAAAGGAATTTTTACTAGATCAATACGCGCTAATAAATTCGCTTTTTATCCTCGAATAACACCCTTAGGGTCAGTATACTCAGGCTTAATATTTATTTATTTTTCAACAATTTATACCGATTTATAAGATCAAAAGACGAGAAACATTATGGATTCTATTTTCACCCGCATCGCACAAGAACTGAATATTCGTCCTCAGCAAGTACAAGCGTCTGTCACCTTATTAGATGACGGTGCAACTGTACCGTTTATTTCGCGCTATCGTAAAGAAGTCACCGGCGCACTTGATGATACTCAGCTGCGTAATTTAGAAGAGCGCCTGCGCTATCTGCGTGAGATGGAAGATCGTCGCAGCACCATTATTAAAAGCATCGACGAGCAAGGTAAGTTAAGCCCAGAACTTAAGCGCGATATTTTAAATGCCGATACCAAAACCCGTTTAGAAGATTTGTATTTACCGTATAAACAGAAGCGCCGCACTAAAGGAGCAATCGCGATTGAAGCGGGTCTAGAGCCATTGGCGAATACGCTACTAGAAGACCCAAGCCAAATACCCGAGACGCTGGCCGCAAATTTTATCGATGCCCAAACCGGTAAAGAGCAAGGCATCACCGATACCAAAGCTGCCCTTGATGGCGCTAAATACATATTAATGGAACGCTTTGCCGAAGACGCCAACCTCATCAATAAAGTGCGTAACTTTCTTAAACAAGAAGGCACGTTATCTGTTCGCCTAGTACCTGGCAAAGAACAGGAAGGCGCCAAATTCAGCGACTATTTTGAACACGACGAAGCCCTTAAAAGCGTTCCGAGTCACCGTGCATTAGCTATTTTACGTGGCCGTAACGAAGGTATATTGAGTTTCAGCATTGTCACGGGCGATCCAGCCGATAAGTTAACCCCTTCGCCTTGCGAAGCCATGATTGCCGATCATTTTAATCTCAAAAACGAAGGCCGTCCTGCGGATCGCTGGTTACACGAAGTTGTACGCTGGACGTGGCGCATCAAGTTATTAACGCACCTAGAAACTGAGCTAATGACCAATGTGCGTGAAGCCGCCGAAGTAGAAGCGATTAAAGTATTTGGCCAAAATTTAAAAGACCTCATTTTAGCCGCGCCTGCGGGAGCAAAAGCGACCATCGGTTTAGATCCCGGTTTGCGTACGGGGGTAAAAGTCGCCGTCGTTGATGCCACAGGCAAAGTGATTGATCACGATACAATTTACCCAACACCGCCACAGAATCGATTAGCCGATTCCGCAAAGATCATCACGGCCCTGATTTTAAAGCACAACGTCGAATTGATTTCGATTGGTAACGGAACGGGGAGCCGCGAAACCGATAAGTTCGTAGGCGACATGATTAAAGCTAACCCAGCGTTGAAAAAAGTTCAAAAAATCATGGTGAACGAAGCTGGCGCTTCTATTTATTCTGCTTCTGAATTAGCGGCAAAAGAATTCCCGAATCTCGATGTGACCATCCGTGGTGCAGTGTCCATCGCCCGCCGTCTGCAAGATCCGTTAGCCGAACTGGTGAAGATCGAACCCAAATCAATTGGTGTGGGCCAATATCAACACGACGTAAACCAAACACAGCTCGCCCGCGCGTTGAACGCGACAGTAGAAGACTGTGTAAACTCAGTCGGTGTCGATCTTAATATGGCGTCTGTGCCGCTGCTGACTCGAGTTTCGGGTTTGAATACCACCATCGCCAATAACATTGTGAGCTATCGTGATGAACACGGTGCTTTCGTCTCCCGAAAAGACTTGAAAAAAGTCCCACGCTTAGGCGAAAAAACGTTCGAACAAGCCGCGGGGTTCTTACGCATTCATAATGCTAAAAACCCACTCGATGCGAGTTCGGTTCACCCAGAAGCTTATGGCGTAGTAAAAGAAATCGCCAAACAATCTGGCCGTGATATTAAAAGTTTGATCGGTGATGGCTCTTTCTTGAAAGCCGTTAACGCTGCGCAATATGCGACCGAATCGGTGGGTGAAATTACCATTAAAGATATTCTTACCGAACTTGAAAAACCGGGTCGCGATCCACGTCCAGAATTCAAATTCGCCACCTTCTTAGACGGTGTAGAAGAAATCAAAGATCTTCGTTTGAACATGGTATTAGAAGGCGTAATTACCAACGTCACCAACTTTGGTGCGTTCGTCGATGTTGGTGTCCATCAAGATGGCCTACTTCATATCTCTGCCATGTCGGATACCTTTATTAAAGACCCACGTGAAGTCGTAAAAGCAGGCGATATTGTGAAAGTAAAAGTGATGGAGGTCGACGCACAGCGTAAACGCATCGCACTGTCTATGAGAATGTCAGACGATGCCAACGAGCAAGCCGAGCAAAAGACACCCGGCGAACGTAATAATCGTCGCGGCAACCAAACCACTAAAACTAGCTTTGGCCCCGGCTCTTCTAATAGCGGCAATAATAAAGGAAGCAGCCAGCCTGGTGGTCAAGCACAAAGTGCCATGGCCGATGCCCTTGCCGCCGCATTCAAAAAAGGTAAGAAATAAAAGTAAGCATTATCTATGTCAGTGGCACAGTCCGTGCCGCTGATTAGACTTACGTCGAAGCACTCATTCCCTTATAATGCTTTTTCTTTTCAATTTCGAATATTGAGGCTATCCATTGGCTAATCCAAATTATACCCAGTTGCTAACGTCCCTGCGCGAGCAAAACCAGCTCTCATTGCTTGGGCATATCCAACGCGGTATTGAAAAAGAAGGATTACGTTGCGAACCAAATGGCCACTTAAGCCAAGCTCCGCACCCACAAGCATTAGGCTCTGCCCTCACACACCCAAGTATTACTACAGATTATTCTGAATCTTTATTAGAGTTCATCACTCCCGTCTTTGACAACGCCAAAGATACGCTAAAATTTATGCACGATCTGCATCAATACAGCTATCAAAATATGGGAGACGAACTGATCTGGCCTGCGTCCATGCCGTGTATTATCGATGGCGAAGAAAGCATTCCTATTGCGCAGTACGGTTACTCAAATATCGGCCAACTCAAACACGCGTATCGCCATGGTTTATGGCATCGCTATGGTCGCACGATGCAAGCCATTGCGGGTATTCATTATAACCTCTCTATGCCTGATGCTTTATGGCCTCTTATGTATAAAGAAGAGAATCAGTCAGAAGCCAATGCCGAACAGCTCAAAGATTTTATCTCAGCCAAATACTTTGGTCTTATTCGCAACTTTCGTCGTAATTCTTGGTTATTAAGTTATTTATTTGGCGCGTCTCCTGCCGTTTGCTCATCGTTCTTAGACGGCGAACAGCACGACTTAAAAACCTTTAAAGAACACACACTGTATTTGCCTTACGCAACATCATTACGCATGAGTGATTTGGGCTACCAGAATAATGCTCAGGCCGAATTGATTGTTTGTTATAACAGCCTTGAAAACTATGTAGAGACGCTATCTGAAGCGATTACTCAACCGGTTGCCGCTTATGAAGCCATTGGCATGCAAGAAGAAAATGGTCAGTACAAGCAACTGAATACAAGCCTGCTGCAAATTGAAAACGAGTATTACAGTGATATTCGCCCTAAGCGCATTGGTAATGGCGATGAAAAACCACTGCAAGCTTTAGCCAATCACGGTGTTGAATATATCGAAGTACGCTGCACCGACATCAACCCATTCCTAACCTTGGGCATGGATGAAACACACATCCACTTTTTAGATGTTTTCTTAACGCATTGTTTATTTGCCGATAGTCCAAACATCAATAATGCTGAATATCGTGAAATTAAAGCGAACCAACATGCTTCCGTTATGCAAGGTCGCGATCCTGAATTAACGCTAAGTCAAAACGGCGAGTCGATCGGCTTACGTCAATGGGGTTCTAACCTGTTAGCAGAATTGGCGACCTTAGCAACGTCGATGGATGAAGCCGCAGGCAATCAACAATACAGCAACGCCTTAGCGCAACAGCAAGCAAAACTGGAGGACGATTCACTAACGCCTTCTGCACAATACTTAGCGAAAATGAAAGCTGAAGATTTAGAGTTCGCTCAGTTAACCCTACAGCTCGCGCAACAAAGAGCGGCCGAATTTAAGCAGCCACTCAACAAAGAACTGAATAAACAAATGCAGCGTCAGGCAAAAGAAAGCTTAATGCAGCAGGCCGAAATAGAAGCCGGAGACCAAATAGATTTTGCTAGCTTCTTAAAGCAATACCTAACTCGCTAAACGAAGCACTCTGTTCTGACCATAAAAAAGGGCTATCAATCGATAGCCCTTTTCGTTTTATAAACGCCCCCCTCATTAGAAACTTCAGGCCAGATAATTAGTTCTGCACCACAAAATTTTCAAAGAACAAATCGTCAACAAAAGGCTCTCCTTCAAGTTCAATCATTAAGGCCTGTACCTCCTCCAATGCAACTTTACGTAAAGTTTCTCGCCCTGCAGAAGAATTAACGATATCACTGTCTTGCGATGTTAATAACAGAACAAGGTTGTGACGAATATACGGTCGATGATTCGTCACCGCAGACGCAGCTTGAGCACCGATAACTTTTAATGCGATTTCAGTGCGCAAATACTTCATGCGTCCCGTATTTCCATAATTAACCACAAAGGCCGGGGTTAAATGGATATACTTAGTTTCGCTGGCGGCCTCGGCTTGGCTATAGCCAGCCAAAGAAAATAAGATTAATCCTGCAAAAGGCAGAAGAAACTTGAACATTATCAATACTCCAAAGTCTGAATAGATTCACAATAGATATCTATAGAGTAGAACAGTATTAACAATCAGAAAGAAGAAAGGGAAAAGAATGCGTATCAACCTTAAACTACTTTGCATGACGGGCTTCATTACCTGCGTTGCGTTATTGGCCAGTGCCTACTATTTTCAATTTGCACTAGAGATGGAACCCTGCCCTCTTTGCATCATGCAACGAGTCGCCACACTGATGGTTGCTTTGGGCTGTTTAGCTGGTTTCTTTCTGGTTGAGCGTCCAATAGGGCTTCTGCTCGCGTCTGGCTGGACACTATTATCGTCCTTCTTTGGCATTTACCTCGCACACCATCATAACTGGCTACAAAACTTACCAGCAGACCAAGTACCCTCTTGCGGCCCCAGCCTTGAATACATGCTGGATGCTTTCCCTATTATGGAAGTGGTCACCGTATTATTAAGAGGCAATGGTAATTGCGCTGAAGTCTCATGGAGTTTTGCTGGGCTTTCTATGCCAGCCTGGCTAATGGTCTTCTTTATCGGCTTTGCTATCGCTTCAGCTTACGGTACCTTCATCGCTTGGAAGGCACGAAAATAACTAAATAACCTAGTTAATACGCCTGCAAACCCACCAAGCATAGATAAATTAGTTTGCAAGCAAAAATAATGAAAAAACTTGCTTGCAACTGCATGTCTAGCCTGACTATATTGGATAAATCAGAATGAAGAAGAATAAGGAATTGGGGTATGTTAGAAGGTTGTAAAACAGCACAGGAACGTTGGGGTGGAGTGCATAGGTTAATCGACGGTTGGCTGAATGAACGCCAAGGTGTGATTGTACTTTTCTGCGGTATTAATACCTTAAAACCTTTTTCACCGCGAGAAACTCCCGTATCGATCAAAATTCAGGCTTTCTGTCAGATCCTTATGGACTATTGCTCAGCCGGTCACTTCGAGATTTATGAACAACTTCTAGAAGAAGCCAAGCAATATGACGACGGTGGCACCGAGTTGGCTAAACGTGCATATCCTGTTTTAGAAGAAATGACACAGCAGTGTGTAGACTTCAACGATAAATACGATACGGCAGAACATTGCTTAGAAAAAATTACCGACTTAACCAAAGATCTGTCTGACTTAGGTGAAATGCTCAGTGAGCGCTTTGAAGTTGAAGACCAGCTAATCGAAAAGTTGCATAACGTTCATCGTGAACTGGTTGCAGGCTAAAGACTGATCGTTAGCCACTGGCTAAAATTGAACTAAACTGACTTCATACTCGACCATTTATCAGGGATGGCTATGAAGTCAGCACCATTATTACTCTCCTCTTTGTTATGCAGCACCTTACTACTTAGCGCTTGCGGTACGGGCAAACAACCCGAACGTTTCGATGAACTCGCTCGCCAAGGTGTTCACTCTCTTTGCCTTAATCACGAAGGCAGCTTTGCTTTTGCGGGCTCCATTCATCACGGAGGCAGTCTATGGCGCTTACAGCCGTTTGATCGTCTGTATAACTGGAATCATCAGGAAGGAAAAAATAGCAGCATTGTTAGCTGCGACTTCTCACCTGAAGATAACTTTGTCGCCACCACCGACAACCGAACCATTGCCTTATGGAATAGCAAAACCGGAGAAGCGGTTTGGTTATGGAATGCTCCTGGAGATATTCACGACATAAGCCTTAGTAACAACGGCCAATATGCTTTATTAGCGATGGCCGACTATACCGCCACTTTATTTGACATTAAAAATGGAGGCATCAAGCGTATACTTCGCCACGATGGCATCGTTTACGACGTCAGCATAGATAAGCAAGGGAAGTTCGCTGCAAGCGCTAGTGACGACTCCAGCGTTCGGATTTGGGATCTAAATAGTGGTAAACAAATTCAACGCCTAGAACATGGTAATCAAGTTCGCAGTGCGGAAATCTCAAATGATGGCCGTTTTGTTTTCACTTCCGCTTTAGGTGATCCTGGCCGATTATGGGACAGTAGAACAGGCAAGGTAATCGCTGAGTTCCCAATCAATAGTGGCTTTTATAGCAGCGTACGTTTTAATAAAGACGGCTCACTTCTATTAACGGGATCCAGCGCAGGAAAAATTCAATTATGGCAGAGTAAAACAGCCAAGCTTGAACAAACTTGGCAGGCTATTCCTAAAAACAATTGGGTAAGTAGCAGTGTTCTGATCGAAGATGTTGCCTTTACTCAGCAGGGCTATATTGCAGGTGGCTCGAATGGCAGAATTTTTTACCTTGAATAACGCACGGTAAATTGAACTAGCGACCTCGAGTCGCTTGCTCAATTTGATCACTACGATTATCCATTAACTGTTGAATATTATTTGCATCGTCCAACATTTTAGACACTTTATCTAACGGCACCGTCATCGGTAAAGGTATTGACGGAGTTTCGGCCTTCTCTGGCATTTTCTTAGCAACAGCAGTCGTCTCTTTCTTTTTATCTATTCGCAATCCTTGAATTAAATTGGTGTTAGTATTCACCGTGACGGTTTCATTTTTTTCCCCTGCCTGGGGCTGATCAGAATAATGCCAAGTACCCTCTTCATCCTGCCACTTATAAAATGATTGATTGGTCATACTGCGAGAGTCATGACTTTTTGTACCCTGTAAATTTGTCGAGAACCATTCAAAAGGCGATGTTATAAACGGTGTGCCATCCGGTTTTTTCATCAGCATCGGTCCAGCAAAAGCAATGGCAACCAATACACACATAATAAAAATAGGGCGTTTCATCCATGATTCCTTTTCAATATACAAACACCGCATATTATAGCCTATGCTTAAACATTATAAGGCATAGAAATTTACCAGCATTGTTATGGATGAGATCACAGTGAGCGAGCCAGAAACAAACCCCGTACAATCTAGCGTACGAATTGTCAGCCAAACACAGCCTATTCGTGTTTTAGTGGCCAATGCTAAAGGCGGCTGCGGGAAAACCACCATGGCGACCAATCTCGCGAGCTATTTTGCAACTCAGGGCGAACAAACTGCAATCGTTGATTATGATCCCCAAGGCTCCAGTATGGATTGGTTATCAGCTCGCGATCCTCACCTGGCAAAAATTAATGGCGTTGCAGCATTTAAACATCACACTCCTAACTCAACACGCAGCTATAGTTTACGTGTTCCTTCTACCACTTCGCGCATCGTTTTCGATACGCCTGCCGGACTGTCTGGGCACATTTTATCTGACATGATTCAAGCTTCAGACTTTATTGTTATACCCGTAATACCGTCTGCAATTGATATTCGCGCTGCGACGGGCTTTATTCGAGATGTCTTATTAAGTCGCGCTTATCGCACCGATGCAAAAGCAATTGCAGTCGTCGCCAATCGAGTGAAAAAAAACACCCTCATTTATCAGAAACTTGAACGCTTTCTACAGAGTTTAAATATTCCATTCATCACCTCCTTTCGTGACACACAACATTACGTTCGAGCCTCCGAACATGGTCTAGGTCTTGCCGATTTTGAACGACGTGATAATAAAGACACACTCGAATGGCAACCCATGCTGGAATGGATTGAAGCGCAAATTGGTTCAAAACAGATGAAATAAAATATTTTTTTGCAAAAAAGTTATTTTAATTCTATTTCTTGCACAAAATTAATGGATAGTAGTGTGCTTCTAAGTATAATTGAAAAGTCTATTATGTCAGTCCTCGAGGAAATTCCATGGTCGCTCGCAAAATCACAGCTAAGAAAGTTGCTGCTAAAAAAACTGTAGCTAAGAAAGCTCCTGCTAAAAAAGTTGCTGCTAAAAAAGCCCCAACTCTTAAAGCTGTATTAAACCCAGTTGAACTGTTGCAGAAAGAAATTGCAGCACTAGAAGTTAAATTGGAGAAAGCGCGCCAGAAGATGAGTTCTGATGCTGATAAAGCACAAGCTAAAGCTAAAGCAGCACAAACTAAAGCCGTTGCCGCTCTAACTAAAGCAAATGCCGCTAAGAAAAAAGCCGCTGATAAAGTTAAAGCTAAAAAATCTGCTGCAACTGTTAAAGCTCTAGACGTTGCTAAAGCTAAAGTTGAAGATGCTAAAAAAGCTACTGTCATTGCTAAAGAAGCTTTCGCTGCCGCTAAATTAGAAGCAACTACCGCTAAAACGGATGCTGATGCTGCTGCAACAATCGCTAAAGCAACTGCTGCTGTAGAAAAAGAACAGCAAAAAGCAACTGCCGCTGCTGCTAAGAAGCAAGCCGCTGCTGATAAGAAAGCCGCTACGGCTGCTAAGCAAAAAGAAGCTGCTGCTGCTAAAAAAGCCGCTGCTAAAGCTAAGAAAGCTGCTACTGCTGCCAAGCAAAAAGAAGCGATTAAAGCTAAAAAAGCTGCCGCCAAAGCAAAGAAAGCCGCTACGGCTGCTAAGCAAAAAGAAGCCGCAGCTGCTAAAAGAGAAGCTGCAAAGGCTAAGAAAGCCGCTAAGCCTGCTAAAAAAGTAGTGGCTAAGAAAGTTGCTGCCAAGCCTGCTAAAAAAGTAGTGGCTAAGAAACCTGCTGCCAAGCCTGCTAAAAAAGTAGTAGCTAAGAAAGTTGCTGCCAAGCCTGCTAAAAAAGTAGTGGCTAAGAAAGTTGCTGCTAAACCTGCTAAAAAAGTAGTGGCTAAGAAAGCGCCTGTTGCTAAAGCAACAACGATAGCTGAGCCTCAGAAAACAGCTCCTGTAGTTGCGCCTAAGCCAGTTGCTCCAGTAGCCGCTGAAGTTAAACCAACAACTCCTGTTGCTGGTAACTTGTTCTCAGACGACAAGTAGTCGCAAGCGCTTTTAAATAAGCACTTTCTAAAAAGGCCAAGCGACCTGTTCTATTAAGATCAGATCGCTTGGCCTTTTTTATTGTCTGCTCTTTAGCAACGATCATTTGCTAAACCTAACACCTCAAAACGATTCCTAATCGTTAACCTTGCTCCCGCCATCAATCAGCCAAGAAGCGTCATAAACACAGTGAGCCTGAAGCTTTATATCGCTGGCAAGCAATGCTTTATTTGATGATGATAGAGACGATACATAAGGTCTTTTTTATAAGTGTCTTGAACGGCTTTTGTTAATAACGGCAGCAAAGAGATAAATGAAGACTCTTTTGTTAGATGTAAGCCCCACTCCTTAGTTCCAAGATGAAGAGCACTATCCATTAGACTGATATCCATACCTTGCTGACGCAGCGCATACTCAAGGCCTATTCTTGAGCCAATAACCGCACTAACACGATTATATTTTAGCATCTGAACACCTTGCTCTAGGCTACCGACACTGACTTTGTTGAGCCCATGGTCTTGATCAAATCTTTGATTAATTTGAATCTTCCTAAGTACTGCAATATTTTCCAGCTCATACAAATCAGCGTAACGTTGAATTCGGATGTTTTTTTGCGTAATAACAACCACCTCTGACAATGACAAAGGTCCGATATACTCAACGTCATTCACAAGCGTACTATTTTTGAAAATAAGTGCCAAATCAAGATCGCCACTTCTCAATGCACTGAAAATTCTAGCGTATGGATAATCAACCAATTCTAGCTCTAGTGCTAGATTGTTAAATACTTTTTGTACGGCCAGAACACCCGCACCTGCACACTCGGCACTTTCAGAGAAACTGTCAAACGGTGCGAAGGGAGGAACACTATAATTAACCTTATTATCACCAGCATATGACACGTGATTCGCCATTATGAATACGAATAAAATAAGACTCGAAATGTAATTACTTATATCTACGACCCCGCAATAACTGTGTTACGTAATTCACTACGTACACTTTAAAAAAATAATAGACGCTGCCCCAGCTTTAATCAACAACGCGATGCTAGGGCTTATAAAAAAGAGGCATTACTGCTTTAAACACGTATTTTGCTAATTTACATAACTTCCCAAGACTATTGCGACGAAAAAACCGATAATCCCCCACAATTAAGATCAATTCGCTAATTGATCGCGCAAAAGTTCTACGGAGGAAGCTATTCAATGGAAATCAAAGTAAATTTTCTCGACAACCTCAGACTTGAAGCTAAGTTTGATGATTATACTGTCATCGCTGATCAGCCTATTCGCTACAAGGGCGATGCTTCAGCACCGGGTCCATTTGATTATTTTCTGGCTTCATCAGCATTATGTGCCGCTTATTTTGTAAAGGTGTATTGTGCTGGCAAAGGTATTTCTACCGACGATATTCGACTTTCACAAAACAACATTGTTGACCCTGAAGATCGCTACAACCAGATTTTTCAAATTCAAGTAGAACTACCAGACACTATTTCTGATAAAGATCGTGCTGGTATTTTACGTTCTATTGAACGCTGTACTGTGAAAAAAGTGATTCAAGCTGGCCCTGAATTCAAAATTGAAACCGTTGAAAGTCTTGATGCTGATGCCCAAGCCATGCTGATGGGCCAAGGTGATGGCGAAGCGAAAACTTTCATATTGGGTAAAGATCTGCCGCTGGAACAAACCATTACCAACATGACCCGCCTATTGGCCGATCTGGGTATGAAAATTGAAATTTCTTCTTGGCGTAATATTGTACCGAATGTCTGGTCTTTACATATCCGTGATGCGGCGTCTCCTATGTGCTTTACCAACGGTAAAGGTGCAACAAAAGAAAGTGCGCTTTGCTCGGCGCTGGGTGAGTTTATCGAGCGCTTAAACTGTAACTTCTTTTATAACGATCAATTCTTTGGTCAGGACATTGCCAACAGTGAATTTGTTCACTACCCCAACGAGAAGTGGTTTAAGTTAACCGATGATGATTCACTTCCAGAAGGAATTTTGGATGACTATACGCGTGAAATTTACGACCCTGAAGACGAACTTCGTGGCTCACATCTTATCGACACCAACTCGGGTAATAGTGAGCGTGGCATTTGCTCAATTCCTTATATCCGTCAGTCTGATGGCAAGACGGTGTATTTCCCTTCGAACTTGATCGAAAACTTGTTTCTCAGCAACGGCATGAGCGCGGGCAATAATGTCAATGAAGCTAAAGTTCAGTGCTTGTCAGAAATATTCGAACGCGCGGTAAAACGACAAATCATCGAGCAAGAAATTGTATTGCCTGATGTCCCTCAAGAGGTCATTAATAAATACCCCGGCATTGTAGAAGGCATCAAAGCGTTAGAAGCTCAAGGATTTCCTGTTGTGGTTAAGGATGCGTCATTAGGCGGTCAGTTCCCCGTGATGTGTGTCACCCTGATGAACCCAAAAACAGGCGGTGTATTTGCGTCTTTTGGTGCACATCCAAGTTTTGAAGCCGCACTAGAGCGCAGCCTGACCGAGCTGTTACAAGGCCGGAGCTTTGAGGGTCTAAACGATGTACCAAGACCGACATTCAACAGCATGGAAATCTCTGAGCCCGAAAATTTCGTTGAGCACTTCATTGATTCTACAGGTGTAATTTCTTGGCATTTTTTCAGCGCCAAACATGACTATGAGTTCTGCGAGTGGGATTTCTCTGGCACGAACAAAGAAGAGTCTGATTGCTTATTTGGGATTTTAGAAACCCTAGGCAAGGAATCGTATATCGCGGAGTTTTCTGCCTTAGGTTCTGCGTGTCGCATCCTTGTACCGGATTATTCAGAAATATACCCTGTAGAAGATCTTGTTTGGGATAATACCAACAAAGCACTCGCGTATCGCGAAGACATATTAAATATCCACGCCCTCGATAATGACGCCCTAACGAGCTTAGTAGAGCGCTTAGAAGAAAGTCAGATTGATAACTACACCGACATTCCGACGCTTATTGGCATTGTGTTTGATGAAAATACCGCTTGGGGTCAGCTCACGGTACTTGAATTAAAAATTCTGGCCTACTTAGCATTAGGCGCATTAGAAGAAGCGATTGAATTGGTAGAGATGAACCTGCAGTATAACGATAATACGGTAGAGCGTGGCTTGTTCTATCAAGCAATGCATGCCGTATTGGAAGTAACGCTCGATGAAGATCTAGAGCTTGAACATTACATTGTTAATTTCAAAAGAATGTTTGGCGAAGAAGTGATGGCAAATGTGGTTGGCTCAATAACCGGTGACGTGAAATTCTTCGGCTTAACCAAAACCAGTATGAAGCTGGAAGGTTTAGACAAGCACTTACGATTGATCGACAGCTATAAAAAGCTGCATCAACTTCGTGCCATGCAAGCAGGAATTAACTAGGGGCAACTTTAAATGACGATAGAACTCGTAAACTTGCCGAGTGAAGAAATCACCTGCTCGACCTGCAAAGCAAATTGCTGCCAGTTAGAGGTCATGCTAATTACAGATACAGGTGTACCGGAAAAGTTCATTGCAGAGGATAAATGGGGCAGTATGAGTATGGCCCGCTTAGACGACGGCTGGTGCGCCGCATTAGATCGAGCGACCATGCTATGTAGCATTTATGAACAACGCCCATGGATTTGTCGGGAGTTTGAAATGGGCGGTTATGAGTGTCTTGCTGAACGCACCTAACCGGTTTTCTTGCTTTAAAAAAGATTAAAGTCTCACTAAAAATGACGATGTTCCTCTCCACGAGGAAGGTCGTCATTCTTTACACATTATTATTCAGCACTACTTCTCGAATGAAACATTATACTTTTTTAGAAATGCTCTTTCTTTTTCTCCTTTCATTGATAATCGCCCTTCATTCCAGATTCTTATAAGTTTCTGCCTTCTTTCGACAGGAATTTTTTGTGAAAAAATAGGCATTTCTACTAATTTAGACTCTAAACCGGGGCGCACAATTTTAAGATGATCGTTCAAGTTATGCTGATTTAAAGCATGCTGAAGAACAAGCTCGTTATCCGCATATAAGTCGACTCGGCTGTCTTTAATCATACTGAATACTCGATCAATTACATCACCCTCACCTGCGATGACTTCCACAAAAATTGAATTTTTTGGATCATCGATATGCTTTTGATAATCGACACTCATTGAGCTGTAATCCCAGCCTGGGCCCGTTGCGATACGCTTGTGTTTTATCGATTGAATGCCACTATAACGCCACGAGTCATTTTTTCTAACAACAAAAGCGGTTGTGTATGCGAATGTTTCTTCACTGGCATAGACAAAGCCTCTTTCTGAATTCTTTGAAAATAGGTATTCAGGCAACATATCGCAAACACCTTTCACTACCATATCCAGACCTCTGGCCAGAGGTACTTCATAATATTCCAGCACATACCCTTGTGAGCTGTATATCTGATCCAACATATCAATAACAACACCTCGTGCAGAGTCCCCCGCTGATGGAAATATTGTCATAGGAGCCCATTGGTCGTAACACACTTTTAATGTCTCCGCATAGCTCACCTTCGTCATACTATTACCTACTAAAAAAATAAGAATAAGCATACATAAAGATGAATATGTTCTTTCAACTTTTAATTTTCTATTTTTCAACACGGTTGCGGCCTTTATCTTTCGCACCATAAAGTTTCAAATCAGCACGTTTAAATAGCTGGTCGATTGAAAGGTCTGTTGATTCCGAGGTATCAATACCAAGACTCACCGTATAAGTTACTTTTTTCCCATCAATATCTAATATTGAATTGCTAATAGCTTGCCTGATTTTGTCAGCAAGCTGAAAAGCACCCTCTATTGCAGTATCAGGCAGAAATATTGCGAATTCCTCTCCGCCGACCCTACCGACTAAATCAGATTTTCTTAAGAAGGTTCGAATGGTATGAGTAAAATGAGTCAAGACCTGGTCTCCGACGAAATGACCATAGGTATCGTTAATTTTTTTAAAGTGATCCAAATCCATCAAAATAAAAGAAGCGCATGATTTTTGGCGCTGAGAAAGAACAAGTAAGTGTTGTGCCGTTTGAAAAAAACTGCCTCTATTTAGCGCCCCCGTTAAAGAATCTTTTGCTGCGAGATCTTTCAATTTTTCATTTGATATTTGCAATGCTTCAGTACGTTTTGCAACAGCATCTTCTAACCATTTTCGTTTGGCTTGCTCATTTTCTAGTGACTTTTTTTGGTCAGCCTCAATGGCAGATAACATATTATTCATATGTTCTTGAAGTTGACTGAGCTCGTTATTCTCAATATTTGAAAGATTAATCCGCTTACTCATATCTTGACTCAATTGAACGTCATTTACTTGCGACATGAGTTCCTTTAAAGGGATGGCTAAATAACGGTCGAAAGCCCAAATGAACAAACCAAACAAAATAGATATTTTTATAATTGCCGTGATTGCAATTAAAGAAAAACCAAACAATACTCGATCTAATACCACCTCTGACGATGAATAAAGTGTGAGCGACCCCAGAAATATTTTTTCTTCATGCAACGTCCAATATAAATCTGTTTGTGTCTCAAAGACTGACAAAGGAATCGAATCCGGAGCATAAGATCGCTTAGAAATTCTATTTTGGGCATGCTTATCTACAATATCCACGCCTTCAATCGTGGGCATTTTGACCAGCCCGGTAATAAGCACATCAAGCTGATTCTGATTGTACTGCCATAAACTGTTAGAAATAGGGCCACGGACAGTTTCTTCCAACTGCCTCAGTTCTTTTAAAATTGAACTCTGTGTTTTCAAATATTCGGTCAAAAACTGCATACCTGTAATTAAACACGTTACGCTCAAGTAGATAGACAGAATTACGCGCATCATTTTTTGGGATAAATTATTTGGACGAAGAAACCTTACAAACATTAAAAATGAACCTTGGCGGTAACCTATAAATATCTCTTAATATTAGGTCACTCCTGACATGAATGCTTGTATGAAGAGATTCTATTTGTCTTTTTAGTCCTGTCATTAAACCATAAGAAGTAGAATATGATGGAAATCAATGACTTATAAACACAACATGAATAATTACGCTACAAGGCAACGAGAGAGAGATATGCCTAAATAAGCTTTAGTCCGATAAATTCTTATATCAAGCACCCTCCCATATCGTTATAACGGCCAATTCTTGTGTAAAACCCGCAGAAAATGCTAGTTTGTCACACGGTTAAGAAGGATCATTGGACGACTGATTACGCGAAAAAGTGAGTAAATATACATGGACATGACAATGATGCTCTGGAGTATATTCTTTGGATCAATAGGGTTTGGCTATTTTATTTATGGCAAAAAGCAGTCACACCCTGTCGCTAAATATACAGGCATTACACTGATGCTTTACCCCTATTTGATACAGAGTACTTTGCTATTAGTCATCGTTGGAGTTCTGTTATTGCTATTGCCAAAATTTTTGAAGATATAATAATGACCTTAGACACAACACATTAGGTCTAATTAGCAGGCACGGCTAATTGAAATTTTAGAACTGGCAGCTTATAAAAGGGGAGCCAACAAGGTAATTACGAAAAGTAGCAGTTATATTGAACCTATCCATGTAGAATACTCGTTTAATCGCCCTTCAGCAGTTTGCATCTCGGATGCATACCCATCTTTGATACAAGCTTGGAACACCATGAAAAAGACTATCGCGTTAACCCACCCTAAAATTAAAACTGCCCGCTTGGTAGATTCTATTAAGCATGATATCAAGAAATATCTTGGTAGAGAGCGCAGAAAGGCATTGCCAGAAGGTACTGACTATTGGACATTTGATTGTCAATTTGGAGCAACGCAAGAGACAGCGGTAGAGGTTTTCACCTCTGAAATTAATAAAAAGATTGATGAAGCTGTTGAGCAAGAATTGACTGGGTTTTATGTTGAAATTTTAGCTAGAGCCGCAGCCCATAAGCCTAAGACAGATACCACGCAGAACGATTAGAATACAGAGTACGTTACTGATGATTAAAGCTCGGATACTGCACTGACCTTACAGTGCTTCCGAGTTTTAATATTTTTGTCCATAATACGCAAACGTCACCCTCAAAATCGCCGCGCCTTTTGTCATAAATAGTAATCTTTTTTAGTCTATTGTTGTATTCATTTGTTTTCGCTATAACCTTTCCAACCTAATATAAAACAAGCAGAATCAAAACCATGAACAGCCCTCGTACTCATAAACCACGCCCGATGGTAGATCTTGTTGTTAGTATCGTATTACCCTCTTTTATACTGATGAAGTTAAGTGGCGACGATAATTTGGGCGCCAGCGGTGGCCTCATTGCAGCGCTCGCCTTTCCTCTAGCATGGGGAGTTTTTGAGTTAATAAGATATAACAAGTTTAACTTTATTGCTTTATTGGGCTTGGTTAGTATCTTACTCACAGGCGGTATTGGCTTATTTGAACTTGATACCAAATGGCTAGCGATAAAGGAGGCGGCAATTCCAACCATAATCGGTATTGCCGTACTAATCTCTACTTTTACCCCCTACCCTTTAGTCAAAACTTTGCTTTTTAAGCCTGAGATTATGGATGTAGAAAAAATAAAATTGAGACTAGAAGCCCATAATAGCACCGTAGTTTTTGAAAATAGATTGATGAAGGCTACTTATCTGATTGCAGGCTCTTTCGCTTTTTCAGCAATTATGAATTACGTACTCGCAAAATGGATTGTTATCAGCCCTGCTGGAACACCGGCATTTAATGAAGAACTAGGACAGCTCACGCTCTATAGTTACCCGATGATTGCCCTTCCTTCCATGATAATGATGATGGGAATTTTCTATTATTTATGGCGTACTATTCACGATCTAACAGGACTTAAGTTAGAAGAAGTGATGATCGTAACAAAATGATTTTAGATCAACACTGATGTTTAACGACTAGTTTAGAACCCTTGACTTAGAGAGGTTGATTTATAATGGTTTGGTGAAAAACATATCAATTCACCAAACCCATACTCGACACTATTTAATAAGCACCTTCGCTATAAACCAGCTCATAGCTGTGGCTATAGATTTCTAAGATATTACCAAATGGGTCTTCCATATAGATCATACGATAGGGTTTTTTACCTGGGTAATAATAACGAGGTTTTTCCATACGTTTTTTACCTCCTGCAGCAACAATTTTTTCAGCCAATTCTTCAACGTTTGGATCTTGAACACAAAAGTGAAAGATGCCTGTTTTCCAGTATTCAAAATTATTCTCTGGGTTTACCTGCCCCTTAAATTCAAACAGCTCAACACCGATACGATCTCCTGTTGAAAGATGTGCAATGCGGAATTTGTCCCAATTACTACCAAATACATCAGTGCACATTTCACCGATTGGGCTGTCATCTTCTACGACTTCCGTAGGCTCCATAATCAAATACCAGCCCATAACCTCAGTATAAAACTTAACGGCCGCTTCAAGATCAGGAACGGATATCCCGATGTGTGAAAAACTGCGCGGATATGTGTTACTCATACTCTATTCCTCATTATTTTCTGTTCTGTCATTGATGTTGTATCTAGATTACGAAACAGGCAGTATTAAGTAAAATTATCATCTGAAATACTTATGAGTACATATTGTAATGATTAATCCTATATGGCTGCGCAGTTTTTGCACACTCGTTGAGATGGGACACTTCACTCGCACGGCTGAAACCTTGTACATGACCCAGTCAGGAGTGAGTCAGCACATTCATAAATTAGAAGAGTACTTAGGGCAGCCACTGCTCATTCGGGAAGGTAAACGGTTTACCCTCACCACCGCTGGTGACCGCCTTTACCACGAAGGCCGCAAGTTGATTCTTTCATTGTCAGACCTTGAACAGCAAGTTTGTCTAGATCCTACTCACGAAGGCATCGTCAAAGTCGCATCACCGGGCAGTGTTGGCCTTAAGCTGTATCCTCATTTATTAGCGTTGCAAAAACACTTCCCAAAACTGGTTATCGAATATCGTTTTGCTCCTAATAGTGAAATAGAGAAGCTAATCGCCGAGCATAAAGTCGATATTGGCATCATGACGTCACGATCAACTTTGAGTGATGTAAGTCTTAAAGCAATTGCAGAGGAGGAGTTACTACTGGTGACACCCAGTGACATTTCACAGCCTACCTGGCATCAATTATTGGCATTAGGTTTTATAGATCATCCAGATGGGGCTTATCATGCGAGTCAGTTATTGAGTGTGAATTTTTCTGAGTTTCAAAACAGCAATCAATTCAATCGCTCTGGTTTTTCTAACCAAATTAATTTGATTTTAGAACCCGTGGGTATGGGGCTGGGATTTACGGTATTACCCAGACATGCCGTCAGTGCATTTAAAGAAAGTGATAAAGTGAAAGTACATCAACTGGCTCATCAAATGAGTGAGACGCTTTACCTAGGCATTCATAGCAATACGTTTACACCGAATAGAGTAAATACGGTTATTGCAGAAGCAGAGAACTGCCTTAAGAACATTTAAGAAACCGTTTTAGATACAGCCACCTACCTGACACACACAGTCTTGTAGATGGCTATATCTTAAATCATTCTAAGATTGCAAAAGACTATTTATAAAGCCGGTTTTTCACCTTCTATCCAATAACTAAATAATCGATCAAGAGATTTATTTCTCTTTTTCATCTTGATCCAATTCCTTAAATATAACTCAAACAACTGATCATTTTTATTAATTGGAAATGCCATCGTTAATGCAGGCAGTAAAGGTTTCGGGCTGACGACCGTATAACTTGGATTCAGCAAAGTCCAAGCAGAAGCCGCAGGAGCACCTAATAACATAGCATCTATATGCTTAAACTCTTCTTTGAAGAACAGCCTTGGCGTTGATATTTCCCACGCTTTACCCTTTGTAAAATAAGCCTTAACGGCTTTTTTATAGAATACTTTTTCTGGAATACCAATAATCAAATCTTTTCGATCCCTAATATTTTCCCAGTCAACAAACTCTGCTCTACGCTTATCTTTAACAATAAAGGCGACATGCTGATCGCTATAGGGCCAAGACAGTAAAAATTCTTTCATATTGTCGGGAATCACAGGAACACCCGAAGTGATGTCTAAATAGCCTGATGCCAATAAAGGGCCTGCTTCCTTACGAAATATTTTAACAAATTCAATACCAACCCCAAGATCTCCAGCCAGTTGATTCATTATTTCAATATCAAACCCAACCAACTTCCCTTTACTATTATGAAATGAGTACGGTAAATCATCTCTAAAATAGCCAACTCTCAAAAAGCCTCTCTGCTTTACCCGATCAAGCACACTTTTAAACGGCTGGACATTGGCACTGCTAGCACTGGGTTTTTCTAAGTACGTGGTAGGAATACTTTCATATAAAAAGTCGCGATTAATAAACTTACTATAGCCTTCATATTGGTAACTTATCGATTGAAACGTATGCTTCACTGCAACAAAGGCGGCAATGCAAACAACGGGAATAATCAACGCGTTGCGGGCAAATTGTTGCCATTTAAAGGTGAAGCCTTTCACCATGCTAGTGGCCACAAGGAGTGGTAAACACACTGCAAATATAACCGATAATAATGCGGCAATGCGTCCCACAATTAAATTCTCTGCAACCAGAAAGAAATCAAACATCGAACCAGAAACGTTGAACAGCTCCAATAAATTAGGCACCGCAATAATACTTGTGCCAAATAACTGCGGAACACCAACGACAATGAGGGTCACATAATCGCTTAACGAAATATAAGCACCCGAAAACCAAGCCGCGAATAGGGTGAATAAAAGAGCTAATAGCTTGCCTCCAACGGGCAAGCTAAAAGTAATAGGAACAATAATACTTGGGACTTTATCAATGTCTTTATTCGTCGAATGCAGTTGCGCAATTAGCACCTTAGTTTTTTCTACAATAACGGGAAGTACAATGAAGAAACTGCCGGTAGCAAATGCGGTAACCATAGCCTCACGCGAGGCTTTCATTATTTGTCGATAACCAAAAGGCGTAATAATCGCCACCATTGTAGGTAATACAATAAACGCGAGTAGTAAAACCAGTACTGCTGACGTTACAACATAAACCAGAAGGCCATCTAAATCAGAGGGATTTACGGTAGCCGCCGCACGCAGACCAATACAAAAAATACCGACAGGCGCAAAACGCATTACCATAACACTGACATTCGCAACAGCCGTTTGTAAATTGCCCAGCAGCAACAATGCATGTTTCTTTCTGTGCACACTCATAAGTCCGATCCCAATGAATATGCTGAATGTGACAATAGAGGGAATCAAGGCATTAGCAAAAGCGTTGAATGGATTGGCAGGAATGAATAAATCCACCAGATCAAATTCAGTACTTACCTTTATTGTTTCTACGCTATAAAACTCTGCGGTCGTCCAATCAGGAAAAGCAATCGGTGCCAAAAGAATGAAAAATAGAACGGTCGAAATTAATAGAAACAAAATAAGCAAGCTTTGCTTAAAAGTGCTGCTTAACCCAGTAGCCGATAATCCACCGATTCCAACAATCAACGATAGCGATATATAAGGAAGAGCGGTCATTTGTAATAACATCACAAATGCATTTGCGATCGCATCCACCCCCATAAATACAGTTGACGTATAGGCACCAATTGCAAGTCCGGCAACCATCGCGAGAAGAATACGAATAAAGGAGGGTATTTTTTTGAACAGCATATAAATCCTGAAATTACTCATTAAGTACTTATGCAGTAAGTACTTAATGAGCCAATAGTATATTGTTAATGTAATCAGTATAGCGAGATGTATACGCATACTTTGATACGATGTTTATCTTAGCGATTTGTCTCACGTCGAATCGCATTAAATGAATGAGTCGTTGTACCCTCACTTACAACGCTATGCAACACTAAATGAATTTTTGAGAAGCGTGCTTCGTTAATGATAGCCTAACCCAAAGCTCCTCAATGCTATAAACACAGCCGTGTCTGAATGTTCTCTTTAGAAAAGCGTAACTACACCGCCAAAACTCACCCTTAGTCACTACATTATTAAGAAATTTTCTAATAATAAGCATTCATATTCGAACCAACGAGAAACATTGGGCAAATCAATCAAGACACTGGCTTTGTGCTATATTGTATAACTATCTATCTCTTTTATTGGCTATTCAGTGATCCAAATAAAACGTCTCTGTCAGTTATTGCTATTGTCACTTTGCTCTTCTTGGGTGATAGCTGAAGATATTTCGATCCACTTAAAGTGGTACCACAAATTTCAATTTGCGGGCTATTACGCTGCCCAACAGCAAGGCTATTTCACCGATGAAGGCTATGACGTGAGCCTTATTGAAGGCGGCCCTCATACCAATCACTTACATCAGTTAATCAACGGGTCCAGCGAATATGCTGTTTTAGGCAGCGAGGCAATCATCTCCTTGGCCCTTGGGTCTCCCGTTATTATAGTCGCCTCTATTTTCCAGCATGCTCCCGAAATAGTGATGACACTAGAATCGAGCAAAGCAGAATCTATCAGTGCATTAAAAGATAAACCTTTGATGCTAGCGAATAACTACATATCAGGCCAAATAGCGGCCATGTTATTAAAAAACGGCATAACATCTAAAGATTATCAAAAATCGAGTTATGACGGCGATGTTAATAGATTGGTCAACGGTTCGGTTTTTGCTATGTATGGCTATATTAGTAACGAGCCATATCAGTTACAGCAACTTGGACATAACGTCGACATATTTAGGCCACAAGACTACGGCATCAATTTCTATGGTGACAACCTCGCAACCACTCAGAATGAACTGGATAATCACCCTAAACGCGTAGCCGCCATGCGTCGTGCTGTTATTCGAGGGTGGAATTACGCACTAGAGCACCCAGAGGCAATGATTGCATACATTCTAAGCATGCCGACTAAAAACCCCAACCCCTACAATCTGAGCCATCAGCAATACGAAGCAAAGATTACTGCTGAACTAATTGACACCTATAACGTGCCTTTAGGATCATCAAGCCCTGACCGCTGGGCAGCGATGTTTGATACCTTCAATGAAACCTCTGGTGGCCAAGCAATCTTTAATCCTAAGTCTATTTATAATGAATTTCATCAGGATCGTACTTGGCTAACGTACATTCTTATTCCTGCAATACTGGCCTTAATTATCATTTCCTCGATGTATGCATGGAATCGAGCATTACAGAATAAGTTAAATACGGCTATTAGCAGCTTAGAAAAAGCCGCTTTTGAAGACGTATTAACAGGCCTAAAAAACCGCTCATCGATGATGCTTTATATCGAACAGTGCCGAATCAAAAAAAGAAACAACCTATATATTGTGCTAATCGACATAGCCGGCCTGCAAAAAATTAATAAAGACCAGGGATTACAAAGAGCGGATCTATTAATTCAGCAAGTGGCTAATTTATTATCCGATTGCGCATTAAGATACAGCCATACTTATAGTTTGTATGGCGGTAAGTTTGCCATTATTGCCAGCGCAGAACGCTTCAGCGAACTCGAGCGAAAAATTAATATTCTGCTAGACAAAATAACTCAAGTGAATGATTGCATCGCACTGCGATCAGGGGCCGTAAAACTGGACTTCAGCTTAGACAATTCAACCCTAACAACACGAGCAGAATTAACACTGCAGCACTCGAAAGAAATCAATTCAAGCACATTGTCTTCCTTCAATTTATTGATTTTAGAAAAAGCGAGTCGCCACGAGGCCTTGATCATTGAGGTTACAAAAGCCATCAAGAAACAAGAGTTTGTGCCTTACTATCAACCAAAAATAAATTATCTGAGCGGCGAAATTCAAGGCTTAGAAGCTCTCATCCGCTGGGACCATCCAGATAAAGGGATTTTATTACCGGGTACTTTTTTACCCGTAGTTGAACATAACCCTGTTGTAATGATGGAATTAGAAAAAGCCATTCTGGAAGCTATTTTGTCTGAAGCTAATGAACTTATCAGCTATTACAAAATAAATAGCGGGTTCAGATTATCGATTAATCTTTCATCAATTCACTTTAATCAACCCTCATTAGTATCTGATTTACTAACAAGCTGTCATCGTTTTTCTGTTGATCCGCAATACCTAGAATTTGAATTAACAGAAAGCTCTATGCTAGAAGATCTTAATTTAGCCATAGAAATTAGTCATGACTTACAAAAAGCGGGATTTCATGTTGCACTTGATGATTTTGGTACCGGCTATTCCTCTCTTTCTTACATTCAGAATTTACCCGTCAATGTGATTAAGCTGGACTATTCATTCGTTAAAAAAATACCACAAGATATACGCTCAGGCTTCGTTGTAGAGCATATTATTTCGCTGGCACATAAGTTAGGATTAATCATCGTTGCGGAAGGAGTCGAAGAAGCGGATCAACTGGATTACCTTGGTAATTTAAACGTTGATATGATTCAAGGCTTTTATTTTTATAAACCTATGCCTCTAGAACAGGCTTGTAAACTGAATCTAGTGGTTAATAATTACAAATAATGTTGAGCGTACATGTCAGACTTTTCTTCTATAAGCCAAGACTTCAAAAATTTCGTTTTATCCAATCCAGATACCAGTATGGGACTTGGAAATAATAGTCATCTCGATCAACTTGCAGACCCCAGCCTAGAACAGTTAAAAAATGATACTGCGCAAGCAAAAACTCTACTCGTTGTCATTGAAAACTGCTCGACGGATGATTTTAATCAACAACTTGATATCGACCTAATGGCTCGTTATTTAAAGCAACAGATATTCTTTGCCGAACTTGAACAAGATGGTCAACCACAACGATGCCGAAAACCCGGTGGTGTTGATGGCATCAGTGAAGGTATTTTTCAGCTTTTTGTGAACGACGAAAGAAGCCCAGAAGCACGCTTAGATAATATTCTATCGCGATTACAACAAGCCCCAGCCTATTTAAAAGTCGAAGCCGATGTTATTACTCAACCCATTCAGCGCTGGCGTGATATTGAAGTTGAGCAAGGTGAAGGCTTACCCGATTTATTTGCCACTATTTATAATTGGGCAGAGAAAACTGAATACCCCAAAAGCTCTGAACTTCAGCAAGCAATAATCGCATGTAATAGCGCTCTAGGCCTTTATCTTAATGATTTAAAAAGACGACAATGTTTAATCAATTTTGATATTGGTGAAGACAAAGTCAATGAACTGCTCGCGCTACGTAACATCAACCTTTCCCCTGTGGAGTTGGTTAAGATGGCACGCGACTTTATGGCGAATACCCAAACGCTATTAACCGGGTTAAATAAACGTCTTTGTAAGAAATATGATCTGGATATAACCACCAGCAACGAAGATTTGCATGAATACCTCAATGACAAATTTTCCGCTAAGATAAAAAATGGCGAATTAAACTCGGTATTGGATTATTACTCAGATCAAATAAAATCCATCAACGAATTCATTGAACAACGCCATCTTTTTTCGATACCTGCGCAGCAAGAAATTCGCTTATTACAAACCCCAAGTTTCTTGGAACCTGTGATTCCTGCAGGTGCAATGTGGCCACCACTTGCGCTTCGTCCTGGTAAAAAAACAAGCTTAGTATATCTCACACTGAAGGAAGATCAGCTAGCGGAACATACTGAGTTGGGTATTCCGGTAATGATGATTCATGAAGGTATTCCTGGCCATCATCTACAGTTTGCAACCGCCGCACAGCATCCTTCTTTTATTCGTCGTATTTTTTCAGCCAATGAACATGCGGAAGGTTGGACGACAATGCTAGAAGATTACATGCTGGATGTTGGCTACATCAGTGAAGATCTTGTAGATGAAGTACGTTTTATCGCCAAGCGTGAAATGTCTCGCCTCGTAGCCCGCGTCGGTATCGACTTATATTTTATGACGGGTGAACGTGATTACTTAGACGTCGGCTTAGATCTTGGTTTCAAAGAGAATGGTTATAGCGACGACGTATTTGTAAACGCTGCCAAGCTTTTGAAAAAAGCGACAGGCTTTACAGATGGCCGCGTACAAGCAGAATTGAACTGGTATAGCAGCGAGCAAAGCTATCCTCTCAGCTACCTCACAGGCAACCGTTTGGTATGGCAATTGAAGCAAGATATTCAAGCCGCCAATAAAAAAGACCTCGGCTCGCTTGCCTTAGATCAAGCCTTTCATAAAGTGTATTTAGAATCAGGCTGCATGCCAGTAGAAAGTTTACGCACCGTGTATGAGCATGAAGGGTTTTTATAATTGATAGCAAAACCCATACTATTGTCTTAATATTCAATTGCGTATGATTATCATTTAGATTATTATTCATCTGAATTTTAACTAGATGATGATCAAATGTTCAATAATAAACTGCACAATTTAAGCTTAGGCATAATAGCCACAAGCTCTCTGCTGTTATCTGCTTGTGGTGGTGAAAGTTCTACTAACTCTACTAATGCCATCGATTCCATAGCGCCGACGGTTAGCAACGTATTTCCTAACAACAATCATGGTATCCATTCAAAGAAAGTTATCGTTACTGGCCAAGCTACCGATGAAACAGCATTAGAATCTGTTGTTATCACCTATGGTCAGAACGCGATTACCGCTGAGTTGAACGACGGTCGATTCACCGCAGTGATAGAAGCAACTCCGGGGGAAAATACCTACACGGTGGTAGCAACGGATACTGCAAAAAATGAAGTGACTCTTGAAGAAACTTTCTATTTTGGTGCTCTTGCAAGTGCTGGCGGTGCTCATTCTGGCATCATACACAATGAACGTATCTATGCCTGGGGACGAAATAATAAAGGCCAAGCAGGTATTGGAGCCATTACAAAAATCAGCGATGATCCAGCAACCGCAGAAGCAACCCACCCTATCACGCCGACCCTAATATCAGCGCCATTTGATGACGTAGACCTAACCGAAACCAAATTTGTTTCGTTAGCATTCAATCAGAATGTATCGACGGCATTGGATGTTAATGGGCATGTCTGGAGTTGGGGTGATGGCGACAATGGCCAGCTAGGCTTAGGCATTGCGGACGATGATATTGTTGATGACACAGACTATACCAGCCCACAAAAAATTGCAGGCCTATCCAATATTGTAGCGATCAGCCGTGGTTACTATCATTGTTTGCTATTAAAATCAGATGGTAGCGTATTAGCCTTTGGTAGGAATGCTCAAGGACAACTCGGTGACGGTACAAATGATAATAAAGACACTCCTGTTGCCGTAAACGGGCTGACAAACATAGTGCAAGTTTCTGCGGCTATTGGCTCTTACGCTCTTGATCAAGAAGGACGTTTATGGGCTTGGGGAAGCAACAACTATGCTCAGCTAGCGAATGGGACAACAGACAGTGATGCTCATAATATTCCAACTCAAGTTGCTATTGACGAACCTATTGTCAGCATTGCGAGTGGCAAAGGCCACACATTAGCATTAACAGAGTCAGGGAAAGTTTATGCTTGGGGCCTCAACGCTAGTAGCCAAATCGGCATGAGAACCAGTGAAACATGGGATAATTACATTCTAACCCCACTATTACTCCCTTGGTTTGATGATGCGATTGCTGTTTGGGCCAATGGCAACCAAAGTTTTGCTCAACGCAGTGATGGAAAGATTTATCCTTGGGGGCAAAACATGTTTGGCACACTAGGAATAGAAGCTGATGACGACGTCGAGCAACCTAATAGCCCAATACTGGGTTTGGAAAACGTAACCGACTTAGGCAACGGCGCTCTACATACTTTAGCTATTCGAAATGATGGTTCGGTTTTCTCCTGGGGCTGGAGCTTTGAAGGTTCTTTAGGTGGCGGAGAAAGTACTATTCATAGATGGACATATCGCCTTCCCTTATTGGTATCAATCCCAGAAAGCTAATGTATTCATAATCACACAACTCAATATTATTATTCAGTTGTGTGATTATCCGTATAAAAAATCCCCATTATTATTGCCAAAATAATGCTCAATACAATCAAGAATAACTCCCAGAATCCGACCAATGCTTAAACAATATTACTTAATAAGTATCCTCATTATTTTATTATCAGGCTGTAATTTAAACGACAGTAGTCACGCTAAAAATAGTGATATCACAAAAGAACCTCTCACGTGGTTACCCAACGCTGGCAATGCAACAGCAGAATTTAATCCGGACTTTCCTTTTTTACAATTCATTCCTGATCTAGATTTAACCGGGCTCACGAATGCTTCCCAAGGCCGTGAACTTTTTATTGCGGAATGGACCGCCGCTCCAGGCACTAGGCCTTTACTCGATGGATTAGGCCCACTGACAATTACGTCGGCCTGCAGTGATTGCCATTTAGCGGTAGGACGCGCTACGAGCTTAAATGCCAATGGTGAAGTCGGAGTGGGCCTACTTTTCCGACTAGGTAATCCCTTCGGTCATTCTGACCCATTTTATGGTGGCCAACTACAAACAGCCGCAACCTCAGGTAATAGTGAAGGCCAAGTAAGTTGGGCGTTTGATGAAAATGACAAACCTATTTTCACACTGGTCACCCATCAATTAGCCTTAACGGAAGGTATCAATCTAGGGCCTAGGTTATCGCCACAGTTAGTAGGTATTGGTTTATTAGACCTCGTTTCTGATAACGACATTTTGAGCCGTGAAGATGTCCAAGATTTAAATTCTGATGGTATTTCGGGACGCGCGCATTGGCACACGATAAATGGAGAAAAAATGCTCGGCCGCTTCGGCTGGAAAGCGATGCAACCAACATTAAGACATCAAAGTGCTGGTGCCATGCAGCAGGACATGGGCTTAACAACGAGTTTAAATCCAACAGAGCCTTGTACTGAACTACAAACGATCTGTAATGATCAGCCAAATGGTGGCAGCCCTGAAGTATCTGATAATTCCCTGGCGGCAATTAATGATTTCTTAACATTATTAGCGGTTCCTGAAAGACGTATTTCGAATCAAGATGAATTTGATCAAGGTGCAAGAATATTTGCCAATATCGGTTGTTCAGACTGCCACCAGCCAACCCTAACAACGGCGAATTCAGATAAGTATCCATTGCTTTCAAATCAAGTCATCTACCCTTATACCGATTTACTGTTACATGATTTAGGTCATGATCTAAATGACAACGTGAAAGAAGGCGACGCCCAACCTAGTGAATGGCGTACACCGCCGCTGTGGAGTTTAGGTTTAATTGAAAAAATTAAAGGATCAAGATTTCTACACGATGGCAGAGCGACAACCATCGAAGAAGCCATTACCTGGCATGGAGGAGAAGCGTTAACGGCTAACAATAATTTTAAAGCACTACCAGCTGTTGAAAAGAAAAAACTGCTCAGTTTCTTACGTTCAATTTAATACCAATATTCTGCAATAAAAAATAAAAATTTAATGGAAGCGCCTTATACTCACTAGTAATAAATTATAAGGCGTTAACATGACAATAATAAGTTGGATCGACCTTGCGTGGTGTTTAATTCCCATCGTTCTAGTCTGTGGTATTTACATCGCTTGGCAAGGCAAGCCCAGCGAGATCATCATTGCCGTGCTTCGTATGGCGGTGCAATTGGTTGCTGTTGGCTATGTATTAATTAGCATATTTGAAAACCCTTCACCATGGATCAGTGCTGGCATTGTAACCCTCATGCTATTGGTCGCCGCGTGGATTGCTATTCGTCCTGTACGTCATCATAAGGGCTATTTACCCGCCGCCATTATCGCCCTCGGCTGCTCGGTAGGATTGCATTTAGCCATTTCATTAATGTTGGTTCTGAAAGCGGATAGCTGGTTTCAACCGCAGTTATTAATTCCTTTAGCAGGCATGTATTTCGCTAATACTATGAATGCGATTAGCCTGGCCGCCGAACGTTACCATAGCGAACTGCATAATGAAGTTGACGCTGAAAAAGCACGTTTAACGGCGTTTCATGCATCAATGATTCCCCAGATTAATAGCTTATTAGCCGTCGGACTTGTGGCTCTGCCAGGTATGATGACAGGGCAAATTTTATCGGGTGTTTCTCCCTTGATCGCGGTACGTTATCAAATAATGATTATGGCAATGGTATTAGGCACTGCAGGTATTGGCGCCGCGATGATGTTGTGGCTACTGGCGAGAAACGACCACACTAAAATAAAAACTTAGCGTGCGACGTAAAGGGGTCAATTTAGAGTGCAGCCTCAATTCTCCACCGTAATAGCAGAATCATAATAGAGCAGAGTCCCAGTTTTCTTTCTAGATCACGTTCAAAACAATCCATAACAATTATTAACAATTAATAACATTTAACCGTTACCGCAAGCTGAGCCTACTGTTTATGCTTGATCGTGTTTTGAAGTGTTCAATAATTGTTATCGATAAGGCCGCTATACATATTTATTGGCTAGCCATCATCATTTCCTTCAAGCTTTTATTTTTACCCAAAGCTAGTCTGAATGGGCTTCTTAAAGAGCGATCTAAACACGACTAAGTCGCAAGATAGCTTTAAGAAAAAACAGTACAGAAAAAATTGTGCCGTGTACAAACGTACCAGTACAAATAAAAAAATACGCTGAGAAACTAAAATAATAATCTCACTTTTTTGGAAAATCACTCTTTGTAATGGTGTTGGTTAACCCCACAAAACCATTCATTTTTTATCGAGCTCACATGGATTGAACATCGGATGGATGTTTAGTGAATGAGTTATTAGGTTCATGATGGTCGGTTAAAAAGCAAGAATCATCTTGTCGCCATACCGCCCCGATTGCACCCCGTTACTTTGCTAAAACGACTAACTATAAAAATAAAGACGAGTAGCAAATATGATTATATCTAAATCAAAGAACTTTCTAGTCTGGGCGCTATTATGTGCCGCATCCCTAATGAGCGTGCAAGCCAATGCAGCCTGCTGGAGCAATTGTGATGCTTATAATACAAAGTATCCAATCGTTCTAGTGCATGGTGTTGCTGGTTTTAATAGTATTTTTGGTATCGATTATTTTTACGGCGTACGTAACGCATTAGAAGCAAAAGGCGCCAAAGTATACGCACCGAATGTTACATCATGGGAAGATGCTTATGATCGTGGCGAGCAACTCGTCGGTATTTTAGAAGACTTACGTGCTTCTACCGGTGCGCAAAAATTCAACTTAATTGGCCATAGTTTAGGTGGACCGACTATTCGCTATGCAGCGGGTGTACGTCCAGATCTTGTGGCATCAGTTTCAACGGTAAACGCAGTGAACTTTGGTTCTGATGTGGCTGATGTTGCCTTTGGTATTGTGCCTGTTGATGGCGGTGCCGCTCAATTTATTGATACCGCTTTGAGTCTAATGGGAAACATTACTGATTCATTATCAGGTAATCCAGAATATGCCAGTAATGCCCTAGATGCCGCTTTATTTATGACCACTGAGCGCTCTAATGCTTTCAATGCGACGTTCCCTGATGGCAAGCCAACGTCACGCTGTGGCGAAGGTTCAGCCAAAGTAAACGGTGTTCGTTATTACTCCTGGGGTGGTGATGCTTCTTGGACAAATGCTTTTGATATCGCAGATGCCTTTTTACTATTCACGGGTCAAGTGATTAACGGTAAGAACGATGGTTTGGTTGAACGTTGCGATCAACACTGGGGTGATGTTATTGGTACTACCTACAATATGAACCATGTCGATGCAATCAACCATATTTTTGGAGTGCATCACTTGTTCGAGACTGATCCATTAACGCTCTACAAAAACCAAGCTAAACGCCTTAAGTCTGCTGGTCTGTAATCACTGTTTATTAAGTACTGTTTTTAAGTACTGGCGGCATAACGAAAGTTTATGCCGCTTTCCTCATTTAATAAGAAAAAAAGCGTCACCCATTTTGAGGTTATCTGATGAATGTTAAAAAAATCACAACACACCATTTATTTACATTACTAATCGTTGCTGTCGTATCTGCGGTAACCGTTTCTTTTATTAACTTTAATATTGAAAATACTTCTGTCGTCGTTATATCGCAACCCACTAAATCAACATCAAATAGCGCAGAAGTTAGTACCACACAATACGTGCTTGGTTATGAATCTAAACACGGCGGCTTACCTGATTCACTAAGAGGCACCACTATCGAGAATGCATTATTGGTTGATGCAGAAGGTCACCTAATTATCTCTACCGATATTAAAGACTTATTTGATTATTTTTTATCGACAATTTCTGAGGAAGATCTCGATACCATTCTTTTACGTATCGATGAATATTTGAATCATTATCTGCAGGAACCTGCGCTAAGTGAATCGAAAGCGATACTGGTTCAATATGTAGAATTTAAATATTCATTAATGGCTTTAGAGCAAGAGCTTGGCGACGCTCTAGCGCTGATGAGCCAGCAAGATAAAGTGAACGGTGGTTATCTAAAATTTCTGCGCAAGCAAATGGATCAAAGAAATGCATTAAGAGTACAACACTTAGATCTTGCGGTTTATGAGGCATTTTATGAAGACGAACAGCGCTATGACGAGTACACCTATTCAAAATTGTTAGTAACATCCGATAAATCACTTTCCGCTAGCGAACGTTTAGAAAAAATCACCGAATTCCAACTCGCCTTACCTGAAGACGTTAGAAAAAGTATCAGAGAAACTCAAATAACAGACGAGCTTAAAATTAGAACCGAGAAATTGCTCGCCGATGGCGGTGATCAAGAGCAAGTACGCGAGTTGCGTCGAGAGATGTTTGGCGACGAAGCCGTACAACGCTTCGACGAATTGGATCAACAGCGTGCCCAATGGCAGGCTCGAATAAATACCTACTTGATTCAACGTGCCAACATTCTAAGCAACCAAGGCTTAGCAAAAGACGAGCTCAACATGCAGGTAGATGCTCTGCGAGCATCACTGTTTGATGAATTAGAACAAATACGCGTGCGCAGTATTGAACGCAATGCCAAGGTATAGCGAATACATCGTTAAAGTATCAATTGAGCGCATACTCTCATGCTGAGAAGGAGTTATTTTGAATCACAGTAATACCGTTCCAATGTTCAAATCTTTAGTCTATTTGTCGGGCAAGCGTACGATGTACGTGGGCCCGTTAAAAAGATTATTAGAGCAGTCAAATAGCCTGACCACCCTTATTATTTCTATTGATAAAGAGCTGGGGCTAATCGACAACAGCACTGGCCAAAGCTATGTGAGTAAAAGTTTTTTAATTCCAGCGGGCTCTCATGTAACCGTTGATACCAACGATTCAATCATTGCTTTTTGTTTTCTAGATACACTGGGGACCGACTTAGCAAAGTTAATTCCCAGTATGGCTAGCTGTGTTCACATCGACGATAGCAGCGCTTGTTATAGTGGCATACCCAACGAAGCAGCCGTAATTGAACAGGCGGCTGAAATATTCAAACACCGCCCTTCAGCAGAATATGTATTTGAACGCCTTGATAATTGGATCGAAGACTCAAGCAGCGGAAATTGTTGTCTTCCCGATGCCAGAATTGCAAAAGCGATTGAGCTGATCACAAGAGATTACGCCACAAATGTTTCTATCGATGAAATTGCTAGTGCAGTCGGATTATCGGCACCGAGATTAATTCAACTGTTTAAACAAGTAACAGGAATACCTATTCGACGCTTCAGATTGTGTCATCGAATATTTGTTAGCTTACTTAATTTAGGTAACGGCATGTCGTTAACGGATGCGGTGGTCGAAGCGGGTTTCTCAGACTATTCGCATTTCTCTAGAATCTTCAAAGAATTAGGCAGTGTAAAGCCTTCTGAATTATTGTCTTCCAGAAATCTTGTCGACTTGCGCGTTCTATCCAAAACGACCTCAACCAAAGCCAATCAGTTGCATAGTCATACGGCCTGTTAATTAAGTGCGTATAACAACGCTAAATAGTGTCAATATAGTCAGCTTCATCCATGTTGATATCTATACGTAATCTACGTACACTTCAACAATGAAAGGATTATTCGTTGAATCATCAATTTTTAGCAAGAACCGAGCTGATTATTTATCGGATGATGAGTATCGCCAGCTACAAACGGAGCTGCTAATCACCCCAACAAAGGGCGATGTGATTCAAGGCACGGGAGGATTGCGTAAGATTCGCTCTTCTTCGAAAGGTTCTGGAAAGCGAGGAGGCGTTCGTATTATTTATTATTATCTCGATATTTTTAATCGTTTCTACTTACTTACCCTTTATGCCAAAAATGAAATGACTGATTTAACCGCGCAAGATAAAAAACATTTAAAGCACTTCTTGGAGGATTGGATAAATGAACAAGCGTAACTTATTTGAAGAGCTATCTTCTGCATTAGTAGAAGCCAAACAGCATTCCGAAGGCAAGTTAACCCTTCGTACTGTTAAAGCTGATGCAATTAAAGATTTTCAGCTTTCACCTGCTGAGATTATCGACATACGCGAAACCTTCAAAATGTCTCGTGGTGTGTTTGCAAAATATTTGCATACCTCATCGAGAACTCTTGAAAGCTGGGAACAAGGACGTAGTGCGCCGAATGGCCAAGCGACTACTTTATTGAAACTAGTCCAAAGTCACCCTGAGACATTGCAACAGATTGCAGAGCTTTAAATTCTACTCAGTATTCTTACAGGCTACGTCTAAGCATAAACATCGATGGCTTCCATTTTCTTGTTATATTCTTCAACGGCTCTGGCTTGTAGTTGCTGTACAAACGCCTCAGCGGTTTCATTCATACGTCCATCATCACCAGCTGAATTCATAAATTCTTTAAAATAGATGATGTCTGAAAAGTTATCCTTGGTTAAATCGTATTTCCCTATATTTGAAGAATATAAAGCTGTTGTACGATCTTCTTCAAGCACCTCGATCATTACTGACTGCAATGAAGAGAAACCTTCCATCAATCCTGAAGTGCCTATTATTTTTTCAATTATTGCTTTGTTTTTATCACTCAGCTCTTTACTCACAACGACAATAGCGCCATCTTTATCAATCGAAAAGTCCCAGACACTATTTGCAGCATCACCGATTTTTTCTTCGACCTTCTTCTCTATGTACGAAAATTGATTACTTAGTTGCTCTGTTTTAGCGGGTAATTCTCGAATAAATATTTCTAGAACCCTTGCTGAACTAGCAAGTTTCTCTTCCCGTGTCGGTTCAACCCCTCGACTTGGAGTCCTAGTGATTCTCATTACTTGCATACCATCTGCGGCTTTTTGCTCAGAGGATGCCAGTCCATTGGCATCCTTTTCCACCATCTTAGGAGGAGCCGTAACAGAAGCTACAATACTTGGGGTTTTAGTCCCCTTTATATTAGCTGTGCCACCCTGTGTAAGGGCTACTCCATTAATATCCATATTAAAACTCTGCCGTAAATTGTGATTCTTTCTTTATCGGCAATACAATCAATACATTGATAGGCGCTTTAGAATATTACGAACTATTACTGATAGTTTTAATGAAAATAGATTAGTTAATTATTTACAGTACTGAGTGTACTCAACATTAACTCAGGTTTAATCGTGAGATAAGCGGCTAGCTGAGATAAGTTACTCTCTAATGTTTTAGTTACGCTTTCCTCCTGTCCTAACACCCTATTAGATTGATGAAACAGCATAGCCAACGCATGCTGCTCCGCCTTAAGTTCTAACTTTTTAACCTGCTGTCGAAAGTTTTCATATTGAGGCCCTCTTTTTTCCACCCAATCTACTTTCATGCTACGACGCATCTTGCGCAGCGGCAGTACTTGCTCTGCGATCCACTGATCATAATCTGCGGGAATACAGGCTTCAGTCCACTGCTTACCCTCGCTTGCTAACCACAAGGCTTGCAGTATCAAGTTAATATCAGCCCCATGATCATCCTGCAAAGCTAACAAAGCAGCTTCCACACCTGCCTGCGAGTAGACCTGATACGCGTACTGCCAGAGTTCGTTGTCGAGAGTGTTTTCTAGCGACTGTTCTAGCGGGTCAGTGAGTGGGTTTTCAGCCGAATTTGTGGCAAACTGCGCGTCTATATTTAAGCCCGTGTCTAAGACATTTTGTGAATCAGCCAAAGTGCTACACCTCTGTTAAAAAAGTATTCTAAAAGACTATGATCGAATTTAATCAGGTTTCATTGCAACGTGGTATCAAACCTCTGCTAGAAAAGGCAGATTTGCGTATTCATGATGGCCAAAAGCTCGCCTTAATCGGCGCTAACGGTGCTGGTAAGTCTAGCTTATTTGCCCTGCTTTTAGGTGAGCTTGTAGTTGATAACGGCGATTTATATTACCCGTCAGGCTGGCGCGTCGCGCACATGGCGCAAGAAGTTGAAGCCAGCCAGCGCAGTGCCGTCGATTATGTGATTGATGGTGATAAAACCTATCGCGAAATCGAGCACGGCATCAATACCACCACCTGTGATAATGAGCTAGCCGAATGGCACGGCAAGATGGATCTGCATGCGGGTTACAATATTAAGGTTCAGGCCGAACAGTTATTACATGGCCTTGGCTTTAAGCAAAGTGACATGGCTAAGCCTGTTTCGGGTTTCTCGGGGGGTTGGCGCATTCGTTTGAACCTTGCTCAAGCGTTGATGACACCTTCCGATTTATTATTACTCGATGAACCGACCAACCACTTGGATTTGGATGCGACTGTTTGGTTAGAGCAATGGCTGAATAAATATCAGGGTACGCTGGTATTCATCTCGCATGACCGTGATTTTATCGACGGTGTGGCCGACCACATTGTACATTTAAACCAATGCACGTTAACCAGCTATCCGGGTAACTACAGCGCTTACGAACGCATCCGCGCGGAGCGTTTATCGCAACAACAAGTGATGCACGAGAAGCAGCAAGTTCGTATTGCCGAAATTGAACAATTCGTTACCCGCTTTAAAGCCAAAGCGAGTAAAGCGAAGCAAGCACAAAGCCGCGTGAAAGAATTAGAACGTATGGAGCTTATTGCGCCGGCGCATGTCGACTCACCGTTTAAGTTTAACTTTGCCTGTCACGATAAAGTGTCTACTCCGCTATTGAGCCTTGAAGAAGCGGATATTGGCTACCCTGCAAAGCCTGGTGGCGAAGCGGTAGCCATTTTACAAAATCAGCACGTATCTTTAGTGCCTGGCCATCGCATTGGTTTATTAGGTGCTAACGGTGCGGGTAAGTCGACGCTAATAAAAACTTTGTGCGAAGAGTTACCTCAGCTTTCCGGTAAGCGCCACGAAGGCGAGCATTTAAAAATTGGTTATTACGCTCAGCATCAGCTTGAGTCGTTAGATATTAAAGCAAGCCCAATGTTAATGATTCAGCGTTTATCACCACAAGTAACCGAACAAGAAGCCCGTAGCTTTTTGGGTGGCTTTGATTTCCGTGGCGAAAAAGCGTTGGAAATTTGCGAACCTTTTTCCGGCGGTGAAAAAGCGCGTTTAGCGTTGGCGTTAGTTGCATGGCGTAAGCCCAATCTATTGATTATGGATGAGCCTACCAACCACCTTGATATTGAAATGCGTGAAGCATTAACCATGGCGCTGCAAACCTTTGCCGGTGCCATTGTTATCGTCAGCCACGATCGTCACTTATTAAAAGCAACGGTCGATGAATATTGGTTGGTTGAAGATGGCAAGGTCGCAGTCTTCGATGGTGATTTGCACGACTATCATAAACACGTACAAGCGAAACAAGCAGGCAGTAATTCTGTATCGGGAACCGGCCAATTGGCCAGTAACCCTAACTCCGCCGACAATGTGAATAATATCGCATCCGCGAATAAAAGTGCCGGTATGGGCGCGCAAGATCGTAAAGAGCAAAAGCGTTTAGACGCTGAACGTCGTGCCCGTTTAGCGCCTTTGCGTAAAGAGTTAACTAAGCTCGAAACCCATATGGAAAAATTACAGAAACTGCTGGAAGAAAGTGAAAATCAGCTGGCCGATACCACACTTTATGAAGCGGCGCGTAAAGCGGATTTGCAAAAAGTACTGCAACAGCAAGGTGACTCAAAGAGCGAATTAGAAGACGTGGAAATGCAGTGGATGGAACTGAGTGAAGAAATGGAAGCGGCTGAATAATGAAGCTGCCTCCACTATCACTTTATATTCACGTACCTTGGTGCGTGCGTAAGTGCCCCTACTGCGATTTCAACTCTCACAAGGCTGAAGAGCACATTCCAGAGACGGAGTATGTTCAGGCATTGTTAGACGACCTAGAAGCTGACCTTCCTTGGGTGCAAGGCCGCGAAATCCAAACCATCTTCATCGGTGGTGGCACACCTTCGTTATTAAGCGTTGAAGCGTATAAAAATTTATTGGCAGGGCTACAAGAAAAAGTAACCTTTGTTAAAGACATCGAAATTACCATGGAAGCCAATCCAGGTACTTTTGAAGCGGTGAAATTTTCTGGCTATCGTAAATTAGGCATTAACCGTCTCTCTATAGGTGTACAAAGTTTTGCCGATCATCAGCTAAAACATCTCGGTCGTATTCACGATGGTCAGCAAGCGATTGCCGCGATTAAAATGGCGAAAGAAGCAGGCTTCGATAATTTCAATATCGACTTGATGCACGGTTTACCCGATCAATCTCAAGCACAAGCCTTGGCTGATATTCAACAAGCGATCGATCTCGGCCCAACGCACATGTCTTGGTATCAACTAACGATTGAACCGAATACCGAATTTTTCAAACGCCCACCCGTCTTACCCGAAGACGAAACGCTGTGGGATATTCAAGAAGCAGGACAAGAATTATTAGCCAAGCATGGCTTTGTGCAATATGAAGTGTCGGCTTACGCACAACAAGATAAGCAAGCGACACATAATTTAAACTATTGGCAGTTCGGTGATTATCTGGGTATTGGCGCGGGGGCTCACGGCAAAGTGACTGATCTAGTTAATGCGCCAGAAAGCCTCACCGCCTCACCTGTTTTTAGAACCTGGAAAACGCGGGCGCCGAAAGACTTTCTTAATGCAGCTGGAAACTCATCTAAGAGCTTCTTAGCAGGCAAAGAATCAATTCAGAACGAAGACATAGGCTTAGAGTTTTTGATGAACGCCTTACGCTTGCAGCAAGGCTTTGATTTAAATCTGTTTGAACAAAGAACAGGATATCCACTCTCTACCATCGCGAGTGGCATCGATACCGCCATTGAAAAAGGGCTACTCGAAAAGCATTTACTAAAAGATGGCTACGAACAGATCAAAACCTCAGCCAAAGGCAGCTTATTCTTGAATGAGATTTTAGCGCTATTTATGTAAAACGCTTACGTTCACAGTGAGTTTAATTCAGTTCAATAAAGCCGCCAAACTTATGGCCGCTGCGGTCAACATCCTTGTCTTCATCGGCCACTGCAATTACAAAGCATCCTTGTTACAGTAGGATCAATAATAAAACTAATAATGATGACTACACTCAGCTCTATAATGAGTGATTAAGACAAGGTGCATTAATGACTACTCTGATAACTTCTCAGCAATCTAAATATAAATCGCCCAGCATTAAACAAATAGCATTGGGAATCATGCTTGCCAGCAGTCTGGTTGCAGCGCCTGGCGTATTGGCTAGCACGCCAGAAACCATCACCCCTCAAATCACTGATGCAGTTGCTCACGCGAATATCGCAAAGCTGACTACTGACTTAAATACCGATTTACGCGATGTTATTGTAGTGGGTAACAACTGGGATGGCACGATAGACATCTACGATCCTCATACTTATCAGCGGATAAAAAAGCTCAATGCTGTACCCGATAAAGAAGAGCGTTTAGAAGAACTCACCAGCAGTATTAAACGTCGCATTGTTTCTACTTTTATCAAAGAAGTTATTGGCGAAGGCAATCATCAAATGGTTGATGATATGTTCCCTTCCAACGATGGCCGTCACCTATTTATTTCACGCCCAAGTTTTGCCGATGTTGTAGCACTGGATGTGAATAGTGGTGAGATTGTTTGGCGTACACAGGTTGAAGGGTCTCGCTCTGACCACTCTGCGATTTCCCCAGATGGTAAAACCTTTTTAGTATCAGCGTCTACCGCCGGTAAAGTACACGCTATTGATACCGCAACGGGCAAGATCGTTAATGAATTTGATTCTGGTGATCAGCCTCACGAAAATACTTATTCTGAAGATGGCCAGCGTATTTTTCACGCCAGTATTGGTAAAGTCTATGTGCCTTTTACCAGCTCATGGCTGGACTGGATGAAAGGCGAACGAGTTTTCCAAATTGTTGATGCCAATACTTATGAAGTTTTACAACGTGTCGATATCGGTGAAAAATTAGAAGAATTCGGATTCCCTTGGGTTGATAGCGCTGTTCGTCCAATGGCTGTCGCACCGGACGGAAAATTTGTTTATATGCAGGTTTCTTTTTTCCACGGCTTTTTTGAATACGATGTAGAGCAACAAAAAATCACCCGTAAAATCGATCTGCCGATCCCAAAAGAAATTGCCGAAATGAGCACTCGCGATTATCAGTTGAACTCTGCTCATCACGGTTTAGCGATGAATAGTGAAGGCACTAAATTATGTGTTGCCGCAACAATGTCGGGTTATGCCGCGATTGTTGACCGCAAAACATTCGAATATAAAACAGTACAATTGTCAGATACGCCATTAGGCGCAAAACCTTATTGGTCTACTGAAAGCGCTGACGGAAAATACTGCTATGTCTCGGTGAGCGAACAAGATCGTGTTTCTGTTATCTCGTTTGACGAGGCTAAAGAAGTAGCGAGCTTCCCTGTTGGCGATCATCCTCAGCGTATTCGTACGGGCAAACTGATTATTGAGTAATGCTTTAGTATAATAATACGATCTAAATACCAAAACGTCGTGATTTCGCAAAGCATCTAGCTAAGGCTTTCTGTTAGAATTAAAAATTCCTAGTGAGAGACCTTAGCATGCGCCTAATTCAAAGAATATTGGTCAGCATTTCATTTGCCATCACGATGAGCACACCCGTGCATGCCTTAACATTAGGTGTAGAAGTAACTAATTATGCACCCTACTTTTATCTTAACGACGAACAAAAATACCAAGGCGCTGCTCGTGAAATTTTCGATTTATTCTCTGAAATTAGCCAGATAAAAATTGCCTACGTACCCATGCCTGTTCCGCGTTTGTTTAATGAGTTTGTAAAAGGCAGTATCGCATTAAAATTTCCTGACAATCCTCTATGGTCTGCATCACTCAGTTCAACAGTGAAAGTGCACTACAGTGAGCCTGTTTTAAACATCACTGAATCTTTACTTGTTTTGAAACAAGATAAGCCTGAAGTAGCTAAAGAAAATATCAAAACGGTCGGTACGATTTTAGGTTTCAGCACTCCTGGTATTGCTATGCCTGTCGCTAACCACGAATTTAAAACGATTAAAACAAAAAAGGTCGAGCAGCTTATACACATGCTGGTATCTGAACGCGTGCAGGGGGTATATTTTAATAAAAATGTCGCACAAAATTTAATAACAAAGATGTATCCAAAAAAGTCCCTAGTAAGACACTCTCAATATCCTCCTTTTCAATACGCTTACCATCTTTCAAGCATCAAGCATCCCAAGTTAATTGAGAAATTTAACGCGTTTTTAATCAGTCATGCTAAAGAACTGGATATTATTCGTAGTCGCTACGGCCTAAAATAATATAAGCCGTAGCACTAACATAATCAATTACGCAGCGCCTGCTTCTTTTAATAAAGCGGCAAACTCAACACCTTTAGAGTGGCTGGAAATAATCGCCAATGCACTTTCGCCCGCTTCATTTTTCGCGTTCACATCACCGCCTTTTTCTTTCAGCAAAGCCAAAAAGTCAGCAAATGATGCAGGCATCATGTGACGGTAGGCACGAATGATTGAGGTAAAGTCGGCTGTTTCACCTGGGTAGTCCTGATCAACCAAAAACTCTTCTAACTGAGCTTCGCTCCACTCACCACCGAATACTTTTTCTTTATCTTTCTTAGTCATGCTTGTAATCCTTAAATTCTAAAACTTAATTAATTTTTTCAAAAAACAAATCCCAAACCCCATGGCCTAATTTCTCACCCCGTTTCTCGAACTTGGTCAGTGGGCGATGATCTGGGCGCGGCGTATATTGGCCTTCTCCAGCTTGGTTTTTATAGCCTTCAGCAGCACTCAAGACTTCCATCATGTGCTCAGCATAAGGTTCCCAGTCTGTCGCCATGTGGATAATGCCACCCGGCTTCATTTTACTGCGAATGGTTTGAATGAATTCTTCATTCACAATACGGCGTTTATTGTGGCGCTTTTTATGCCAAGGATCAGGGAAGAACAACTGCAAGCAATCAAAGCTTTCGTCGGCAATCTGATGTTTCAATACTTCAATCGCATCATCTTCGCTAATGCGCACGTTCGTTACGCTTTCTTCATCTGCCATGCGTAAAGCCGAACCCACACCCGGCGTATGAACTTCAATACCAATGTAATTCTTTTCTGGATCAGCTTTAGCCATTTCGATAAACGATTGACCCATGCCAAAACCGATTTCTAAAACGGTATAGGCGTCGCGACCAAAAGCCGTTGGAATATCAAATTTGCCGTCTTCCAAAGCGAAACCTAGCGTGTCCCACTGACGGTCATAACCCAGCTGCTGACCTGCGGTCAAACGGCCAGTACGACGAACAAAAGATCGAATACGGCGCTTCTGGCTCTCAATGACTTCGTCTTCCGTTAAGGCTTCTTTAGTAAGTGCGTCTGCTGCCAGCGGCTTGTCTTGCTCGGTCACGTTATTTTTCTCTTCATCAGTCATAATAAACGAATTATTGCTCATCAATTGGCAGCTTAAATGCAGCCACCATCAAAAATATCCAGCCCATTATAAAGGCTAATCCACCAATAGGGGTAATCGGACCTAACCAAGCAGGAAATCCACCCGCCGCTGACATAAATGTCATGGTATATAAGCTTCCACTGAAGAGTAGAATCCCGATCATCATCAGGTTCGCGCTCCACTTTAGCTTGTTCATTACTGCGGGTTTAGCCACGGACGTAAGCATCAAAATTGCTAACGCGAGCAAGGCTAAACTGTGGATAAACTGATACTGCACACCCGTTTGATACACCGTTAACATATCGGGGCTCACCACCTTCTTTAGCCCGTGGGCACCAAAGGCGCCTAAAGCTACACTCAACAAACCGCTAATCGCGCTCACCAACAGATAAAAGCGTGCACTCAACATAACCATAAGCCTCTGAATATCGCATTAAACCTAATTAGCCGCCATATTAGGGACATATAATTAGAAATCAACTGCTTAGCCCTTTATGATATGGGCATTCAAATATTCATGACCAGAAACAGGCGACTCGTGAAATATAAAGATCTGCGTGACTTCATCAAGCAACTGGAAAAGAAAGGCGAGCTTAAACGCATCAGCTATCCAGTCGACCCTCATTTAGAAATGACCGAAATCGCCGACCGCGTTTTGCGTGCAGGTGGCCCGGCATTGTTGTTCGAAAACCCTAAAGGCCACTCCATACCCGTGCTGGCTAACTTGTTTGGTACTCCCGAGCGTGTCGCCATGGGCATGGGTGAATCATCGGTAGAAGCCTTGCGTGAAGTGGGCGAACTGCTCGCCTTTTTAAAAGAGCCTGAGCCACCCAAGGGCTTTAAAGATGCGTGGAGCAAGCTGCCTATTTTCAGAAAGGTACTGAGCCTTAGCCAAAAAGTGGTGAAAAAAGCGCCTTGCCAAGAAATTGTGCACGAAGGCGAAAACGTCGATCTTGGTAAATTCCCAATTCAGCACTGCTGGCCTGGGGATGCCGCCCCTTTAATTACTTGGCCTTTGGTTATTACCAAAGGACCGAATAAAGATCGCCATAACTTAGGCATTTACCGCATGCAGGTGATTGCCAAAAATAAACTCATCATGCGCTGGTTAAGCCACCGCGGTGGCGCGTTGGATTTTCGCGAATTTCAACAGCAGAATCCTGGTCAACCATATCCTGTTTCGGTTGCCTTAGGCGCTGACCCTGCAACAATTTTAGGGGCGGTAACGCCCGTACCAGATACATTATCGGAATACGCCTTCGCGGGTCTGCTGCGCAATAGTCGCACCGAAGTAGTGAAGAGTATGGGTAACGATTTAATGGTGCCTGCCACGGCAGAGATTATTTTAGAAGGCTTTATCTACCCCGATGAGATGGCCGAAGAAGGCCCGTTTGGTGATCACACTGGTTATTACAACGAAGTAGATAGCTTCCCTGTTTTCACGGTAGAACGCATTACTCACCGTAAAGACCCTATCTATCACAGCACTTATACTGGCCGTCCACCGGATGAGCCTGCCATCTTAGGTGTTGCACTGAATGAAGTTTTTGTGCCGATTTTGCGTAAGCAATTTCCAGAGATTACCGACTTTTATTTACCGCCAGAAGGCTGCTCGTATCGAATGGCGATTGTGACGATTAAGAAGCAATATCCAGGACACGCCAAACGCGTGATGCTAGGGGTGTGGTCGTTCTTACGGCAGTTCATGTATACCAAGTTCGTGATTGTCACCGATGACGATATTAACGCGCGCGACTGGAACGATGTGATTTGGGCAATTACAACTCGTATGGATCCAACCCGCGATACGACCTTGATCGACAATACCCCTATCGATTATCTCGATTTTGCATCACCAGTCTCTGGCCTCGGTTCAAAAATGGGCCTGGACGCGACCAATAAATGGCCCGGTGAAACCAACCGCGAATGGGGTGAACCGATAGTCATGGACGAAAAAGTGAAAGACAAGGTCGATGCTATCTGGGATGAGCTAGGCTTATAATATGGCCACAGACATAACATCGTTCAAGGTAACCTTTCAACCAGCGAATATCTCAATTCAGGTGGCAGAAGGTCAAGCACTGCAAGAAGCGTGTTTTGAGCAAGGCGCAATCATTCCGCTAAGTTGTGAAAACGGCGTGTGCCAAATCTGCGAAGCCAAACTGCTGTCTGGCACCGTTGACCAGCGTCAGGGTTATCAGGTCGAGCAGAAAAAAGGTGAAATACTTGAGTCTCCTAATCAGGTATTATTATGTTTAACTTATCCGTTATCTGATTTAGAGATTTTTATGCCAGAGATTTATGCACCCGGACACTCGCCAGAACAGACTCTTGCTTGCCAAGTGTCTAGCGTCGAGGCCTTAAATGCATCGGTTTACCGCATTGAGCTACTAGCCCCTGCGGGCAGTAAGCTCGACTATTTGCCAGGCCAGTATTTAGAATTACACCTTGCCGATCAGCAGCTTCCCTACTCAATCGCCAATGCCCCAGATCCTAAGCAACCACGTCGATTAGAATTACAAATTTCTGATCATAACGACGTAACTGCAAATATTATTGCAGAGCTAAGCCAAGCCGCTGAAAATCGCAGTACGGTAAAAGTGACTCTAGCAAAAGGCGAGTGTTTCTTAAAAGAGTTGCCAAAACAGCCCATTTTATTAGTCTGCGCAGGCACCGGATTCTCGCAAATTAAATGCTTAGCAGAAGCGATTTTGGCCCAAGATCCTGAGCACGAAATTCACCTGTATTGGTCAAATCGTTCGCTAGATGAATTCTATTTATACGATACGCCAAAACATTGGGCTGATGAGTTCACCAATTTCACATTCCATCCTGTATTAGAAGCGGGTATTGATAGCTGGCAAGGTCGTGCGGGTTGGATTTATGAAATAATTCATGAAGACTTTAATGATCTAAAGAATGTACAGATGTATGCCTGCGGTTCACCAAATATGGTGCACGGCACATTAGATCAATTAGAGAAGTTGGGGTTAAGCGAAGCGAATATGCACAGTGATGTGTTTAGCTATGCGCCGCGTGAGAAGAAGTAATCACTTTTCTAGAATAAATAAAAAAGGCTTCTGATTAGAAGCCTTTTTTCTGCACGTTTTCTAAGCCAGCGCTTTATTAAAGTGCTCGCAAGCACCTTCAAATGATCCTCGCTTTGTTAATAAATAACCCAGCTCAGTATGCACTTCAGGCAAGGCTTTAATCCTGCTAGCGGCTTCTAGATATTCTTGTGCCTTTTCTTCGTTACCCGCTCGGTTTGCAATACGCCCTAAAGCGAGCAATAACATCGGATCATTAGTGCGCTCTTGTAATTGCTGCTCAGCAAACAAAAGCTGTCGATCCTGATCATCACCTTGAATACGGCCGTACAAATCAATCAACTTATCATGCCATACAGAAGGTAATGCTGTGCGCAATACTTGTTCAGCTTTGCCTGGCTGTTTTAACAATAATAATAAATCGACGTAGTAGCTTAATACGTCAACCGATAGACGAACGCTACGAGGCGCGTCATTGTAAATTTCTTTAATTAACTCTGCCTGACCTGCGGTAGCCGAAGAACCGGAAGTATGACTTTTAGCGGCCCGTTGCATCAACTGAATAACTACTTTTTCTTCTAATTCTTTTAACTTGTCTTGAGGAATAAGTTTGGCCAGTTTACGCACGGTCGGTAACAAGTCTTTTAAGCCGACCCAATCTTCTAACTCTCGTAAGACCTTGATATGCATTTTCAATAAATGCTTATGCTTTGGATGCTGTTTACGCAAACGCAAAACAACCGCCAGTGCTTGCTCAGTTTGGCCGCGTGAAATTAACAATTGGATTTGTGTAATTGCCACCGCAAGCTCAGCCCCTTTCGTGCTGTGTGCGGCTTCTTTTAGCCAATGGTCTGATTTATCCATGTCGCCTTTTTCATAAGCAGCACGGGCAGCACCTAAATAGTTAATTAATGGGTTATCACCTAAAGCAGCCGCTTGAGTAAGTTGGCGCTCTGCGGTTCTCCACTGACCTTGAGCTAAGCTCAAGAAGCCACGTGTTGTTTGACGCTGCCCACGTATTGAACGTTTTTGCTTACGCCACTCATTAATGCGCCAATCACTGCCAATTAATAATAAAACAAAGCGAAGTACTAAATAGGCACTGATAAAAAATGCTGCCAGCATAATATTGAAAAACCAAAAACTGGTTTCAAGAGTGTAGTTAGCCCAGCTAAATAATACGTAGCCAGAATCAAGACTCACGAGGTAGCCAAAGAATAATCCAACTAATAAAAATCCGGCGATTAAGATAACGAGTTTTTTCATTTCTTATTCCTCGTTATTGAGCGCTTGTATGAATAGGAAGCGCTGTGATGCGGCGCTGCTGATCCATTAACTGACGCAGTTTGTTAAGTGAGCCGCTAATTTCAGGAAATTCAGGTGATACATTCCAAGCACTGAGCTCTAGCAGTGTTTCTTTTACCGCTTCTGTTTTAACATTTTTCACCATCGAAAATTCTTCTAACCAGTCAAGGGTTCTTGCAATACTTTGCTTATATAAAGCATCTTGCTGACGAACCAAAGCTACCTGCGCTTGTTCTAACATCAAGTGCATATTTTGCTGTAAATAATAATGCTGGTCGGGTGTTAACGGCGCAGGTAAAGCCTTGTCGTTTTGACGAATACGTACAATCTTACCAATACCTGCCAATGCCTTGCTGGAAAATCTATCCCAGGCAGTGGGAATAACTTGAGGAGCCGTCGTTTCTACCACTGCGCTAGCTTGAGGCAGAGTACGAGGCATCCACTCCAGCTCGTTGATTTGATCTTGCACGGCTTGCAAACGCGCAACCGCACCTGTGAGATCTACGGCTGGAACCGCGCGTAATGTTTGTAATTCTTTCGCAAGCTGTTGGCGAACGGAACGAATTAAAGGATTTTGGGTTTCGGCTAAAACGCCGTCTGCAGCGACTAAAATAGCAACGGCACCTTGCCAATCTCTCTCAAGACCTAAACGCTGGTTAGCAAGACGTAATAAGTATTCTGCTTCGGCTAATAACCAATCATTACGATCTGCGCCCGGCAGTTCTGCAATACGCTGTGCGTTTTGCTGTAATTGCTTATTATGAATTGTTGCATTTTTCTCAGTATTAGCAAGCTGAGCCGCCAGTGCGGTATTTTTATCAGTACTTTGTTCTAGTTGGTGCGATAGCGTTAATAGCTGCTGCGAAAGTTCAAATCCTTTCCAGCCGATGCCTCCAATGGCGACCAATGCGATAATCACGAGCAATAATGCAAGGATAGCGAGCGTGGAACTGGGTTTAGCATGCGTGGCAGTCGCGCTTTTCTTAGCGAATTTTTGTTCAACCGGACTTTTTTCAGCCGAGTTTTCTTCTGCAGCGGGTGCTTGTTGCAAGTTATCTGTCACAACTATTTCCTTAATAAATGATACGATTTACTTTTTTATTAAATACTTTCTTCAATCCAACAGTCCACTGCTGCCAACATATCAACATCTTGAGCACTAGCAGCAATGTGTATTTTGCTAAAGCCTAATGATTTTGCCAGCTCTGCAACTCGCAGACTAGGAGCAATGATGCCACGAACCTTGTCTGCAATCCTTGGCTGTTGCGCCGCAATGGCTTCTAATCCTTGACCACTACTAACTAACAACAAGGGTTTTAATGATAATGTTTGCTGCCATTGTGACTCATCATATTCAGGTACTAAACGTTGATAGAGTTCGGCATATACGACTTCTGCACCGCGTTCACGGAGTGTGCTGGCAAGCGTCTCTCGCCCTCCAATACCTCGCCAAATAAGAATTTTTTTACCTGCGACGTTAGTCAATTCAGGCATTCTCAATGCACCTTCGCTATCAAACTGCCCTTCAGGCATTTTCACTTCAAGCCCCTGCGACACAAGTACTTCAGCAGTCACTGGGCCAATCGCAATCCAATCAATTTCAATGGGCCATTGAGGCCAATATTGATCAAGATGCATGAGCCCCATTTCTGCGGCATTGCGACTGATCGCAATCACCACATCAAACAGATCAATATTCATAAATTGCGATTTGATCGCGGGCGTTTCTTCTACTGCCGCAATCTTCAACAAAGGCTGGCGAATCACCTCACAGCCTAATGCCTCTAGCGCGGGACAAATCTCTTCCGCTTGCGATGCAGGCCTTGTCACCAAGACAGGCAGAAGAGAACTAACATTAATATTAGGCGTCGGCATAGACTTTCGCCAAAATCTTATCGGCACCTTGGCCCAACAAGTCTTCTGCGGCTTTTATACCCAACGCTTCTGCTTCAGCAACTGGAGCACGATATTCTGCAGTAAGCATTTGCTTACCATCAACACTACCAACCAAGCCACGCAACCAAAGCTCGCCATTATTTTCAACCGCGTAGCAAGCAATCGGCACCTGACAACCGCCTTCTAAGCGACGGTTCATTGCACGCTCTGCGGTTACACGGTAGGCCGTAGTATCATGCTGTAGTGGCTTCAATAACGCTAAAGTTTCTTCGTCGTTTGAACGCAATTCAATACCTACAGCACCCTGGCCACCCGCTGGTAATGAAACTTCAGGTTCAAGATATTGAGCAATACGAGAATCCATTTCTAAACGCAGTAGGCCTGCAGAAGCAAGGATAATGGCATCAAATTCACCGCTGTCTAATTTGCTTAAACGTGTCTGTACATTGCCACGCAATGATCGAATTATTAAATCGGGACGTAGATTTTGTAACTGGCACTGGCGACGTAAACTAGAAGTCCCGACAATAGCACCCTGCGGTAAATCTTCTAATGTTTTAAAGTTGTTTGATACGAAAGCGTCTGTTGGATTTTCGCGCTCTAAAATTACCCCAAGCTCCAAGCCTTCAGGGAACTCCATAGGCACATCTTTCATGGAATGTACCGCAATATCAGCATCTCCCGTTAACATGGCCACTTCCAATTCTTTAACGAATAAGCCCTTACCACCAATCTTAGCCAGCGGTGTATCCAAGATGATGTCACCTTTGGTTGTGAAGGTAACCAATTCAACGATTAGATCAGGGTTTAAAGCCAATAAACGTGATTTCACGTGTTCTGCCTGCCACATGGCAAGAGGACTTTTACGGGTAGCAATTCTAAGAGTACGAGCTGACATTGGATATCCTTCAGCGAAATGAGCAAATTATAAAAATATAGCCGTTATGATAACAGCAATCATGGGCCTATTAGAATGCTCTGCGTCAGTTGAAAGATATTATTAGATTAACTGCAAAAACCCTACAGCCCCCGCATGAGTTTCCTAACACCCGGTAGATGCCGACGACTCACATTCATGCCTGCATCTAAACCTTTTAAATAGAGCAAATGCACACTGTTATTCACGGTTTCTAAACGATCTATCTTGCCTTTTGCAACAAGGGCATTGCGATGAATGCGAACAAAGTGATGCTCGAACTCATCTTCCAATACCTTTAATGGTTCATCAATAAGCACTTCCGTCATGCATGAATCCCCTATTTGGAACTTAACCGTGATGTACTTTTGATCCGCTTGAAAGCTGTATATGTCGGTAACCGAAATAAGCTGTAAACCTTGATGTGTGCGGGCACTGATATGGGTACGAGCACCGGAATTACCGCTATGAATTTCTGGCGCAGCATCAGGCTGTTGTTCAATCCAGCGCTGCGCTTTTTGCAGAGCTTTGCACAAATCTTCTTTACGAATGGGCTTTAGCAGGTAATCAACTGCTTCAACCTTAAACGCACTGAAGGCATATTCATCGTACGCAGTACAAAATATTACGGCGGGTCTTGGGCCTGTACTTGGCAATATTTTTATTAACTGCTCGGCGACTTGCAGCCCACTGAGTCCTGGCATTTCTATATCGAGCAAGACCAAGTCAGCCTTGTGCTGACGCAACCAATCTAGCGCAGCCTGCCCATTTCCGGCCTCTGCAACAATTTGATAATTGTCATGCTCAGCGATAAGTCGCGCCAAACGCTGACGCGCTAACGGTTCATCATCCACCAGTAGTACTCGTAAACTCATTGACCTTCCAGCTTTAGCATTTATGTGCTCGTTGATTATTTATTATTCGGCTTATTATGCTTATTATGCTATCCATTATATTCTGGTAAACCAATAATCACTCGGTACTGGTTAGCAGTTTCTTCGATACTTAGTACTGCTTTATCTGCAAAAACTGCTTCTAACCGCATTGCAATATTGGGAAGTGAAATTTGATGGCCATTTCTTTTCACGTCACAATCTGATTTATCATTTTCAATAATTAATGACCAACGCTTTTCTTTATTCTTGACTGCCTCTTCGGGCTTCAAATGGATAATAATTTTTCCACCATCAATGAGTGGTTGAATACCATGATAAATAGCATTTTCAAGCAACGGTTGTAATAACAATTGAGGCACTTGGATTTTGGGTATTTCGCCAGGCAGTTGCCATTCCAATTTAAGCCGATCACCTAAACGTTCTTGCTCAATATTCAAATAGCGTCGACCTAATTCTATTTCAGCCGCAAGATCTACTTGAGCATCTTGGTCTTTAAGTACTACCCGAAATAATGACGATAAATCCACCAGCATGTTTTCAGCTTTCTCAGGATCAATGGCGATTAATGACGCCACGGTATTGAGACTATTAAAAAAGAAATGAGGTCTAATTCTGGCCTGAAGAGCCTGTAAGCGAGAGCTTAATTCAGCTTGGCTTTTCAAGCGCCACTGACTCTGTACATAGAAATATCGCAATCCCATCGCACCAAAAATGGCGCTGATCAAGATATTACGAAGTATCCAAGACCAGTTGATCTCATAGCCAAGACCCAGAAATGGGAAAATGGCTTCAGTCGCTAAGCTAATAGAAAAACAAACCAGCATTAATAACGACATCGCCCAACACACAGCCCACGGTAGCGCTAAGCGCGCCATAAATTTACGTGACTGACATAGCAAGGCCACGGAAAGCAAAGCAACCCATTGCACAAAATACGATACCGTCGCAAAGCGTTCCCATTGAAAGGCTACCACGCTGCTTTCAACTAATATCAACGCGGTTACCAGGGCTTCTGACAATAAAATAAGCACAAAGACCGCTCGTACGTTACACAGATCTGGCAAAAAGAAGGTTTCGAGTTTTTTATTATGAATATTCATAAACTCAGTGTTCCGTTGTCGAGCAGATAATACAAGCAATATTACCACCTCAGCCTGTTTTGACACGGTTTTGATGACTACTAATTAGACTCTGAGAGCGCTATAATTCGTGCATTCAAATTGCGTGCAATGTCTATTCACTTTATTTGCACACTCTATTTTATTCGCTATTCATTCGAGGTTTTCATGTCTGATCAAACTAACTCTTCTTGGGGCGGCCGTTTTTCTGAGCCTACCGATGCTTTTGTTGCCCGCTATACTGCCTCAGTTGATTTTGATCAGCGACTGTATGCTCATGATATTCAAGGCTCTATTGCTCACGCTAAAATGCTTACGAAAGTGGGCGTTTTAACGCAAGCAGAGTGCGACGATATTTTGCGCGGCCTTGAAGAAGTGCGCATCGAAATCGAACGTGGCGACTTCAAATGGTCTATCGAACTTGAAGACGTTCACATGAACATCGAAGCGGCACTGACCGCGAAGATCGGCATTACGGGTAAAAAATTGCATACAGGCCGTTCACGCAACGACCAAGTAGCGACCGATATTCGCTTATACCTACGTGATGAAATCGATAACATCGGCACTGAATTAACCCGCTTACAAGAAGGCCTAGTCGGTTTAGCCGCGGCTCATTCTGATACTATTATGCCGGGTTTCACTCACTTGCAAACCGCTCAGCCAGTGACTTTTGGTCACCATATTTTGGCTTGGAATGAAATGCTAGAGCGTGATTACGACCGTCTATTAGATGTGCGTAAGCGTTTGAACCATTTGCCATTAGGTGCGGCTGCATTAGCCGGTACAACTTATCCAATCGATCGTCACTATACCGCTGAATTGCTGGGCTTCACCGCGCCAACAGAGAATAGCCTAGATTCTGTTTCTGATCGCGATTTCGCCATTGAGTTTACCGCGGCGGGTGCCATCATTATGATGCACATGTCACGCTTCTCGGAAGAATTAGTGCTTTGGGCCTCTGCGCAGTTCCAGTTCATTCATCTGCCAGATCGTTTCTGCACCGGTTCTTCTATTATGCCGCAGAAGAAAAATCCTGATGTACCAGAGTTAGTACGTGGTAAGTCTGGTCGTGTTTATGGTCACCTTATGTCACTACTGACTTTAATGAAGTCACAGCCGTTGGCCTATAACAAGGACAACCAAGAAGACAAAGAGCCGTTATTTGATACGGTTGATACGCTACGCGATAGCATCCGCGCATTTGCCGATATGGCACCGTACTTAGAGCCGAACAAGCCTTCTATGTATGAAGCAGCACGTCGTGGTTTTTCTACCGCAACGGATCTTGCGGATTACGTGGTAGTGAAAGGTATTCCTTTCCGCGACGCCCATGAAATTGTGGGTAAAGCCGTTGCTTATGGTATCGAAACGGGTAAAGACTTAAGTGAAATGACGTTAGAAGAATTGCAAAAATTCTCTGATCAAATTACCGCTGACGTATTTGACGTACTGACTCTTGAAGGTTCTGTTGCCGCTCGTGACCATATTGGTGGCACCGCACCGAAGCAAGTCATTGCAGCGGCCAAGCGCGCCAGTGAGCGCTTATCTAAACGTTAATTTTTACAAACGTCCTGCACACCCTTTAAAACCGCAGGTCCTATAAAAACGCACTCCCTATTATTGAAGGGAGGCGTTTTTCGCCTCATGAGTATCGTTTTTGTGTCTATACTTAAAATATGCCAAATTCGCTCACTGCAGCCTCGCCCACATCACGGGCTAAACCAGTACAAATACAGCTACCACCGTCTCAGCAAATTAATCAGTGGCGCCAGTCATTTTTGAGCCTTAATAGCACACGTCTAGAACAAGCTCGTAGTTTGATGCTGGAACGACAAACTCGTGTGCTTGATGTTCTACCCATTTTATTACATTTAAATCATCCTCAGCTGCCAGGTTTCATCAACCAAAAAGTCCCCGCGGGAATAGAACACTATAGCCCACAGGCGAATTCGTTAAGTGCCCTGCGTTATGTCGCCAAAGGACTACAAATCCCTAGAATCAGTGGTATTCGTTGTATTCAATCCATTTTTCTAATGGGCAGTTTAGGAACTCTCGCACAAACAGCGAACAGTGATCTGGATGTTTGGCTTTGCCATGTTCATGACATGAGCGATGAGCAAATAGCCATGCTCAAAGCCAAGTGTGAGCTGATTGAAAAATGGGCGGCAAGCCAAAAAGTTGAATTGCATTTTTTCTTAATGGATGCAGAAGATTTTCGCCAAGGTAAGCAGCAAGATTACGTTGATGCTGAGCACTCTGGCTCCACTCAACATATTTTATTGCTGGATGAGTTTTATCGCTCATCCTTATGGCTCGCAGGACGCATGCCTAGCTGGTGGCTGGTGCCCACTGAATATGAGAAACACAGCCAACGCTATTTAGATCAATTATCAGACGAACAACTCATTCACGATGTTCATTGGATTAACTTTGGCAGTATTCCCACAATCCCTGCCGCTGAATTTGTCGGAGCCGGTTTATGGCAACTCAATAAAGGCTTAAAGAATCCTTATAAGTCATTACTAAAACTGCTTTTAACTCAACACTATGCCAGCCAATATCCTAACATTCGGCCGTTATGTTGGGACCTAAAAGATACCGTGCACAATGGCAATATCGAAGCCCTCTCTTGCGATGGTTATTTACTGATGCTGAATCGTGTAAGCAAACATGTTGCGGCAGAGCACGATGATAAGCGTTTAGAATTATTACGCAGGGCCTTCTATTTTAAAGCGCATCTACCTTTAACAAAGGCGAGTCAGGGACAACAACGCCAATGGCGTTACCAAGAACTGAAACAGATTGTCGACTCTTGGCAATGGACTCAGGCACACATTTCCCATTTAGACCATCGCGATGAATGGCAAGTCCATGAGGTTCAAACTGAGCGAAATGCTCTCGTCAATGAGATGCTCACGAGTTATCGCTATCTCGCTTCTTTTAGTGATCAGTATGCCAAAAAAATCCGAATTAACCGCCAGGATATCACCTTATTGGGTAACCAACTTTACGCGATCTATGATGCAAAGCCTGGTAAAATTCTCACCATTAATCCCAACATTACCCCTAGTTTGCTACAAGACAAAATATCTTTAGTTTTGTCCGAAGAAAATCGCTGGCAGCTGGTTTCAGGCACCTACAATAAAGAAGCTAATCACCGCATTATTAAGCAATCCCCTAGCTTGATCGAATTATTATGTTATGCGCATTTTAACGGCCTACTCAGTAACCATACTAACTACGCTATTTATCCAGAACATAACCCACTCACCAAATATGAATTGAAAGAACTCTTACAAGTAGTCCGCAGTATTGCCCGCCCAAAATACATAGCTGCGGCTAACTATTTACGTCCTAGCACCCCAATACAGTGGCAGCTGTTTATCAATACGGGCATCGATCCCATGCACAAATTGACTCGGCGGGGCATGCAAAAACTCAGCAGCCGAGATGATGCATTAGGCTATAGCGCACTAAAAGAAAATCTTGTTCAGAGTATCGACTTACTCACAATCAACAGTTGGGGCGAATGGCGAATCCAGCGTTTCCAAGGTCAGAATTCTCTAATTGATAGCCTGTATTATTTATTACAGCATATTCCCCTAGCGCGTAAACAAGGCTGGCCTGAACACTTATGCCATTGCTTTTGCGCGACGAGATCCGGAGCGATCAGTTTACGTGTCGAACAAATTCTAGCGGATATCACCGAACATACTTTAGAGCAACCTAGGGTGGATTACATATTAGAAGCAGGTAAAAACTATTACGTCTGGCAGCAAGATAAAAATGGTATCAAGCTTCAACAAGCGGATTCTGTGGCTAAGTTTTTAGCGATACTCGCCCGCCCACGCCAGTACTATGGGCATTATAAATTAGACGTAAACGCCTTAAGTGGCAGTCCATTAAAAGCAATTTTCAACAATGCTAAACCAGGGGCTTGGCAGCTATATTTCTGGCATAAAGAAGACAGTTATTTTTGGTATTTATTAGATGAACATGGCGTTCTGTTACATCAGCAACAAAAAGCCAATTCTGACAGTGAGGTCTTAATTCCCATTATTCGTTTTTTACGCCAAGTCGATCAACGCATGCAAGGCAGACTTGTACGCAAGCGTGCTAGGACATTATCTTTATTCGAACTAAAGCGTAACAACGAAACCACAGAATTTGAACCCATGCCTAGACGCTTGCCGCCTCGACAGAAGCAAACCAGCCAAATTCAATTGAATGCGATTTTAGATGATCAAAATCAGGTCAACATTTACTGCAATGGCGAGGAGTTCAGCATTTGGGAATGGGGAACACAACTGTATCAAAAAGTCGCAGCAACTATCTTAAATATGCGAGCAGATAATGAAACTTACCCCGTCTACCTAACCGACCTTGCCCTCTATGGTGATGAAAGTATCATTCAACACATCAAATTTAAACAAGGGATAGAAAAGGATTTAAACCACGCCTTAATGGCCCTATCGACTACCCGCTAACTGCCGTATAATGGCGACAAATTCGGGAGACTGACATGCGTTTTTTCTTATTACCTGTTTTAACAGGATTGTTATTATTAGCTGGTTGCGGACAAAAAGGCCCTCTTTATATACCTAAAGATGATGCTAACCCTGCTCAAAGCTTGGTAACTCCGTTATAGAAACAACTGCGCCCCAGTAAGCCTGCAACCTTTTTAGATTAGAAATACGATGAATATATTCGATTATAATAATGGCGTTTTGCACGCTGAATCAGTCTCGGCTGTCGATATCGCAGCCCAGTATGGCACTCCTTGTTACGTTTACTCGCGTAAAGCGTTTGAGCAACATTACCTTGCCTATGAAAACGCCCTTCAGGGTCGTGATCACCTTGTCTGTTATGCAATGAAAGCGAATTCTAATTTGGCTGTACTTAACGTATTAGCAAAATTAGGTGCCGGTTTTGATATTGTTTCCATTGGCGAACTTGAACGCGTTATCGCTGCTGGCGGTGACCCTAAGAAAGTCGTATTTTCAGGAGTTGGCAAAAAAGCTCATGAGATTCGTCGTGCTTTAGAAGTTGGTGTTCATTGCTTCAATATCGAATCAGAAGCTGAACTTGATCGTGTTAACGACGTCGCTGCAGAGATGAATATGCAAGCGCCTATTTCGATTCGTGTGAATCCCGACGTCGACGCACAAACTCACCCGTATATTTCTACTGGCTTAAAAGAAAACAAATTCGGTGTCGATATTGATGATGCACCGCGCATTTATGCGAAAGCCAATGCCATGTCGAACTTAAACGTACAAGGTATTGATTGCCATATTGGTAGCCAGTTAATCGAAACAGCTCCATTTATGGATGCCCTCGATCGTGTTTTAGCCTTGGTTGATATTCTTGCTGAGCAAGGCATCACTATTCATCATCTCGATTTAGGTGGTGGTTTGGGTGTAACGTATGATGACGAAGTGCCACCAACACCGGGAGAGTACATCGCAGAGCTCACAGAACGCTTGGGTGATCGCCAGCTGAAATTGATTTTCGAGCCGGGCCGCTCTATTGCAGCAAACGCCGGTATTTTCTTAACTCAAGTTGAGTTTTTAAAATCAAACGAAGAAAAGAATTTTGCCATTATTGATGGTGCCATGAACGATTTGATTCGCCCAGCGTTATACAGCGCATGGCAAGCCATTGTTCCAGTAGTACAACATGCCGATCGCAATCCAGAGAATACGAAGGCATGGGATTTAGTCGGCCCAGTGTGTGAAACCGGTGATTTTTTAGGTAAAGATCGTCAACTGAATTTACAGCCGGGTGATTTGCTCGCGGTTAAATCTTCGGGGGCTTACGGCTTTGTGATGGCTTCTAATTACAATAGTCGTCCTCGTCCTGCTGAAGTCATGGTTGATGGCGATACAAGTTATATTGTCCGTGCTCGCGAAACTATTGCTGATTTATACGCCGGTGAACAACTGCTACCGTCTGAATAAGATACTGGCGCATTAAAAGGTCAAATAGAATGTGGATTAAATTTAATAAAATGCACGGACTGGGTAACGACTTTATGGTCGTTGACCTTGTTACTCAGCATGCCTACCTAACGCCGATGCAGATTCGCCACTTGGCTGATCGCAACTTTGGTGTTGGCTTTGATCAACTTTTATTAGTCGAAGTGCCTACCAAGCATGATGTGGATTTTAAATACCGCATCTTTAATTCCGACGGCAGCGAAGTTGAAAATTGCGGCAATGGCGCCCGTTGTTTTGCCCGCTTTGTTTACGAGCAAAAACTGATCGGTCGCCGCAATATTCGCGTTGAAACGGCCAGCGGTAATATGACACTAGAGCTCACCCCAGAGAATGATGTCATCGTGAATATGGGGCCACCTATTTTAGCCCCTGCCGATGTACCGTTTATTCCTGAGGGTAATGACCCGTCACAAGCCGTCAGCTATAAAATTGAAGTAGCAGGCCATGGCCGCATCGAGCTAGGAGCTGTTTCAATGGGTAACCCTCATGCAGTGATCGTGGTTGATAATATCGATACGGCGCCTGTTGAAACTCTTGGCCCTATCATTGAAGCCCATACTAGCTTTCCTTCAAAAGTGAATGCGGGCTTCATGCAAGTCATCAACCGTAATCATATAAAATTGCGCGTATTTGAACGGGGTGTCGGTGAAACAAAAGCCTGCGGTACAGGCGCCTGCGGGGCTGTTGTATCCGGCATATTGCGGGGCTTATTAGACCATAAAGTTCAAGTTGACCTACCTGGTGGCTCTTTAACCATCGAATGGGATGGCAAAGGCGACGTCATCATGACAGGGCCGACCAGCAATGTATTCGAAGGCCGAGTTAATATCTAATGCCCCATATTCAGATAAGACAGTCTCAACAGACGAAGCGAATTTAAAGGAATAAACAATGAGCGATTCATTACGACTCACTGATGCCGACGTTGTGCAGTACTTGCAAGACAACCCTGATTTTTTCATCGCCAAAGACGATGTATTGGTGGGCCTACGCATTCCGCACAATTCAGGACAAGCCACGAGCTTAATTGAACGTCAGCTAGCGGTATACCGTGAACGTAATGTTGAATTGCGTCAGCGCTTGACTGATTTACTAGAAAATGCGCGTCGTAATGACAAATTGTTCGGCAAAACCAAGCGCTTAGTTTTAGCTCTCATCGATGCCAAAAACTGGATTGATGTTGAAGTGGCTTTAGACGATAGCTTGCGCCAAGACTTCAATGTTGATCATTGGAGTTTATTATATTTCACCGACGAGAAACTTGAGCATCCACTGCGCAGCATTAACAATAAAGATAAACAGCGAGAGATTCATCGGTTGTTTAAAGGTCATCGTGCCTTTTGTGGACAGCTTACGGATGAGACGATGGATTTATTGTTAGATGAACACCATAGCAGCGCTGAATCGATTGCCGCCGCGCAAATTCGAAATGGCCAGCAAACCGGTGTTCTATGTGTCGCCAGTGATGATCCTAAATTTTACCGCAGCTCAATGGATACTTTGTTCTTAGATTATATTTCTGATGTATTAGGCTTGATCCTGCCCAGTTTACCGCAGAATTAATTCGTCGATTATATGACCATTAAACTGATCACCTTTGATTTAGACAATACCCTCTGGCATACCGACCCGGTCATTGCGCGCGCCGAGAGCATTCAATGGCAGTCGATTATTACCTGCTGTCCTAAAGCAAACACACAGTTTACACCCGCCAGCCTGCAACAGCTAAAACTCAAAATTGCCCAGCAATACCCTGAACTACGCTATAAGTTAAGTCTGTTCAGAATTGAATTTTTATTTCAAATCTTCATTGAATGTGGAATTAATAAAGTTAAATCTCGTCTGTTTGCACAGCATGTTTTTGCTGACTTTTTAAAGGCCAGAAATCAGGTTGAATTTTTTCCTGGGGTATTAACAGTATTAGAAAACCTGCAGCAAGACTATCAAGTCATTGCTCTAAGCAACGGCAACTCAGATTTAACCACCATAGGTCTAGATCATCTTTTCCACGCCCACTACCACGCTGAGAATGTCGCTAAACCTAAGCCTTCTGATGATATGTTTTTAGCCGCGCTAGAGTATGCAGGAGTCGAAGCCCATGAGAGTCTTCATGTTGGAGATCACCCTGAACAGGACATCGAAGCCGCGCAAAAGCTCGGCTTTAAAACGGTATGGGCGAATATGCTTCAGCAACAATGGCCAAATTCAATGAGCAAGGCCGATCACGAAATTACTCACCTAAACCAGCTAATACCCGCACTGATACAGTATCGTTAAACCACACCGATACGTTAGATATTAAATCGTAGCGTTACATCATTCCATTATCTGTAAACAATACAACCGTTAATAAAATAATCAAACCTACCGCTACAGGTAACGCATGTAAACGTCGGCGAATTTTAACAGGGGAAGCTATCTTAGCCATTGAATCATCCTTTGCACGTCAGTGTGCGAGTTCCTTGATTTGATGGATTAAGTTTAAACTTTATTGAAGAAGATGCTGATTATATAAGTGTAAATGTGATTGAGTTGACAGAATTTACTGATTTTTTACGATTAGATAAAAGGCTAAAGACAAAAATTTACAGTGGCGATTTAAGACTAATAATAGGTGGCTAGAAATACTAGCCACCTACACTTCTACGAAATAAGGCTAAACCTTTCTTGTACGAATTCTAATGAATACAGCCATCATAGAAAATATCCACATCCAAACTACTGAAATAGAACCCGCAGCTTCTTCCGAGTCTGTAATCGTGGTAGTCGTACGAGTTGTTCCTATCTCTTCTTTTAAGCGTGGACTTTTCTTAGAAGTGAGAATCGCATTTTCAAATAAACCAGAAAGGATAAACACTTGCGAATTGCCTAAAGTATTTTTCCCTGAATCCCAATCTGCCGTACCGTAAAAGCTAACCACTGAACCATTCTCAGAGTAGTTAAGCCCTAATACGTCCTCTGTATCATTCACCTCTGTTAACTGAGAAATCGTAGATGTTAAGCGGCTAAATAGGAACACCTCTGCATTCGAAGATAAATTATCACCATTCAGACTTTCTTTACTAACAAAAACAACTCTTTCACCATCTGCTGAAATATCTGAATAACCAGAATTTAAGGTAGAAGAATTGGTCACCTGATCAATGTTTGCAGATTCGAAATTCGCGATAAATACATTACCCGTACCAGAAGCACCGCCTGCTACCAGTGGAGCATAACTTGAGAAAGTTAAATATTCACCACTAGCTGAAATTTTTGCAAAGCCAGAATTAAAATCATCATTCATTGTTACTTGCTTCAAAATCCCTGTTTTAGTACTACCAGTAAAAACTTGGAACTTTAAGTTTTGGTTGATACCAAACACATCGCTCATTGAGCTAGTAACAAATTTTTCACCACGATAATCAAGATCCAACCCATAAACGTTTACTCCAGCATTGAAGTCAGATAACTGGATGAAAATGTCTGCACTTCTCAAATAATTAAATATTTCGTAATTGCCACCATTATTTATTCCAGCCAGGTTTGTATTACTAATAAATAATAAAGTTTCACCGGTATAATCAAGCGCAAGACTATTAATGTCAGTCGTCGCATCCATGTTTATTGCGATCTGCTTAACCGTGTCGTTTTCTAAATCAAAAAGGAATACTTCTTCTGACTTATCGGCATTAGAGCGAGAAGTGTCGATATCAATATCACAAACAGCAGCAGCCCACTTACCATCGCCTGATATTGTAATGCTATAGCATGCTTCTACATTCGATATATTAGTTAATTGCTGATAGGTATTATTAGTCACATCATGAACATACACGTCAGCGGTACCTGGCAATTTAGGCTCTGCGGTCAATGCTTCTGTTGAAAGAAAAATTAATTTATTTGCATCATAAGAGGCTTTAACTTGGAAAGAACTCGCAAGTTCATTCATAGTAAGTTGTGACGTTTCAACAATTACCAACTGAATAGCAACATCAAACGTTGCAAACACATTGTCTGTGCTTGTTACCCGAATAAAGACTTTATTATCTTTTAAATCATTACCTTCCAATACTGTTACATCGAATGGTATTGATAGCGCTGAGTTGGCGTTAATAGTGCCAGCTGATGGGCCGTTAACCGTTGCCAGTAATCCATCAGTTGTTAAATATTCTAATTCGATATCAACAGCTGAATTAAAATTACTTTCCAACTCTAGAACTCGATTTTTAGTCATATTGAGGGCAGATCTAATGATCATATTTTGGGATGCAGTAGTCTCTGCAACAGTCGAAATATTTTTATATTTTATGGCATAAGGTGTTGAAAAACCTGGCGACTGATCCTGAATACCATTCGCGGAACCAAACCATACTTGCTGACCAATAGTTGAATCTTTTAATATTCCAACAGTATAGTCTTCACCACTTCCACCATAAATATTTTTATAATGAACTTCTATTTCATTACTTGTTTCAAAGAGTTTGAATTGCAAAGTTATATTGCCGCCCCCACCCCAGGTTTGAGTATTATAGAATTGAACAATCATTCGCCTGTTAGGAGCGACTCCTTTCACCAATGTATGTACCTGTCCACCAGTAAAGCTCGGATTGAGATCCCCCCACCAACCTAATATTGATGAGCCTAACTTATTATAAGCTCCCGCTGAAGGAATTGATTCTGAATTATAGTTATAACCGTTTTTCGTAAAAGAAATAACTGTTTTTGATGATAGAAAAAAATTTGAGTAGCTATTATTATAAAAATAAAATGGAAAACCGATATTAATAATTTCAGAGTCATCTCCTCCTAATGGAATAAGAGTACTGGCCGCCTCAACTGAAATATCTTCAAAGTCATACGACAACCCAGCCTCATTAGAATCAATATAATAATAGCCACCATCATCTATCGAACTTTTAAAAGCCATAACCTGCAAAGACAGGACTGACAGTATTACTAAAATTAATCCGCGAATCATTATTAACATCCCTATTAATCTGAATTTTTTTATAAATAAACAAATAAACTTTCTTTCTTTCTTTCTTTATTTATAAAAATACTCTATTAAAAATAGTAAGCCATGCGGTTGCCCGCATGGCTTAATTACAACTTTCAGCTATTTACTATGGTACTGTCACATCAGTCAAAACAGTAATAAGAGAATCATTAGAATCCCACTCACTAGCAATAGTGCCCGCAGTCAAACCAAAAGTATCACTGGAAGCAATACCCCCAGCAGTAGATACCGTAACAGTTAATACTCGTCCAGTATCATCCAGGTCTGCAGAGCTAGAACCTGTATCGATTGTTGTACCAGAAGTTAAAGTAAACTTGTTGCTTATTTCACCGCCAGTAAGCGTTGTAGCACCAGAATTTGCAGTCAAACCTGAAGTAAACAAATCAATTCTATGAGAGAAGCGATACTTAACAGTAAAGCTCGTAGAAGTATTAGTGAGTCCCGTTGTTGTTGGAGCAACTGATAATTCAAATGTTCCCGCGTCATCACGAATCGCGATACCAGGAATAGGTACTAAACCAGCACCTCCATCCCAGTTAGCCCAAGAAACTTCACGAGCATCTTCAGTATCTTCAGTAATAATTAAACCATGAGCTCGATCAACAGTATTAATATCGTCATCATGATCAAATAATCCACGATTGAAATATAACTCGCTGTCTAAATTGCCAAAAGCAGCACGCTTAATTGTTAGTGTTTTCGCAGCGACTTCTATATTAGTAGAGTCCACATTGAAGCTTAAATCATTACCATTACCAGTACCGTCTAATGTAATTGTAGAGTTATCTGGAACTACAATATTCTCATTATAAGTAAGAACGATATTCTCGCCGTTATATACCGCGTTTGTTAATAATGGTGGCATTAAATCACGTACAACCACGACTGGGTTATTCGCAACGACAGCTGTATTACCGCTCTCATCACTAATCACACCAGAAAAGTCAATTGTTTTCCCATGGTCTAAGTTAGCAAAATCAATGATATTCGGCACAGAAAAGTTAATTAAATCAGCTGTTACAGCTAAACCTTTGTCATTCAGTACAACATCATTTTGAGCAGTCCAACCTGTTAAAACTTGTGCTCCTGAGACTAGCGGTGTACCAGCCAAAGTAACGTCTTCAGATACTGCAATACCCATAGTACGAGCACCTACCGACCATGCAGTAAAAGCGGTTGCATCATAACCAGTATATCCAGCCGCCACATCAGTAGCGATATCAACATCTGCGTTATCATCTTCATCTTCATCTTGCATCTTGTCTTGTAATGCAACCCAAGTGCTTGCGATTGGAAGTGATACGCCAGTTGATACAGTTTCGCCAGCTTGAGGAGTCAAAAGACGCGGTGTAATATTTAGAAGAGGTGCACCGATTGTTGCAGCTGTAATTTCAGAAAGTTCACCACCATTACCATAATTAGAACCAACGACAGCACTAGTGTCTTTGCCCTGTCCATAACTATTTTGAATAATAGTTGTTGGAGCAATTCGGTCCGTTAAAGTAATACTTGATTCGCCATCGATAGAACCAAAATCAGTTAGTGAAGAAATAGTAATCGTCTCACCTGGTTCAACACTCTGCAATAGAAGATCAGCGACTCCAGTGAAACCATCAACCAATTCTAATGTAACTTTAGTTGTTCCGTTTGTTCCTACTGCAACAGTACCGACTACTGAAGATACATCCACAGTTAGTGCTTTAGCAACGCCAAATTCATTAGTCAATACTAATTCATAAGTACTAGATTCGGTTGTACCATCAATTGAGAATTGTACACGAGCAACATCTACAGCAACTGCCGTAGGTGGACTCGCTATACCAGCATCAGCATAGGTTGCAGCTGCTAAAGCCTGAATACGCGTTTGAGCTTCAGGCTCATTTAACTGTTCAATATCAGTATCGCCCGCACGTAAAGAACCAGAGTCAACATCTTCAAAAGTAGCATTTAACGATTGAAGTATTTCGAAGTCACTAGTACCACCATCGTTAGTAATTTGTGCTAAACCAACAACTTGACCCGCAGATGTAATTGGATCTGAGAACGTTTGTAATTGTAACTTAACACTGCCTGCTGAAGTTACACCTGAAGCGAATGTATCATAAGCAGGCGTGTCTTCCCCTAGGAATACAGGTGTACCCGCTTGAGCTTCTAAAGCATTATTAGCAATATCTAAAAAGTCGACTTTGCTTAAATAAATACTAAAAATCTGATTTGGAGCAATAGCGGCTAGCGTAGTAATAGTCAAAGAACGACCATCTGCACTTAATGCTGGCGATGACGTACTTGACAATGCATTTCGATCAATGTCGACTTCAGATTTTAATGTTTCGTTGTAAACATAAACTGAGTTTGCATCAATAATAGCCTGTAAAGGCTCAGAGAAATTAATTGTTAGACCTTGAGTACCATCTAAGTCATCATTTAATAGTCCTGGTGCAGCATTTACGACTACCCCACTAACAGATGTAACGAAAGGCTCTACGTCATCAGCAGATGTAATTAAATTAGCTTTAATAGTACCAATATTTTGATTAGTAACTTCAGGTGTTGTAGAAAACTTAGCTCCGGTTAGTGCTGTAGAACCTGTTACGCCACCCGCTTGTGATGCATAAATCCAACCTTCAATAGCAAGATCATATTCAGCATCGACAGGTAAGTTATTAAATACAAAAGCGCCGTTAGCATCCGTTGCTGCTTGATATGAAGAAACACCATAGCTAGTGCCTACGCCTGCGTTCTGTACTTGCTGTTGCGCTACTGTATTAACACCTAACAATTCCAGACCAATCACAGTATTAGCAACTACTTCACCAGTAGCCGCATTACGTAAAATACCCGTCACTGTTGATGACATGGCGGGAACAACTGTAGTGCCAGCAGAAACAGCCAAGCCATCCGTTGTGATGATCGCTAATAAAGAATCTTCAGTATTACCACTTGCACCATTAATTGTTTGAACAATTGTAGAAGCTTGTGGGCTTACAGAAACTGTCGCTGATAAATAGTTAGTACCAGTAGTTGAAGAAGCCGGAACGATTGAAACCTGAATAGACGTTGCCGCCGCTGCGCCAGTACCACCAGTAAAACCAGTTACTGGAACATCAGCAATTGCATATGCACCGTTAGTATCTGTTGTAGTAGAAGCGCTACCAATGCTAACACGAGCACCAACGACAGGGTTGCCGTTTGTATCTTGAACAAGACCTAAGATTTGAGCAAGAGGTGTTGCCTGATCTGTTACTGAGATGCGGCTTGCATCTTCCTGTACAGTCGTCGCACTTGAGTTTGTGTTTGATTTATCACCATCAACAAGACAACCTGTTAATAAAGTTGTTGTAGATACAAGCGCAATAGCAGTTGCTAGTTTCGCCTTATGAAATAATTTGTGTTCCATTTAAAAAAACTCCGTAAGCACAGCATAAAATAGCCAGCAATAATGCATGGCAAAAAATATCTAAGGAGAAATGCAAAAAGTCACCGGACTGATGCATTCCTTGTCTCAGTGTGCGCAGATTGTGCCGAAGTGTTTTTTAAAAAGCGAACAATTAACCTAAAACTACGAACATGTTATTAGGTTAATGTTATAAAATTTGAAAAAGTTCATATTTATAATGAACAATTAGATAGGACGACTGCCATAATTCGATTCAGGCTTTTTAGGCGGGTCTGCACGGAAGTTCGCTTCCACCGATGTAATGCCACCACCTTGAGCTAGAAATGCTTCAACTTCAGAAGCTACTTCACTGCGCTGGCGTTCACGCTCAGCAATAGTAGCGCTATTCGGCATATCATCATTATGGCTATGGTAGCCTTCAGCGTGTACTTTAGGCTTCTCAGCTTTGGCTGTCGTTGCTTCTGTTTTTTTAGTTTTTTGATCAGACATAATGTCAGCTCCCTATAATTATTAATCTATGTCCCGTGTCACCTGACATAAGGTTGTCAATATTTATAGTTCAGTTTGACGATTTAGCCAGCTGAAATGCATATATTTTACAATTTAATCGTCTAACGGCTAGCAATTTTTCTGTATAATTTTCTCATATTCTTCAATGGTTTTAGTACGCTGCTCTTCTGAATAATAAATACGCTCACCCTGTTCATCCAAGCGATACAGAGCACTTCTGCGGCTTCAAGGTCCCACCACCGCCATAAGAATTACGTTGAGTATCAACGTTCACCTTTTCTATTTTACTATCTAACGGCCGATCAGAAAATTGGATTCTTCCATGCTCATCAACCCAGCGATTAATTTCAGCATGAGCTGTGGATAAAAAATAGACAAATAAGAACAAAGGAAAATAGGCTTTTGTTTGCATGGAAAAAAGCGCGTCCGTAAACAGGTACTGGGATTAAATCTTGAGCGAAGAATACCATTTGTTTCAGCCATAAAAAAACCGCAATCATTGCTGATCGCGGTTTTTCATCATTCGAGATTCTAACTAATCAAACTTATTTATTAGAAAACTCAGGGTAGGCTTCCATACCACACTCAGCAATATCAACACCTTCGTATTCTTCTTCTTCAGTAACACGAATACCCATAACAGCTTTCAGTACCATCCAAGTGATGAATGAAGCACCGAATACCCAAACAAAGATTGTTAAAGCACCGACTGCCTGACCAATAAAAGTTGCACCGTCATTAGTGAAAGGAACAACCAACAGACCAAACAAACCAACAACACCGTGTACAGAGATTGCACCAACAGGATCATCAAGTTTTAGCTTATCCAAAGTAAGGATAGCGGCTACAACGATCAGACCACCGATAAGACCAATGATTGTTGCTTCAAGAGGTGTTGGAGTAGAAGGCTCAGCAGTAATCGCTACAAGACCTGCTAATGCACCGTTAAGGGCCATGGTTAGATCCGCTTTCTTAAACAAGATGCGAGCGAATAATAAAGCACCAATCAAACCACCCGCAGCCGCTGCGTTAGTATTCATGAAAACAACCGCAACAGAGTGAGCGCTTGAGATATCACCTAATTTAAGTACAGAACCACCGTTGAAACCGAACCAACCCATCCAAAGGATGAATGTGCCCAACGTTGCCATTGGCAAGTTAGCACCAGGAATCGCATTGATCTCGCCGTTTTTACCGTACTTACCTTTACGAGCACCTAATAAGATCACGCCTGCAAGTGCCGCAGTAGCGCCCGCTAAGTGAACAATACCCGAACCTGCAAAGTCAGAGAAACCGAAGTCATCACCTAAAGAGTACATACCGAATACAGACTGGCCGCCCCAAGTCCAAGAACCTTCCATTGGATAGATGAAACCTGTCATCACAACAGCAAATGCTAAGAAAGCCCAAAGCTTCATACGCTCAGCAACTGCACCCGACACAATCGACATCGCCGTTGCTACAAACACAACCTGAAAGAAGAAATCAGAAGCGCCTGAATAGATTGAACCACCGTTAAAGCCGTCTTCACGAGCAGCAAAATCTGCTAACACCGCTGCCGAATCAACTTCAGTAATTCCAGAAAGGAAAAGACCGCCGTCATACATAATTGCATAACCGCAGACAAGATACATCGTACAAGAGATCGCAAACAAGGCGACGTTTTTGGTAAGAATTTCTGTGGTATTTTTAGAACGAACAAGGCCCGCTTCTAACATGGCGAAACCTGCCGCCATCCACATAACTAACGCACCGCACACCAAGAAATAAAAGGTGTCCATTGCATACTGCAACTCAAAAATTTGGTTTTCCATGGAAAGCCCTCCGCATTAGGCTTAACAATGAATCAGACAATCTGATTCAAAATGATATTTGTGTTCTTTTTATCTATTCTACTGATGCTCTAGGAGATCAGCGAAAACACATAAAAAGATTAGATCGCGTCTGCACCCGTTTCACCGGTACGAATTCGAATAATTTGCTCTAGGCTAGTTACGAAGATTTTGCCATCGCCAATCTTGCCAGTATTTGCTGCTTTCGTTACCGCTTCGATAACTTGCTCTGTTTGCTCATCACTAACAGCAACTTCTATTTTTACTTTTGGTAGAAAATCAACAACGTATTCAGCACCACGATACAATTCTGTATGGCCTTTCTGACGACCAAAGCCTTTAACTTCAGTCACAGTGATGCCTTGAACGCCTATTTCAGACAATGCTTCACGCACGTCATCTAGTTTGAAAGGCTTAACAACAGCAGTTACGAGTTTCATAGAAAACTCCCTTTAAGATTAAAAAAATTGGGGAATAGAGCCCTTGCGGAGGCAAGGGCTTATTGTATGTTATTTATAGTTCAATAGGCAGGCTATAAGTTACAACAACTTTAGGGCTGCGATCTGGACCATTTTCATCTTCATCTAAGTCAGAACTAACAACCTGGCTAAGCGTAAAAGAAACGTTATCGTTGTATGCATAAGATAGATCTAAGTGAGAATAATCTTTATCTTCAGTATCACTAAAAGTAGTCATGCCGTAAGTAGCACTGAACTTATCAACGCCATAACCTAAAGTTGTGTAGACGTAGTCAGTAGCTTCATCTTCGTCTTGGTCAATGTTGTAATAAACGCCTAAGCTCGCGCCTTTAAAAGCAGCAGAAGCAACGATTTCATGTAGATCAGCAATATCATCACCTTCAGCACCTGGGTAGATGTAAGACCAGTAGCTAACATCTAACGCCAAATCACCTGTTTCCATGCCGTAACCAACAAATAGGTCATATTCTTGTCCGGCAGATGTATCACCTGATGAAGTCCAAACACCTGCATATGCGCCAGAAGCACTTACTGTTAAGTCACCCGAGATAGCTGGAACACCTTGAGCACCCAGATCTTGTCCACGCCATAAGTACATATTAGAAACGGCAGCAGAAGCGGCAACTTCAACTTCAGCTTGAGAAGTAGTTGTTGCAACCAGACCTGCAGTCATTGCAGTTGCTAAAGCGATTGCTTGAGATAATTTAGTCATTAGGACTTTCCTTCTTTAGTTTTAAGTTACTGTCTCGTCACCGATTTGGTGACGCACTATCTTTAATTAAGTAATTGTCTTATTGCAGGGGGCATGCCAACTTTTAAAAAGTCAGTGTTTTCAAGGGTTTAACAGAGAACTAATGAAATATTGCTAATTTTTTATTAGAAAATAGTACTCCGCCGCTGAGCCTGGCTCTTTTATGGTGCGCACAAATAATAAAGGCGCACCAATGTGGCACGCCTTCTAATAACACAACTTTATTTTTATATTTCAATTACTACCTTAAATAGCGAGTAGTTCTTTTGCTTGTTCTGACGTCGCTAATTCATCACCCGAACCCGTTGCAACAACACGGCCACGCTCAAGAATAATAAATTCGTCTGCTAACTCTGCCGCGAACTCTAAATACTGTTCAACCAATACAATCGCCATTTCACCGCGATCACGCAGCAGCTCAATGACCTTACCAATATCTTTAATAACCGACGGCTGAATTCCTTCTGTGGGCTCATCCAGAATCAACATCTTGGGCCGCAGCAATAAAGCACGGGCAATCGCCAACTGCTGTTGCTGACCACCGGATAAATCACCACCACGGCGCTTTAGCATTTTTTGCAAAACAGGAAATAGCGCAAAAATTTCTGGATCGATTTTACGCTGGCTTTTAGGCAAAGCCGAAAACGCTGTTTCCAAATTTTCTTCAACGGTGAGCTGAGAAAAAATATCTCGGCCCTGAGGAACGTACGCAATACCCTGGCGAGCACGATCAAACGGCGCCTGGCCGTTGATATCTTTACCCATCCATTCGATCTGACCTTTACCCGCAGACAAGTGCCCCGACAATGCTTTCATCAAGGTCGTTTTACCCACCCCGTTACGGCCAAGCACACACGTTACCTTGCCAATTTCAGCATCCATCGACACATCATATAACGCTTGGCTAGCACCGTAAGACACATCCACATTTTTAACTTTCAACATAATTAGCGCCCCAGATATTTTTCAATAACGTCTTCGTTAGCTTTTACTTCTTGCAAAGTACCTTCTGCTAAAACACTGCCTTCATTTAAAACCGTCACCTTACATCCCAAGGCTTCAATAAAATCCATATCGTGTTCAACCACCATTAACGAATGTGTTTTCGCTAACGTTTTAAATAACTCTGCGGTTTTCATTGTTTCTTCGTCAGTCATACCGGCTGCGGGTTCATCAATTAATAACAACTCAGGCTCTTGTCCTAACAACATTCCAATCTCTAGCCACTGCTTTTGACCGTGTGATAAATTGCCCGCCAGATCATTTGCTTTATCCGACATATCAATTAAATGTAGAATCTCATCCAGCTTAAGTTTTTGCTCTTGGCTTAATTTATGAAATAAAGATTGCCAAAGTGTGCGGCCACCTTTTAAGGACATTTCTAAGTTTTCAAATATCGTTAAGCTTTCAATCACACTAGGCTTTTGAAATTTACGTCCAACGCCTAAATTGGCAACCGCCGCTTCGTCATATTGAGTGAGATCATAATCAGTATTTGTGTTCTTAGCTTGATTGGCTGAGGAGCTAAATCTAATCGTTCCTTCATCAGGACGTGTTTTACCGGTGATTACATCCATCATGGTGGTTTTACCCGCCCCGTTCGGACCAATAATGGCGCGCATTTCACCCTTCTCTATCGTCATAGAAAGATTGTTTAACGCTTTAAAACCATCAAAGCTAACCGTCACACCATCCATATAAAGAACCGGAGAATTGTCGATGTGTTTAGTATTTATACTGCTCATACTTTTTCTCCTTTAAGTACATTATCTTTACCAGAGCCTGACTTTTTTTCTGCCCACTTGTTAGATAACTTTTCAGAAACCTGCATCCATAAACCAACAATGCCTTTTGGCAAATATAACGTGCTTAATACGAACAGACCGCCCAGTAAGAACAACCAAATTTCAGCAAACGCACCGGTAAAATATGTCTTTGCATAGTTGACTAAAATAGCGCCAATCACAGCACCAAACAGCGTACCGCGCCCTCCAACCGCAACCCATATAATCATCTCGATAGATAATAGAGGAGCAAACTCACCAGGATTAATAATGCCAACTTGCGGAACATAAAGCGCACCGGCAATACCAGCCAACATAGCCGAAACGACAAAAACAAATAATTTGAAGTACTCAACGCGATAACCTAAAAATCGTGCACGAGTTTCACTATCACGAATAGCAATCAGTACTCGGCCCAACTTAGAGGTCACAATAAAACGACTAATCAAATAGCCTAGAATCAAGGCTAATGCCGAACAGAAAAATAATCCTGCCCGAGTTGTATCCGCCTGCAAATCAAACCCTAAAATATCTTTAAAATCGGTTAAGCCATTATTGCCACCAAACCCCATATCATTACGAAAGAAAGCCAGCATCAGTGCGTAGGTTAATGCCTGGGTAATAATCGAAAGATAAACACCCGTTACCCGAGAACGAAAAGCCAAAGCGCCAAAGACAAACGCTAATATTCCTGGCGCTAATAAGACCATCGCCATAGAAAAACTAAAGCTCTCAAAACCCAGCCAATACCAAGGCAGTTCTTGCCAATTTAAAAAGACCATAAAATCAGGAACGTCTGGATTGCCATATACCCCACGATCGCCAATTTGCAGCATCAAGTACATGCCCATGGCATAACCCCCTAATGCAAAGAAAGCACCATGCCCCAAACTTAAAATCCCGCAATAACCCCAAATTAAATCAACCGATACCGCGAGCAAGGCATAGCATAAATATTTACCCAACAAGGTCATGGTATACGTCGACACATGAAAGATAGAACTTTCTGGCATGAATAAATTTAATGCCGGTACTAAAATTGCCAACGCAGCGAGTACCGCTAATAAACGACGGCCACCTTTGTCGTTCATTAATAGGGTCGTTAGAGGGCCTAATTTTTTATTCGAACTATTGCTTATTAAATTCGTCATATTGCTCTCCTTAACCGTTATCAACTGCACGGCCTTTCAGAGCAAATAAACCCCGAGGACGCTTCTGGATGAATAAAATAATAAATACCAATACAAATATTTTCGCTAATACAGCACCCGCTACAGGTTCTAAAAATTTGTTAGCAACACCTAAAGACATTGCCCCCACTAAGGTACCCCACAAATTTCCTACGCCACCAAATACCACGACCATAAAAGAATCGATAATATAAGCTTGACCCAAGTTTGGACCGACGTTCGTTAGCTGACTTAATGCCACACCTGCAATGCCGGCAATCCCCGAACCTAAACCAAACGTTAAGGCATCAACCCAACCCGTACGAATACCCATAGAGCTGGCCATCGGGCGATTCATCGTTACCGCACGCATTTGCAAACCAAATAAAGTACGCTTTAAAACCAGCGCTAATACCGCTAAGACGACGAGGCTGAAAATAATGATGTATAAACGGTTATACGTTAGCGATAAACCTGGGTTCACCATAAAAGTACCCGCTAGCCAATCCGGTGTAATCACTTCCCGATTCAATGGACCAAAAATAGAACGCACCGCTTGCTGCAAGATCAAGCTAATACCGAACGTTGCTAATAACGTTTCTAATGGACGCCCATAAAGATGACGAATCACCGAACGCTCAATCAAGATACCGACCAAACCGCTGACTAAAAATGCGGCCGGAATAGACACTAATAACGAAGCACCAATCGATTCAGGCATTAACATTTGCACGACATAAGTGGTATACGCCCCTAACATGATCATTTCGCCATGAGCCATGTTAATGACCCCCATGACACCAAAGGTAATGGCCAGACCAATTGCGGCTAATAATAAAACCGCTCCTAGTGCTAGACCAAAATAAAGATTCTCTAGATAGCCGTTATAACTCATGAGTGTTTCGATATCGGCTAAGGTTTTCTCGGCCAATTTAAATTCGTCATTACGCAGTTTTTTACTTTCTACATCAAAGCCTGCAATAAACTTATTTAATCCAATACGAACCTCTGAATATAAAGAACCATCCAATTCTTCTAAGGCGAGCAGCCGAATTGTTGACTGATCTGATTTCAACAACATTAAGGCACGAACAGTTTTTAAGATATCCACAACCTGAGAGTTCTTTTCACTCTTCAGTGTTTTTTCAACAAAGGCTAAATCAATGCTAGAACCGTCTTTCAATAAGTTCTGCGCTGCAGCGATTCGAGTGGCCGCATTAGGGTGGGTAATTTTCAATAATGATAAATGGGAACGAAGATTGCGACGTAATGAATTATTCACCCCGATTCTCTTAACCCCACGCTTAGATAAACCAGAAACTTCTTCGTGGCTAAAGGCATCTAGCATGGCATTAGATTTTTCTGCACTGACCAATGACATATCAACAATCAGAATTCTCTTCTGATCTTTATCCACATTATTTTTCTTTTGATAATATAATTGACTATCTAGCAAGGATTGTAGAATTAATAATTTGTTGTCGTCTTCTATAGCTGCAATGCTATCAATGATGTCGGCTTTCTCTTTATAATTTGCCTTAATCAGTTCCTGCACCGTTGCAGGCAGCGAATTGTGTAGTGCTGTTTTTTCTGTACTGTTAGAAGTACTAACATCGGCATGACTAAAAACCGTAAGCAGCGAAAAACAACTAAGCCACACAATACGCTTTATATATTCGCGCATAATGATGTTCCTAATAAAATGTTAAATTTAAGATATGATGTTCTGTCGAGAAGTGAAGGCAGGGAGCGCAGCGCACTCCCTGATATCGCAGAGGTATTACTCTTCGCTAGCTAAAGCAGGTGCGCCACAGGTTTTAGTGACTGTATTATAGTTTCCGCAATTGACAGGTGCCGTCCAGTCAGAAATAAGTACTTTGCTTTCTGGTAGGAAATCCGTCCATGCATCACCCTTCACTTCACCATCTGTGCTCCAAACAATATCGAACTGACCATCTTCTTGAATTTCACCAATAAGAACTGGCTTAGATAAGTGGTGGTTAGTATTCATCACTGCAGTACCACCAGACAGGTTCGGCACAGTCATGCCATACATAGCAGCACGAACCTTATCAACATCTTCACTACCGGCTTTCTCAACCGCTTGTGCCCACATTTTAAAACCGATATACGTTGCTTCCATAGGATCGTTTGTTACGCGCTTATCATCTTTGGTATAGGCATGCCATTGTGTAATGAATTTTTCATTTTCTTCACTATCTGCGCTCATGAAATAATTCCAAGCGGCAAGGTGACCGACAAGAGGCTTAGCATCAAAACCAGAAAGTTCTTCTTCGCCAAGTGAGAAAGCCACAACAGGAATGTCTTCCGAGCTAATACCTTGGTTCGCTAGTTCTTTATAAAAAGGAACGTTAGCATCACCGTTTACCGTAGAAACTACCGCTGTTTTCTTACCAGCACTCCCAAATTTTTTCACGTCAGAAACAATCGTCTGCCAATCGCTATGACCAAAGGGTGTGTAGTTCACCATAATATCTTCATCGGCAATGCCTTTCGATTTTAAATAGCTCACTAAAATTTTGTTGGTCGTACGAGGATAAACATAATCTGTACCGGCTAATACAAAACGTTTAGCACCGACTTCATTTAATAAATAATCAACCGCAGGAATAGCTTGCTGGTTTGGCGCTGCGCCCGTATAAAAAACATTTCTCGAAGATTCTTCACCTTCATATTGAACGGGATAGAACATCAAGCCATTTAATTCTTCAATCACTGGTAATACTGATTTACGTGATACAGAAGTCCAGCAGCCAAAAATCACATCGACCTCTTCTTGAGATAATAACTCTCGGGTTTTTTCAGCAAATAAAGGCCAGTTTGATGCCGGGTCAACCACAACAGGTTCTAATTGCTTACCTAATAAACCGCCTTTTTTATTCTGTTCTTCAATCATCATAAGAACAGTATCTTTCAGCGTTGTCTCTGAAATCGCCATCGTGCCAGATAACGAGTGCAATACACCGACTTTAATAGTATCTGCCGCATTCGCCATACTGATGCCTGCCGCTAACGTTGCAACAGCTAAAACTTTAGAAACCTTTCCAAGTTTTTTCGTGGTATTTCTTAACATGCTTTTCATTACTTAAGTCCTTTTTCTTGCCTTATGAAGTCAACATCTAAAACTTTACGTTTTGTAGTGCTGTATTTTTTGTATTACTGAATAGGCTAGAGCAAGGGTTGTACCAGTTTTATATTTACTTTGATTTTCAACGACTTAATTGAGTTTTTGCACATTTTTTCAATTTTATTTAGAGGCCAACATATTATTTAATTTTAATGCGCACCAGAATAATCCAACCCATTCGCGACCATGCTTTTATTTGGTGCGAAATATAAGAAAATTAATTCTCAATTATATTCACCTATTAGCAAAGTAGACAAAGAGATTAAAAGGCGGAGATCACAAACATGAAAGCGGAAGAAGAAACAGATAATTTGAAAGTTAGAGCAGGTAAACCACAGGTCACCTGCTCAATTTTGGAGCAAAACTGATAATTAAATAACGTTATTTTTCATCAAATCAGTATCACGCAACATGCCTTGCTCGATAATGAAGCGTACGATGTCTTGCACACCTTGGCCACTTTTTAGATTAGAGAAAACAAAGGGACGTTCGCCACGCATTTTCTTAGCGTCACGATCCATTACGTCTAATGAAGCACCGACCATGGGTGCTAGATCGATTTTATTAATAATTAATAAATCCGATTTAGTAATACCTGGGCCACCTTTGCGCGGAATCTTATCGCCAGCAGAAACGTCAATAACGTATAAGGTTAAATCAGAAAGTTCTGGGCTAAAGGTTGCAGATAAATTATCACCCCCTGATTCAACCAAGACCATTTCTAAACCTTGGTGGCGATCAGAAAGTTCTTTAACCGCCGCAAGGTTCATGGATGCATCTTCGCGAATAGCAGTATGCGGGCAACCACCCGTTTCGACACCGATGATACGATCGGCATCTAACGCTTCGTTACGCGTTAAAAACTGTGCATCTTCTTTGGTATAAATGTCGTTAGTCACGACGGCAATGTTGTAGGTATCTTTCATTATTTTGCACAAGGTGGTTAATAATGCAGTTTTACCGGATCCTACAGGACCGCCAACGCCGACGCGCAATGTTTGTTGTGTTGTCATTTTTCGACCTTCTAAATTTTATAAATACGGATCACGATCGAAACAATCGTGAATACTGGGTTTCATGTAATGCCGATGACATAGATAGCCCCACTAAGCCTGACCCAATATCATCATCTTCAAGTTGCATCGCGTTTTCGACGATCGCTTCAATTTCTGGAATCAAGTGGCGAATAATATTTTGCCCATCTGTTTGCCCCATCGGCATAGCTTTGCTTGCCGAAGTTATTTGATTTTCCAGCCATGACCATACGAAACCAATCAAACATTCCTCAACTGTTAATCCTTTGATAACCCCATTCAAAGCATACATACAGGCCACGGTGGGTTTATCGACTACGTCTAACTTTGCGATATGTTCCACAGACTGGCTCTTATGCCATTGCTTAAACGCATCACCGACTTGAATGTCTTCAAGATAAAGTTCTTTGGTTTCACGAAAGGCGAGCAGTGTCGCATTCCATGTTTTTAAAGACTGGGCATTTAAAGAGTCACTATCACTATTTTCTTCATTCACTTGTTTATCGGCTTCTTCGTGCTCAATAAAATAAGCATTCCAAGTTTGATGCAACCTTTTTAATATCGGTAAATCAATACCACCCAAACCATGAATCATCACACTTTTAATCCACTGCTCAACATCATCTGCATTTTTGCACCAGCCTGCTTCCAAGGTATATTCCAAACCTTGGGAGTAAGCGAAAGCACCAATTGGTAATGCTGGGCTAGAGATGTGCAACAGATTCAGTAAGCTAGTGGTTTGCATTTTAATGCTCATGATCGTGCGAATGATTTTCGTCATGGCTATGACTCTCATCATGAGAGTGGCTATGACTTTCACTATGAGAATGTCCGTGATCATGGGTGTGAGAATCTACATCCGGATGCACGTAATCATCGTCGCCATGAGAATGACCACCATGGTCGCCATAAGCACCGTTTTCGGGTTCGAATGGCGCAGGTTCATGTATGACCTTGAGGCCGAGCTGAATCAACATGTCATCCAGCACGTAATCGTTTTGGTAGCGTAACCAACCATCGCCAACCTGCAAAGACACGTGGCGATTTCCAAGGTGATAACAGCCACGTGCAAATAGTTTCGCATCATCGGTGGTTGCCGTTGTTACAACTTCGTCAGCCGCGATGATTTTATAAACATCGCCCGCGTCACAGCGCATCAAGGTATCACCACGCATGACGTCACCACGATCAATCATGATGCCGACTTCTTGGCCAGTGATGGTGTGTGTTTTAAAACGACCGCGTTTACGCTGGTCATAAGGTAAACAGATACTGTCTTTAATATTTTCCTCACCGGTTGGGTGAAGAATTTTTTCAATAATTTTAATCAATTTAGCTCAAATCCTTCATCGTGATAAATACCAGGGTTAAATCATATCTAAAACAAAAAGTATCGTTGTGCCATCGGTAATACTTCAGCCGGTTCACACGTTAGCTCCACACCGTCAGCTTTCACTACATAGGTTTGTGGATCAACTTCAACCACGGGCTGATAATCATTTAATACCATGTCGCACTTGCGAATTGAGCGACAGTTTTTCACCGCCACCAATTCTTTATCCAAACCTAAATGCGCTAAGGTATTTTGCTCTAGTGCCGCTTTTGAAACGAAGGTCAAACTGGTTTTAGAAACCGCCTTCCCCATCGCACCAAACATCAAACGATAATGCACTGGCTGGGGTGTTGGAATAGATGCATTTGGATCGCCCATTGGCGCAGCGGCGATCATTCCACCTTTAATAATTAATGAAGGCTTAGTTCCAAAGAACATCGGTTTCCATAAAACCAAATCGGCATACTTACCGACTTCAACCGAGCCTACTTCATCAGAGATACCATGAGTAATGGCGGGGTTAATGGTGTACTTCGCAATGTAACGACGCGCACGAAAGTTATCACAGCCTTCAATTTCAGAATTTTCATCTTCCGGTAATGGCCCACGCTGCACTTTCATTTTGTGCGCAGTTTGCCAAGTACGTGTGATCACTTCACCTACGCGACCCATCGCTTGTGAGTCAGAAGAAATCATCGAGAAAGCGCCAAGGTCATGCAGAATATCTTCGGCGGCAATGGTTTCTCGACGAATTCGAGAATCGGCAAAGGCAACGTCTTCTGGAATATTCGGATCAAGATGATGGCAAACCATCAGCATGTCTAAATGTTCGTCAACGGTGTTCACGGTATAAGGACGAGTCGGGTTAGTCGATGACGGTAATACGTTCGACTCACCGCAAGCTTTAATAATATCCGGTGCGTGGCCACCACCTGCACCTTCGGTATGGTAAGTGTGAATAACACGGCCTTTTAATGCACCCAGCGTATCTTCAACAAAACCGGATTCGTTTAACGTATCGGTATGAATCGCAACTTGCACATCATACTTTTCCGCCACGGTTAAGCAGTTATCAATCGACGCGGGGGTTGTGCCCCAATCTTCATGTAACTTTAAACCGATGGCTCCCGCGACACATTGCTCTTCTAGCGCTTCCGGTAACGACGCATTACCTTTGCCTAAGAAACCAAAATTCATCGGCAACTCATCCACCGCTTGCATCATCTTACCTAAGTGCCAAGGCCCTGGTGTACAGGTAGTTGCATTCGTTCCTGTTGCGGGCCCAGTACCACCACCGATCATGGTAGTCGTTCCCGACATCAAAGCTTCTTCAACTTGCTGAGGGCAAATAAAATGAATGTGCGCATCAATGCCACCCGCCGTCAGAATTTGTCCTTCGCCTGCAATGATTTCAGTGCCGGGCCCAATTTCGATTGTGACCCCTGCTTGCGTATCAGGATTACCGGCTTTACCAATGGCTTGAATACGACCATTGTTTAACGCAACGTCGGCTTTAATAATGCCCGTGGCATCTAAAATAAGTGCATTGGTAATTACCGTGTCTGGCACTTTGTCGGAGGTAGACTGACTCTGCCCCATACCATCCCGAATAACTTTACCGCCACCGAATTTAACTTCATCACCATAAACGGTGAAATCTTTTTCCGGTGTGATAAATAATTCTGTATCACCTAAGCGAACTTTATCGCCTACGGTCGCGCCATACATATCAACGTAAGTTCTGCGATCTATTTTAGCCATTATACGTTCCTCATCAGAGCTTACCCATTATGTCGCCGCGAAAACCATAAATGGTTTTGGTTCCGGCATATTCAACTAATTCTACTTCTCGTACTTGGCCTGGCTCAAAACGCACGGCGGTTCCGGCGGCAATGTTTAAGCGAAAACCCTTGGTCGGTTCACGATCAAACTTAAGCCCTAAGTTGGCTTCGTAAAAATGATAATGCGAACCGATTTGAATCGGGCGATCACCGGAATTTGAAACTTTTACTTTAATAGTTTTTTGGCCGACATTTAATTCGATATCACTGTCAGGGCCTGATGCTGGAATAATTTCACCTGGAATCATCACATACTCCTTTTTATAGTCTGAACTTTTATAGAATAAGCTTAAGCAATGGGAGAATGAACAGTCACTAATTTAGTGCCGTCAGGAAACGTTGCTTCCACTTGTACGTCATGAATCATTGATGCGACACCGTCCATCACTTCATCACGGGAAATCACATTACGACCCGCGTTCATTAAATCAGCGACTGTGCGTCCATCACGAGCACCCTCAACAATAAAAGATGAAATGATCGCGATGCATTCTGGGTAATTTAATTTCACCCCTCGGGCACGACGTTTCTCAGCCAATTCTCCTGCCATATAAATTAATAACTTATCTTTTTCTCTTGGCGATAATTCCATAATTTAAACCTTCACTTAATATCTATTTTTAAATTCGTTTTAATTAATGCTTATATTAGGTATTCCAAATGCGTGGAGCACACGCATCGCGACCATTCACAAACGGCCGCATCCACTGCCAATATTTTATAAATACTTTTTTCGCATTATCCGCACAAGGGCCAAGATAACGCACGATGACTAAACCGGGTTTATGAGTGACCGCAACCAATCCTTTCGCTTGTCCTGACTCTACCGTTAATGCGGCTAATTTTTCTAATGCTTCACGCTGCTCTTCATCTAATTCAGGAATTTGGTCTGCGTCATTCGTCAAAATGAAACTGCCAAAAACAGCCTGCTTTGCCAAGCCTGCTTTATCTTGCATGATGTCGCCTTTTGCAGAAATCGTATTTCGCTCAATAAATAACGGCACACCATTTCGCTGAATCGATATCACTTGTCGAATACTGCCACGCTCAAACCAATCTTCGCTGCTCGGGCGACCTAAGCAAACAATATCCCAGCCCATAAACTGGGCATTATCATTCAGCTCGACTTCAGTAATTAGTTCGCCTTCAGCGCCATCGAATACCAAAGTTTCTTGTGGCATCCATTCAAGTACGGCACCGTTGTCGATTTTTAACGACACTTTCTGAAATTGTTTACGCTCGGTAATATTATTATAAATTTTACCCGCCGATGGTGTCGTCATTAATGCTTGGGCATGCGACTTTAGATGTAAGCCAATGGTTAAATAATCTCCAGCCACCAGCCCACCAGGGGGGTGTAATAAATACAAGTGTGCACAAATATTGCCTTCCGGATAAAAAGCACGCTGCACGCGTAATGGACCAAAGTGACTGGTTTTTCCTAAGCGTGTTTTATCATCAAGATAAACCAACTCGGCTTGATAATTAGCCAACCAATGTAATGTGGGATCAAGTTCTTGCGATTGCAAAAATACTTACCTTTTAACAATGTGGAAATAGATTGATTAATGTTACTTCATGACATCGATCAACAATGCGCTTCAGCACTCGTTGCGATAATAAGAGCAAGGGCCTTGCCAACTGTGACAATGTTGACTAAATGAATACTATTTTCAATAGAAAAGAGATTGTCAGCTTTAGCAGGTTAGTTTTAGCTCATATTTTATTCAAGATTAAAAAAAGGCTGCGCATTAATGATGCGAAATATGGCTGTTGCGCTAAATTGGTGCAAGAAAACAGAACAGAAGATAAGTAATATGAATTCTAATAAATCCATATTATTCATTTAATGAATGGAGTACTTTTAATTACACTGCCTTATTCAAATAATTTCTAATGTACCTGCCGTTCAAGATACTAATCAACACAGTACAATCGGCAAGAACGCCAATCTAAGAACAACAAGACAAGAGAGCAAATTATGTCTGCAGAGAACTTATTCAGCCTAAAAGATAAAGTCGCCTTAGTAACAGGTGCAAGCCGCGGTATTGGTGAAAGCATTGCCAAGTTACTCGCCAGTGCTGGCGCTCATGTCATTGTTTCTAGCCGCAAGATTGAAGGCTGCCAAGTCGTTGCCGACGAAATCACCGCTGCCGGTGGTAGCGCTGAAGCCCTCGCCTGTCATATTGGTGAAATGGATCAAATCGAAAACTGCTTTAAGCAGATCGAAGACAAATTCGGCAAGCTCGATATTTTAGTGAATAACGCGGCTGCTAATCCTTATTTTGGCCACGTACTTGATACCGATTTAAGCGCCTTCCAAAAAACTGTCGATGTAAATATTCGCGGTTACTTCTTTATGTCAGTCACCGCGGGTAACTTAATGAAGAAAAGTGGCGGCGGTAATATCATTAACGTTGCTTCGGTAAACGGCGTGATTCCTGGTGATTTTCAAGGCATCTATTCCATTAGTAAATCGGCTGTAATCGCCATGACTAAGACCTTTGCCAAAGAATGCGCACCGTTAGGTATTCGTGTTAATGCCCTATTGCCAGGTTTAACCGATACCAAGTTTGCCAGCGCACTCACCACCAACGACGCCATTATGAAGCAAGCCTTATTACACATTCCGATGAAACGCGCTGCCATGCCAGAAGAAATGGCAGGCACAGTGCTGTATCTGGCCTCTGATGCGTCTAGCTACACTACGGGTACGTGCATTAATGTTGATGGCGGGTATTTGCTGGTATAATTTGGCAACTTACTAATTCAGGGTTACCGATATGTTTAATCCAGCACAACTTAAAGGCCTTGCAGACGAATGGATGCAAAGCCTGAGCGAAAAAGGCTTACCGGGCCAAGCGTTCAGCGAAGAAATGAAAATGATGGCGAAAGCGCATTTTCAACAATGGCTGGTGCAAGCAAATTTGGTAACCCGTGAAGAATTTGACGTTCAAGCTGAATTACTTGACCGCACTCAACAGCGCTTGGGCAATTTAGAACAACAACTGGCTGAGCTTCAAGGGCAACTGCAACCTGAAGCAGAAACTAAAGATTAAGCTGAATATTTAGCAATATCGTCTAAAAGTTACTACTATCGGCTAACGGCCGATTGCTCGTAACTTGTCTAAACTGGTTAATGAAATACTATTCTATGGAAAGAATGCATGTCATTAGCCATTGTTCATACCCGCGCTCAAGTGGGGATTCAAGCACCCCTTGTCACGGTTGAAGTGCATCTTTCAAACGGCCTGCCCGCGATGAATATGGTTGGCTTGCCCGAGACGGCCGTAAAAGAAAGCAAAGATCGCGTTCGCAGTGCCATACTCAATAGCAACTTCGAATTCCCTGCGAAAAAAATTACGATTAATCTCGCCCCCGCTGATCTTCCCAAAGAAGGTGGCCGCTACGATCTTGCCATTGCGATTGGTATACTCGCCGCCGCAGGGGAAATTCCCGACAAGCTACTGCAACAGCATGAATTCATTGGCGAACTCGCCCTCAGTGGTGAGCTAAGACCTATTCGAGGAATATTAAGCGCCGCCATTCAAACCCAACATGCTGAAAAAACATTAATTTTACCAAGAGACAACGCAGAAGAAGCGTCGCTCTGCCAAGGCGCACAACAAAAGAGTGCCAGTAGCTTATTAGAAGTGTGCGCTTACTTATGCGGCCAATCGAGTCTTGAAGATGTTGAAAATGTTGAGTTACCTGAGTTCACCGCAGAGCACGCCAACCTCAATGAAGTACGCGGCCAAGCACAAGCCAAGCGCGCTTTAGAAATTACTGCAGCGGGAAAGCATAATTTACTATTCATAGGCCCCCCAGGGACTGGCAAGACCATGTTAGCCAGTCGCTTACCGGGAATATTGCCGCCAATGACCGAGCAAGAAGCACTAGAAAGTGCCGCCATTCATTCTATCAGCCAGCAGCAAACCGTGTGGTTAAAACAATGGAAACAGCGCCCGTTCAGAAGTCCGCACCATACTGCCTCGGGTATTTCCTTAGTTGGTGGTGGTGGCAAACCCAAACCCGGTGAAATCTCTTTAGCCCATGGCGGTATTTTATTCTTAGACGAGCTACCAGAGTTTAGCCGCAAGGTTCTGGATGTTTTACGTGAACCTCTCGAAAGCGGAGAAATTTGCATTGCCCGCGCCAGCCAACAAGTCACCTATCCAGCAAGATTCCAACTCGTTGCCGCTATGAATCCATGTCCTTGCGGCTACTATGGCGATGCATCAGCCAAATGTACTTGCACCCAAGATCAAGTCAAACGTTACCAAGGACAAACCTCAGGACCTTTATTGGATCGCATAGACCTGCAAGTAGAAGTCCCACCGATCTCAATCCTAGAACTTCAAAAGACCCATTCCAGTTCACTAGAAGACAGCGCGACCGTACAAGCACGCGTCTTAGCCGCTTGGCAAAAACAAACTCAGCGCCAACAATGCAGTAACGGCCAACTCAGCAATGCCCAAGTCGAAGTGCACTGCCGCTTAAGCGAAGAAAATGAAAACCTATTAAGATTAGCGATTGAGAAGCTCGACCTCAGTGCACGTGCCTATCATCGCGTTTTAAAGATATCGCGCACCATTGCAGATTTGGATGAAAGTGACGACATTCAAACCGGCCACATCATGGAAGCGTTGAGCTACCGCAAGCTGGAGCGGTATCGCCAAAGTTAACCCCCTCGCCGCCAGTTGACCATTTATTTCTGCATGCCTTTAAGACGGATTGCTATCAAATTTCGCCATCGTTGTTAGAATAGCGGGCTGAATGAGAGAGGAATATTTGTGGTCGACTTAAGTCATCTAAACCCAAGGCAAAAAGAAGCTGCCAAGTACATCGACGGGCCGTTATTAGTGCTTGCTGGGGCAGGCTCGGGTAAAACCAGTGTGATCACCCGTAAAATCGCTTATTTGATCGAAAGCTGCGGCATCAAACCTCACCACATCGCCGCCGTGACCTTTACCAATAAAGCCTCGCGCGAGATGAAAGAGCGTGTCAGCCAGCTATTACAAGGTGGCAAAGGCCGAGGCCTAACCGTCTCGACCTTCCACAACCTTGGCTTGAATATTATACGTTCAGAGCATAAAACCGCAGGCTACCGCACCGGTTTTTCTATTCTTGACCAAGATGATGCTAAGAACATCCTGAAAGACATTATGATGCGTGATCATGACCAAGATGATGACGCGTTAGATATGGTGCAAAGCGCTATATCAAACCTAAAAAATGACATGCTAGACCCTGAGCAAGCCATTGCAAAAGCAGAAAATCCACAAGAAATGATGATTGCCCAGTGCTATTCGGTGTATCAACGAACGTTGCGTGCTTATAACGCGGTGGACTTCGATGACCTGATTTGGGTCCCGACCATGCTATTTAAAAATCATCCGGAAGTGCTAAAGCGCTGGCAGAGTAAAATCCGCTATTTGCTCGTGGATGAATATCAAGATACCAATACCAGTCAGTATGAGTTGGTGAAAATGCTGCTCGGCGACCGTAATGGCTTAACCGTGGTAGGCGACGATGACCAATCAATTTATGCATGGCGTGGTGCCCGTCCCGAAAACCTGAATTTATTGAAAGTCGATTACCCGCACTTGAAGCTGGTTAAACTTGAGCAAAACTATCGCTCTACCGGCTTAATTCTGAACGCCGCCAACAAGGTGATTGATAACAACCCGCACGAACTCATCAAAAAACTATGGTCGGATAAAGGCTATGGCGATGCGATTAAAATTCTTAAATGTAAGAATGATGAAATCGAAGCCGAACGTGTCGTTACCGGCATCGTTGAACGTCGCATGCGTTATGGCGGCAAATTCTCTGATTTCGCCGTACTGTATCGTGGTAATCATCAGTCGCGCATCTTAGAAATGAAACTGCAAGCGCACCAAGTGCCTTACAAATTAAGCGGTGGCCAATCGTTCTTTGGTCGTAGTGAAATTAAAGACATCATGGGTTATTTGCGATTATTAATTAACCCAACCGACGATTCTGCGTTCTTGCGCATCATTAATACCCCGCGCCGTGAGATTGGCCCCAGTACCATCGAAAAACTCAGCGAATACAGCATTCGTCGCGGCATCTCGATGATGGCGGCGACCACTGAACTCGGGCTCGAGCAATTATTAACGCCAAAAGCCTTGGATAAATTAAGACGCTTTGGCCATTGGCTCAACAACATTACGCGTATGGCTTATGCCGATGATGCGGTTGCCGCCGTGAAAGAAATGATCGAAGACCTCGATTACGAAGCCCACCTTAACCTTACCAGTGGCACTCCTCATCAAGCTGAGCGCCGCATGAGCAACGTTTGGTATCTAGTCGATTCGATCTCAAAGATGATCGAAAAAGCCGATGAACTAGGCGATGAAGTAACGATTGAAGATGCCGTTAGTAAGCTGATTTTACGTGACATGCTAGAGCGCCAAGCCGATGACGATGAAGAAGATCAGGTGCAACTGATGACGTTGCACGCATCAAAAGGTCTAGAGTTTCCTCACGTGTATATGGTGGGTCTCGAAGAAGAATTGATGCCACACAGAAACAGTATTGAAGCTGATACCGTCGAAGAAGAACGCCGCTTAATGTACGTGGGCATCACCCGTGCTCAGCGTACACTCACCATTACTTATGCGGGAAAACGTAAACAGTTTGGTGAGATTCTAGATACGACCCATAGCCGTTTCTTAGATGAATTACCGCAAGATGATATTGAGTGGGAAGGCAGAACCGAAGTATCACCTGAAGAACAGAAAGCCCGTGGCCAAGAAACAATGGCAAGCTTGAAGAACTTAATGGCGGATTTTTAATTCGCTCGTTCAACCCATAAACAAAAAAAGAGCCTGAAGCATAAGCTTGAGGCTCTTTTTTAATGCTCGAATCTAAACCGAATACATTCGTAGAAATACCCGATTATAGATACCGTAAGCTTACTACGTACCAGACATGAACTTGATCGCAGCTGTTAGCTCGTCATCAGAACAATCCATGCACAAACCTTTAGCAGGCATAGCGTTCAAACCTTTCTTAGCAACCGCTAACGTCTCAGCAAGACCTTTCGATAAACGCTTGTCCCATGCAGCCACATCACCTTTCTTCGGTGCGCCAGCAATACCCGCCGTGTGACAAGAAGTACACGTACCGTTAAAGACTTCTTCGCCAGAGCGAGGACCCGTAGAAGCAGCGATTACTGGACCACCACAATCATCACCTTGCACACACACTTCAGCAATTGGCTTGATACGATCACGGATCTTTTCCGCTTGCGCATCGGTCATTGCATCAGTAGCAGCATTTGCTTGAGCCATTACTAGCGTGGCTACGAATAACATCATTGCTTGTAACATTTTCACAGAAAAGTCCTCTCAGCTATCACGGTTAATCCGTGTATTTTAAATTTCTGGCGCAGATTATAGCGGGATTTTGTAAGGGATAAAAATAATTCCATACATTCCGTAAGAAATTATAGAGGAAAGTTGATCTGGCGTGCGCTTACCGGTGAATTCAGGCCAATAAATAAATCACAACAAGAGCCTAATCAAAGTGACACTTGAATAGACAGGTAAATATACATTTTATCCTTTTGGCACATTTACTTAATGCGACTGTTGGGCTAGTTTTATAGACCAATAGCCTTACCTAAGACGGGTGAGCTACTTCTTAATTTCGTAATTTTTGCACAAGGACTTGGCATGCACTTAATAAACTTACCTTTTAAAGCTAGTATTCTAGCAACAACAATTGCTTTAACCGCTTGCGGTGGCGATTCTTCTAGTAATAATTCTTCTAGCAATAACTCTTCAGCCGAAAGCGTACCTATTGGTTTAGCCAATAATGCCTCAGGCACATCGGTTATTAGCGCTAAAGGTGGTAATGCAGATTATCAAGCAGGCGATGGGGGTTCGATTGAAATCTCTAAAAACTATAGCAGCGCTCCTCTAAACATTACCGTTAGTGGCTTACCTGATACGAATTATGATCTGCCAGATGTAACAGTTAACCTAGGTTCAAATCCCGCTCTAATAACCACTAGCATGACAATTACCACTTCAAATCCAAGTATTGAAGCCGGTGACTTGTATTTACATGACAATCGCATGTACCGCTATGATGGTATCGAACTGAATACAGAAAGCACGATTATTACGGGCTTAAGTATTGCGGAAGGTGCGGTCTTAACACTCGATCCTGTTTCTTCTCAAGCACAGCTTTTTTTCTACCAAGATATAAAAAATGACGGAGAGATCACCGTAGCAACAGCGGCAATGGCTACGAGCGCAAGTGACCTATCTCTAATTCCTTTTAACTACTTCGGTTCTGGCGATATCAACTTATCTGGCAAAGAAATAGGCCAAAATGCAGGTTCACTACTGCTGTATGCTAATATTATTCAGAATAGCGGTTCAATAAATACCTCTGGTGCAAACGGTGATGCCACAACCGCTGGTGGCCAAAGCGGTAGTGCCACTGTTTTCGGCCTTACCTTTACTGAAAACACTGGTACGATTTTAGCGAATAGCGGCTCAAGTACAGGAGGGTCAGCCGGAGCCACAGAAGACATTGAAATATTATCGGTACGCTACCTAGTCAATACCGGTAATGTGAGCGCTTCTGCTGGCGCTGGCGTAAACGTTAATAACGTGATTAGCGGTGGTGATATCAGTATTACGGCCAACAACTTACTATTGAATACTGGCAACATCACCGCAAACGGTTCTACAAGTATTTTGAACGCAGCTGAAAGTGACGGCGGTGAAGGTGGTCATGGCGGTGATATTCAAATGTATTTAGGAGGCGAAGGCTTAGGTACATTCTCAGCATTCCCTTCCCCACGTTTAATTAACACCGGCGAGCTACAAGCAAATGGTGGTGATAGTGCTGACAACAATTACATCGCAGGTAACGGTGGCAGCATTGATCTGAAAGTAACTGAATCTGATGATGGCGATAAGACTCGCATGAACCCGGTTATGGTCGCTATTAGTGGCAACTTGAGTGCAGATGGTGGTAATACAACGGAAACCTCCGGCTCCAACTCGGCTAGAGCAGGTTCTGGTGGAGACATTGACATTAAGCATGATTCACAACTGATCGCGGTATTACCGACACAAATTGTCGGCTATACAAGCATGAATACTTCAGGTGGTAACGGTCTACAAGCTGGTGATGCTGGAGACATCGATATAAAGGGTGGGTCTAATTCAGACGCTAGAGCTGAGATATATGCACCAGCACCTTCGATTAACATTGCCACCGATCTAGAACTTAATGGCGGTAATGTAATTACGTCTGCCGTTTTATCTCAAACGGCACAAGCAGGCCGCGGTGGCGACATGAACTTACAGATTTTGTCCCAGCATCAGTACGCACAAGATTCTCTGAACTTGAGTTTTAACGGTACTATTTCAGCAAATGCCAGCGATGTAAGTAACGGCTCGAGCAGTCAAGGTGGGACATTTAATGCCACAGCTCCACAAGACGTGACTATTCGTGGAAACATAAGTCTAAACGGCAGTAATGATACTGCGATTCCAGACATAGGTGAAAATGATGGCTATAACAAAGGAGGAGACGGTGGTTACTTTTCCATGGGCAGTCAATTTGGCAGCGTCGACTTTGATGCACAAGTTGCGGCTAAAGGCGGTGCAGGACAAATCGAAGGCGGTGAAGGTGGCGGCTTTGTAGTGAATTCACTAAACCCAGCCAAGGTTAATGGTTCTATTAATGTTGCTGGTGGCAATGCATCAATAACAGCCGTTAATGCCCAAGAAACCGAGGGCGGTGATGGTGGCCTGCTGATCATTCTTAGTCAGGAGCTAAATACTAACCTAAGTGCAAGCTATACCTTTAGTCCTGGCACTGGGACTGAGAATGGTGTTAACGGCGGAATTTTTGTCGATGCAAACTGCCTTAGTGGTGTTTGTCAAAAGATGCTATTCAATGGCCAACCTTAAGCGCTAGCGATAGGCCGCACTGTGTATTGCAGTGCGGCTTTTTTATTTTTATTCTTGGATTATTAAATGAAGTATCTTATTAAAATTTTATTTTTACTATTAATAAATACCGGAGCTTATGCAGCGCCTGCGATTGAATATCAACATGACCAACAACGTTATACTTTTCCTGAACTAACAATTTCAGCGAATGTTTTTTTTACTGAACTTAGTCAATATTCGGGCATTGACATCTATTATTATCCTGAACTAATAATTCCTAATGTATTCCGCGGAATATCTTTACATGAAGATGAACTACTGCGATTACTTGATAAAAATTTTTCATTAATTAAATCATTCAAAAATGAACAACTAGCATCATTACAAATTCTACCTGAAGGACAGATCCAGAGTAATAACTTACGTCATGCTGGTTCACTGATTGTTGAGTTATCGCAGTCTAGCAATGCACTTCAAGAACATCCTGCCTTACTCAGTGATCAACGTGTTCGTGTACTCAAAGCGAAGGAAAGAAGAGAAAAAATCATTAGCGAGTTGAAGGTTAAACAGGAAAATAAAAAAGAACAGAAAGATCAAAAAAAAAATAACAAAAAGATAATAAGAGCGCAAAAAAAAGCAAAAAAACAACAAGAAGAACTTACTCGACTTAAGCACTACCAGGATACTGATAAAGAAATATATGAACGATTATTACCCTTTTATAAACATCAATTCGGCGAGCCTGATTTTTCTAAAATAAATAATTCAAATCAACCATGATCAGTATCCCAACACCTCAAGAGGCAATGGTACTGGCTATGCAGCAACGCTTAAAACAAAGCGAGTGCCTAACGTTCAAGCAGCGAAATCATCTACAACAAAGATCAGTAGAAGCCTTATTACAGCATGCTCTAATGACTGTCCCCTATTACCAAAGTCACCCTGAAATAAAATCAATGCAAGGGAATCTTCAATGGGATAAATTTCCTATTTTGACTCGAACTCAACTACAAAAAAACGAAAAAGAATTAATCAGTACGCAACCTCCAGCAGAACATGGAAGTCATATTGATTTTCGTAGTTCAGGATCTACTGGACGGCCCGTACATACAAAATCAACAGAGTACTCACAAATATATTGGCAAGCCCTAACACTACGTGATCACCTATGGGCAGGTCGTAATATGAATGGAAAGTTATCGGCGATTAAATTTTTGCCTGACAATAAAGCTCGTTATCCAGGACTAAATAATAATCGCTGGGGAACATCTACCGCCGCTTTAGGCTTCCATGCACCCTCTAGCCTCCTTAACAGTTCAGAATCCCTCGACGTACAATACCGTTGGCTATGTGAACAACAACCCAAATATCTAGTAACCTACCCCAGTGTTTTACAAGAATTGGCAAAAATTCAGTTACGTAAAAAACAATTAAATTCGCTTCATAACGTCTCGTGTATCGGAGAAAATCTGCCACCGTCTCTACGTGAGTTAGTACAACAAGCATTTGGTTGTCGAGTACATGATATTTACAGCTCACAAGAAGTAGGTTACATGGCGCTGCAATGCCCAAAAAATAATCATTATCATGTGCAGCTTGAAAACTGCTTACTTGAAATTCTCGATGAGAATAATCAACCTTGCGTGCCTGGACAGATGGGGCGCGTTGTTGTCACGACTTTGCATAATTATTTAATGCCCCTTATTCGTTATGAAATTGGCGATTACGCCATTCCAGGTTCAACATGTGATTGCGGTATAAGCCTACCCGTTTTAGAGCGTATTATTGGTAGAACTCGTAATTTAGTAACCTATCCGGACGGTAGCAAAAGCTGGCCTGCATACAACCCGATGGCTCTGATGAATCTTTTTCCTATGGCGAGCTTTCAAATAGAACAACTGAGCACAGAAGAATTACAATTTAATGTGCAAACATCAACAAAGCCTAGCGAAGAAGATTGCAACCAAGCTCGAAAAATAATCTGTGACGCTATTGGTCATAATTTCACCATACATATCAACCAGGTCCCGCAACTGGCTCGTAGTTCTGGAGGGAAATTTGAAGAATTTATTTCAAGGATCTAATCATGTTTGATACCACCGAAAGCTATCAAGCGATTTTTAACCAGCGGGCTGATGCTTATCATCAAGCTATGTTAAATTGGCCAGAAGCGCGCAATCAAGAATTTCTTGCGATTTTGCAAGACCTACCCATTAATTCCGCTACTCACATACTCGATATACCGGCCGGTGGTGGTTATTTGGCAAATTACTTACCTAACGACATTCGATTACACCATCTTGAAACCAGCGAACTTTTCGCCACCCTATTTCAACAACATTGTCATTCTGGTAGCCAGCATCCTCTTAGCTTATGCACACTTGATGAACTACCTGAAGAAGATAACAGCATCGACATTGCAGTGAGTCTGGCAGGTCTGCATCACACCAAAAATAAACAACCACTTTTTGATGAGTTATATCGCTGCTTAAATCCAGGTGGCTTGTTCGTCTTGGCTGATGCCGAAGATACCTCAGCCACAGCACGCTTCCTTGACGGCTGGGTAAGTGATCACAATACAATGGGGCATAATGGCTGGTATCTTAATCAACATACGATACAGCAACTTAAAAACAGCGGTTTCGAGTGTATAAACCAAGAAAACCGTGACTATCACTGGGTATTCAATAGTCAGCTACAGGCTGGAGAATACTGCAAACTTATGTTCGGAATAGATCGCGCAGACGAGCGTGAGGTTAGCGATGCTCTGGCAAAAGAATTAGGGTTTGATGTGCTAAACGATGGTCGCATCGGTTTGCGCTGGCAACTGCATTTTATCACCCTTCGAAAGCCCTTCTCTAAGTTGTAGAGGCATGATAAAAAAACGTATACAATGCAATGGCTTACACGTTTAAGCATAGACACCACCCTTAGCTCAGTTGGATAGAGCGCTGCCCTCCGAAGGCAGACTTGAAAATATGGGCACTTAGGGGGTACAGTCAAAATCAGACTCTAAAATTACGACCCGCCCTTAGCTCAGTTGGATAGAGTGTCGGCCTCCGAAGGCAACACTCAGTCTAAAGATAGAATTTAGAGGCGAAACTCAGATGTACCGACAAGGCCAAGTCGTTAAAATCCACTGGTAAGTGATTGCTAACTTTACCGCCCTTAGCTCAGTTGGATAGAGTGTCGGCCTCCGAAGCCGAAAGCCGCAAGTTCGATTCTTGCAGGGCGGACCATTTCCTTTTTTTTGACTCCTACCGCAGTGACCAATTTTTGCTAGTTTTTGCGTCGGTGACCAAAACGTGACCAAACGGTGACCATAGCTAAAAACATCTCTACTTTAAGGCAATATGAAATGAGTACTGCCCTCCTTTTTTACCATAGTGATTGAGAGTGCTATTTATCATTACTTAGTTAACTACTGCCATCTTGAATTCTTCGTTGTATCGTTCACCAATATTAGGTCTCCTGCTAGCTCATTGCATAGTTAAAGAGTGTCTAGTGAAATAGGGGCGATTCAGTTGGCTGCTACTTGTTTGACCAATGTGCTGAAACTTTCATTATTGTACGCCTCCTTGCGTGACGGTTACTTGCAGTGTGGTTGCAAACTCAGGTGTCAGCCCTTCGCTATCCATTACGGTAGCCGTGATAGTTTGTACGCCTTCTGTTAGGGTGGCATTAATAATGGTGCCAGTGCCTAAATCACCGTCAATGGATGAGCTCCAAGTAATATTTTCTGACAAATAACTGTGCGGTAAAGCTTAAGTTGAGCAAATTTCTAGATAACTTGAGCATTTTTATAAATCAGGCCTCTATTTCTAGATAACTTAAGCACTTGGGATTTCTACTTAAAAAAATAATCAATCTGTAAGCCACGCCATTATTACGTTTCTAGATAACTTGAGCAAGCTGCCGCACATTGCTAAAAATTATGCAGACAAGCACTAAATAAGAAAAAACTAGATAACTTGAGCCATTACACCCGCATAAAGAGCTTTCAGCTTGCTGTGCATTCCTTGTACCGATTAATAGCAGCTCTTCCAGCCCTTGGTATTACTTGGGTGGTAAGATTTTTATGGCGTACAAATTAATTATTATTCACGCTGAATATTCATCGCCTTGATGCCCTTTTTAGGGGGGGGACTAAAGGAAAAGGTTATAAAAACTTTTATATTAGTAACTTTCATCAGATCATATATAAACCGCACTAATCATCAAGGTTAAACTTAACTCTCCGCATTGATTGCGGGCTTGATTTGAATCGTCATATCACTATTCCCTGCAGCAGATCGATTGAGAATAATTGCTAAATTCATGAAACACAATTGAGGCCGATCCATCACTTCAAAGCTATTAATGATAATAAATAAGCTACCGTACTAGAATAAAAGAAATTCAACTCTCGCTAGAAGATTAGACTAGCTATAATTGAAGCTTGGATAAAGATGTTTCTTAAGCCAAGTGTTTATCTGAAAGAAGTATTCACAAGGCTACCAGCAGCCATTTGCGTTGAAGATATTGAGGCATTACTACCTTGGAATATTGCGAAGGTGGTTTTTATGCTCTTACGTTTTAACAAAAATTTAGTCGCCAAAAGTCAATCGCTTAAAAGTTAACTTTGATAGTTATTGACCAGTTGGCTTAGTTAATAAATCCTGCAAAATACCGCAATTTTTTACGGTCTGATTATCACGGCATTTTGAACGTAAATCAGTTAATGAGCCTTTCAGTTTTTTCAGTTCAGTCATACGAAGGTTAATTTGTTTGATGTGCTCGTCAATTAAGTGATTGACGTCTTCACATTGAGTTTCCGGTGACTGCTTTAAGTTGAGCAATTGCTTGATTTCCGCAAGCGTAATATCCAGGTTACGGCAATGTTTAATGAATATGAGTTGCTCCAAGTTTTTTTGATCATAAAGTCGGTAATTACACTCGCTACGCCGAGGAGCGCTTATTAATTCCTCCTTTTCGTAGAAACGAATGGACTGAACTGAACAACCCGTTAATTTTGCTAATTCACCGATTTTCAAACAAACACCTTTTTACGATTGACTCTATAGTGACTATAGAGTTTAAACTCACTAATACTAATAAAACAAGGTATTTTTAAATGACAGAAACTTGCAGTGGACAATGTCAAAGCGAGCCTGTGGAAATAAAGGCTACCACGGTCGACGACAATGCCTCTTTTGACAAAGAATTCACCAGTGAATTTATAGTGCCTAAAATGGATTGTCCTTCGGAGGAACGACTCATTCGATTAACGCTCGACAGCATCAAGCCATCGGTTGGTTTACTGTTTGATATTCCAGCACGCAAAGTCAGGGTTTTTCATGGGCATAATTTGGAGGAGATCACTACAAGACTCGAGTCTTTGAAGTTTGGTGCCAAGTTAGAAAACACGCAAGAAACTTGTGGTAAAGAAGCTGCCAAAGCGACGGCGTCAGCGAAAGAAGCAGAAATCCAAGAAATGCAGATCCTTAAGTGGTTGCTTGCCATTAACGGATTCATGTTTGTTGTTGAAATAATCGTTGGTTGGATGGCCCAATCGGCCGGTTTAATTGCAGATTCTCTCGACATGTTTGCTGATGCTACGGTTTATGGCTTGGCACTCTATGCCGTTGGTCACAGTGTTAAAAAGAAGCTTAAAGCGGCGCGTGTTTCTGGCTGGTTGCAAATGATTTTAGCCTTAGGTGCATTGAGTGAAGTATTACGCCGTTTTATATTTGGAAGCGATCCCGCTTCAACCTTGATGATGGGGTTTGGGCTCCTCGCTTTGATCGCTAATGTTACTTGCTTGATGCTGATTTTTAAAAATAGAGAGAGTGGCGCTCATATGAAAGCTAGCTGGATTTTTTCTGCCAATGATGTCATTGCCAACCTTGGGGTAATATTGGCCGGATTTCTGGTCGCATGGACGGGCTCGCTTTACCCTGACCTGGTGATTGGGTTAATCATTGGTGCGATTGTATTAACCGGTGCTCGTCGTATTTTACAGCTAAAATCTTAATCGAAAGGAACTGTCTGCTGAATACTCATAACCCAAAAAACTTTATACCAGCTTTGAGATATCACGCCTTCACTCGCTTTTATGACACGGTCGTCCGTTTTACCACGAGAGAAACCGTGTTTAAGACCGCTCTAGTAAAGCAATCTGTCTCTCATCCTGGAGAACGCTTGCTCGACCTTGGATGTGGAACAGGTACTTTGACTATGATAATGGCTGAGAACGAGGCTGAACTTCAGGTTGTCGGGGTCGATACCGATCCGACAACACTTGAAAAAGCTCAAAAAAAGCTGTCTTCTTTTGGTAACCGCGTCTCGCTACAACAGGGCTTTGCGCAACAGCTGCCATTCAAAAGAGACTCATTTGTGATCGTTGTATCGAGCCTGTTCTTTCATCATCTGACAAAAGCACAAAAAATTGAGACCTTGAAAGAGATATTCCGCGTCTTAAAGCTTGGCGGGCGATTACATATTGCAGATTGGGGGAAGACATCATCCTTTGTTCAACAAGTATTATTTATCGTCGTCCAGCTGCTTGACAGATTCGAAACAACCCAAGACAGTGTTGAGAACGCCCTACCGAAATTAATTAAAGACTCGGGGGTCACCCATATCGCAAACAGGCATTTTTTCGACCCCATTAGGCACTATCCGGTTATTTCAGGCAATCAGACTATGATTGTGCAGTTAGTCTTAATGAATAATCGCGAATGCATTATTTTAACCTCCCAAATAAAAGCTAGAGAATAGAATGCCGATGAAAAAGTGGTCGTCATATTGGTTGGTTTTATTGATTGTGATGCAGTCAATTACCGCTATTGCCGACACCACCCAAGCACATCAATCTGAAGATATTCAAACTCCGACTGAAATCACTCAACCACAGTTGTTTGAAAAACCAACCCGATTTTTTAATGATGGGTTCGATTGTTATTGTTATTGTTATTGCCACTTGTACTTAAGTGACTTGCCGACATTTTCGTTTGACTCTTTATCGTCCCTCAGAACTTTAGTGCTTAATGGATATCGTAATACAACACTTAGCGGGTCACGGTCTTCAGTATTTCGCCCACCCAAAGTTTAATCCGACAATTATTTAATCACTCTTATATTTAGCCAGTGTCATGACATGTGTCCTGACGTTAACCTTTTATTATAAAGCCGTGGAATTTTTACATGAAAAAAAGCCTTAACAGGTCAAATTTTAGCGTGCAAACTAAAAGAACATTCGGAATATGGTTCACTATTATTTGTTGTTTAACCAGTTTTCAAGTGACCTCAGCGCCGCATCACCTGACGATATACTCACATTAACAGAGGCTATCAAACGTTCTCTCGAACAAAACCCCTCCCTCAAAGTATTTGCTTTTGGCTTGCAAAAAATGGGGAATACATTGAAGAAATGAAAGTCCTTAAAGTAGATCCCTTGAATCATCTGCATAACCAACTGAACAAGAAGCTACTAACCGCTGAGCTTGGAATCTAGTTATCACTTCATCCAGCAAGTTCTCAGTCATTATGCTGATTCTTACTACTTCAATTATTCAGTGGCACTCTATCCAGTTTTGGGTAGAGATCGCTGAGAGTATTGGGGTTCTCTGGAGCATTGCCATTGAAGCGGCTGCAGTTTGGCTTTGGTGGCATAAGAAAGCGGTATTGGCGTTCATTGCTTCTTCCCTATTAATGGCAGGGCCGCTGTATTCATTAAGCGCGCCTGTTTATGAAGGTAAGCAATCTGAGGTTACTTTGACGTCTAGTCATCAGCAACAAGTCGATCTTTCCAGAGCGTCGATTACCGCCTTGAAGCAATCATTAGATAGCTACCAAAAAAATAGCTTATCTCGTGTTGGCTGGGCAACTCGAATAGACGAAACTCGAAACGCATTGCAGGCAGAAATGGCAAGCCTGAAAAACCTCATTAATGCAGGCCCTAAGCTGAAACAAACACCAATGCCTTGGTTAGTTATTGCTATAGAGGTGCTAGGACTGGCCGTGCTTCTATTGACTCAAGTTCTTACTATTCAGGCGTTACAGGGAATTGCGGTAAAGTCGAAACAACCTGAAACAGCTGAGGATTCAAAGCATGATTATTCCGAACTGGCTCTTGCTCTATCAAGCCGTCTTTCAGATACGTTGAACGCAGAGGGGCTAAGTCAGGCTGAGTGGGCTCGGCGTAATGGTGTATCAACCAAGACTGTTTCTATGCTGATTAATCACCAGAAACGATCCGGATCAGGTAAGGAATGTGTTTCGAAAAATGAGTTGGGTGGGATTCAAAGCGCTCTGAATTGAACAATTCTGTCACGATTAAAAATCACAAATCATTGGTAAAAATCACGTTGATTATTTACCTATTCACCGTAACATTGAAACTAATAACGTGTTTCATTGAGGATATTAAAATGGAAATAGCACCAGAGAATGTAACGAACGCAATGGTAAATAAAAAGATTGCCTATGTAGATATGGACCATACATTATGTGATTTTTCGGCCTCATACTTGAAATACAAAACAGATTTTCCTGAAGTTGAGTATCCACATAGCGTACCAGGGTTTTCAGCGGCCTGGCACCGATGCCAAATTCTATTAAGGTGTATCAATGGCTAGAGAGTCTAAGCAATGTTAATTTGTATATCCTAAGTTCTAAATCCCTGCTCTTACACGGTGAAGAGGCTTTGGGTAGAGGAACACCTAGGACTTGATGCTGCCTACAAATTAATTATTAGTCCCAATAAAGGATTAAATTTAGGCCACTACCTCATTGATGATTACATTGGTAAAGGTCAAGAAAACTTTGAAGGACAACTGCTTCAGTTTGAGTCAAGTGAATATCCAGTCTGGAAATCAATACGCAGATTTTTTGAGCTCTAATTAAATTGATAGATACTCGACAACCACATTTTACGCTCTCTCAGATGCCGTGTAATCCCCACGAAAGTTAATAGCAACCATAAATAGAGATTTTCCGCACACTAAACGAAAGGAATAATCAGATGCCACGGAGGCTGTAGATAAATCTGTGTAACTGCTTATCATAAGAGCCAGTAATGGCTAAGGATAAGTAGTTATGAACAAAGAAGCACTTGAAGCTTTTGCCCGTGAAGCGGCCAAAGGCATAAAAACAGAACAAGATCTTAATGATTTTCGTCAGATGCTTACCAAGGTTACCGTTGAGCGTGCATTAAATGTTGAGCTTGATGATCATCTTGGTTACGATAAACATGAAGTCTCTCGTACTTCCAATAGCCGCAACGGCACCACAAGCAAAACCCTTCGCACCGAAGATGGCCAGTTCGAGCTCAATACACCGAGAGATCGAGAAGGAAGTTTCGAGCCTAAATTGGTTAAGAAAAATCAAACCCGATTCACTTCAATGGATGACAAAATCCTCTTCCTTTATGCTCAAGGAATGACGACTCGTGAAATCGTTAAAACTTTTAAAGAACTCTATGGTGCTGATGCTTCTCCAAGTTTAATTTCTAAGGTCACTGATTCCGTCATTGAAGAAGTTGTTGAGTGGCAATCTCGAGAGTTAGATCCCATCTATCCAATCGTTTATCTGGACTGCATTGTACTCAAAATCAGGCAAGACAAGCAGGTTATAAACAAGGCCATTTATCTTGCTTTAGGCGTCAACATGGAGGGCCATAAAGAATTATTAGGCATGTGGATTTCCGAAAACGAGGGGGCTAAGTTTTGGCTGAATGTATTAACTGAATTACAGAATCGAGGTGTGCAAGACATCCTAATTGCTTGTGTAGATGGCCTTAAAGGCTTTCCTGATGCGATCAATACGGTATTTCCAGAAACCCAAATACAGCTTTGTATCGTGCATATGGTTCGCAACTCGATGAAGTATGTTCCTTGGAAAGATTACAAAGCGATTACGGCAGATTTAAAGACGATATATCAAGGGAGTACCGAAGAAAGCGCACTAAAGGCCCTTGCTGATTTCTCTAATAAATGGGATGAGAAATACCCTCAAATCAGTCGCTCCTGGAAAGCTCACTGGGAGAATTTGAATACATTATTTCAATACCCTGAAGACATCAGGAAAGCGATCTATACGAAAAATGCTATCGAGTCTCTTAACAGTGTCATTCGCAAAGCAACGAAGAAGCGTAAGGTTTTTCCTACGGAGGAGTCGGCCAAGAAAGTGGTTTATTTAGCGATACGCCAAGCGTCTGAAAAATGGACGATGCCAATAAGAAATTGGAAAACGGCCTTGAACCGATTTATGATCATGTTCGAAGACCGTTTAAAAGACTATATTTAAATAGAGCAGTTACACAGAATTATTTACAGGGTCTCTGTAAATCGTTTAAAGCTGAATACATGATTAATACTCGAATCTATTGAAAACTCAACCTCACCATGAAACATCGCGAACATAAGCTGTACAATTGAATTCCTACCCTAGATACAACAACTGAAGAGTCTTCAGTTCTACGAGATTTTTTACAAGTCGATCGATCAACTCCAACCGCTAAAAGTTTATTAACAATTAAAATTCTCTAAGCTTCGATTACTGTAAAAGAGGGTAGGATCCAATTCAATCATTTGATCAAAGTTAAACTAAAAGATCAATTAAAGCTTACGAAAAGAATAACCCTTCATTACAAAGTTTTATTAGACTTAAACCCATAAGCTAATATATTATTCGCACCTAAACTTATTTTTCTGGTGGATTTAGTGAACAAGCGCCCCTTGCTAACCGTACTACTAATACTTCTGATTGCTTTGCAGTCTGTAGTTGCTAGTGCAGACGTGCATGCGCTATTTAATGCTCCAATCGATCATAATGATCTTGCGTTAGAACATACCCACAGTGGCGATACATCGGTTTATGGGCATTCTTCTAACGAAGAGCACGCCTCTGCAGACATTCAACAAAACAGTTCCGATCAAGTAAGCGACCAAAATACCGAGATAAATTGTGAGCATTGCTGTCACTGCCACAACCCAAACCCTGTATCGGCACTGGTGAAAGAGCTGTCATCTCATAGGGACTCTTTGGACCTACAAAGTTTACGTACCACCTACCAAAAACGCTCTGAACTCCATTCTCCGGCGCTACGCCCTCCTATTGCCAACGTTTAACTTCAAAGTTATTGGCAACAGACCTCTATATTGATTGTAAATTATGAACGTCTGCTGTCCTTATTTTTTAATTTAAACAGGGCAAATTCATGATTCTTTTACAGAATGCTTTACACAGACCTACTGTGCGATTACTTGCGATCGCCAGTGTGATGGCAGTATTCGTACCCACTGCACAGGCTCAACAATCCAGTGGCAATAACATGCACTGGCTACGCCAGCAGATTGAAGTCTTACCAGAAATACATGCAGCACAGCAGAAGCGAGACGCTTCTTTGTCTCAAGCGGACTCTTACTCACGAGCGCTATATAACCCTGAACTCGGTACTGGCTATGAGCGTGAAGGTGAACAAGATAACTATCAGGTCAGTATCAGTCAGAAAATAGATTGGTGGGATCAAAAAGGCAGCCGAGAGCAACAAGCTCAGTTCTTACGTATTCAGGCTGAACAAGACTACCGCTTTAACTATCAAACCATATTAAAAAACGCACTGCTGGCTTTTGTAAATTGGCAGGCCGCTAAGCAAAGATACGAACTCGCGTTAGATCAGGAGCAGCAGCTTGATCAGCTTATTAAGCTGGTTAAAAGCCGCTCAGCGAATGGTGACCTTGGTCAAATTGATGTTGAACTCACCCTACTGTCATTATCACAAACGTTAGCCGATACAGCTCAAGCAGTGGCGGCTTATCACAGCGCTGAAAACAGGGTTCGCCAGTGGATGCCAAATTGGCAGCCTACTACACCGGTTTTGAATGCCGCTTTTTGGAGTAATACTCAGCAGTTTTTAACCACTGATACATCCAATCCACAGCAAAGTGATAAAGAGCTTCTGCAAGCATTGCCCGAACTTCGTATTGCGAAAGCTGAATGGAAAATACAGCAAGCGCAAGCAGAAACAGTTCGTCGTGGTAATAAGGCAGAACCAACGATCGGCATTACTGCAGGGCAAAATGGCAACACTGATGTTGTAGGTTTGAATTTATCGATTCCGTTAAACATTCGTAATAATTACAGCGCAGTTAACCAGGCTGCTTTGCAAGGTGCTTACGCAGCGGAATCGGAATATCTAGCCAAACACCGTCAGCTTTCTTATCAGTTAGATTCTAGTCGCGCTTTAGCCACGCAATATAATTTGCAGCAGCAGCGCTGGAAAACGCTAATGCAAGATAGCCAATCAAACAGTGGTGAATTGCTAAAGCGTCAATGGAAAACCGGTGATTTAAGCACCAGCCAATATTTACAAGCGTTAAAGCAACGTATTGAAGGTATTCAGGCAGGTATTGTTCTCGACGAAGAAAGTAAATTGGCAAGCATTAACTGGCTTTATAACAGTGGCCAAATTAATCGTATCTTCAATTTTTAAGCGTTATTTAAATCTACACCTCGTTTTCAATTTTAATTTTTACAGCGGACACTTATTATGAAAAACACACAGCGTAATTTATTAGCTCTCGCCATTAGCCAGGTTTTAATTTTCTCACCTTCTGCTTTTGCCGGAGATGGTCATGACCATAGCCCAGCGGAATTTAAAACTGAAATTCATGATCATCAAAAAGAAATGGGCTACCAAGCTCATAATGAAGAAGGCCACGAAGAAGAGTCAGAACACGACGAGCATGACGATGGCGATGAACAACACGATCATGCAAAAACAAGTTCAGCAGATGAAGAAGAACACGGCGAAGGCGGTGTAACGCTAAGTGCTCAGCAAATGAAAATTGCAGGAATTCAATCTACAGTAATTGAACCTTACCAAGTTGAATTTAGCCGCTATGCCCCTGCTGAAATAAAAGCCAATGGTTACACCAGCTACCTAGCATCACCTCGTGTTGATTCTGTTGTTCTTAAGCGCCACGCCAATCTGGGTGAACACGTAGAAAAAGGCCAGCCTCTTGTTACCTTATTCAGTGAAACCGTGGCGGATGCCCAAGCTCAATACTTATCCAATAGTGCTGAATGGAAACGTGTGAGTCAGCTGGGCCGTAAAGCCGTAGGCGACAAACGTTTCATCAGCGCCAAGGCTGATTACCAAGCGGCCTCTAGTCGCTTATTAGCTTATGGACTGGATGCAGCCTCTATTAAGTCGCTCGGCAAAAACAACCAAGCGCTACTAGGTGAATACACGCTAAAAGCACAAATCGACGGCGCCGTATTATCAGATAATTTCCATCAAGGTCAGCGCATCAGCGCGGGCACTGAGTTAATGGAATTGGCTAATGAAACTGAACTTTGGGTTGAAGCACGCTTACCTGCTAACCAAAATTTAACATTGGATAAAGGTACCGAAGCCATTATTAAAGTAGGTACCGAAAGCTTTGTCGGCACGGTGGCTCAAGAAGCTCATACCATTGATGAAGTAACCCGTACTCGTATCGTTCGCTTATTGGTGAATAACAGCGCTCACCGTTTACACCCTGGTATGTTTACTGATGTTTATTTTCAGTTTGAAAGCGAACGTCCTGTTATGGCAGTGGACGAAGGCGCTATTTTACGCGGTGCCGATGGTGACTGGACAGTTTATGTAGAAGATCATCCAGGCGAATTTTTACCGGTAGAAGTTGAACGCGGCCGGTCTTTTGGTGAGTTACGCGAAATTGTAGGTATTAAGGCAGGCAGTAAGGTGGTGACTTCCGGAGCATTTTTTGTGGCATCACAAATTGCTAAGGGCGGCTTCGATCCGCACAACCATTAAGATTAACAACTGTCGCAGATACAAAGCCAACAGAATTTAAAGAGTAAGAAATATGTTTAATAAAATGATTGATTGGTCGGTACAAAACCGACTGCTCATAGTAATCGCCTTAGTGGCGCTTATGGTGGGTGCCGTATTTAGTATTCCAAAACTAAACTTAGATGCTTTTCCAGATGTAACCAACGTTCAGGTTGTTGTCAATACAGAAGCACCGGGCCTAGCCGCTGAAGAAGTTGAGCAGCTCATCACCTATCCTATTGAAGCAGTGATGTACGCCCTTCCTGATGTGGAAGAAGTACGCTCTATTTCTAAAACCGGTTTATCGGGTGTCACAGTTGTATTCAAGGAAGGCACCGATATTTATTTCGCACGCCAGTTAGTTTTTGAACGCTTACAAGCGGCCAAAGAATTAATTCCTAATGGTGTTGGTATTCCTTCTATGGGACCTAATACTTCGGGTCTTGGCCAGATATACCAATACCTATTGGTTGCTGATGAGAAATACACCAATACTGAAGGTTATTCGGTAATGGATTTACGCAGCCTGAATGACTGGGTTGTGAAGCTATTAATTATGCCTGTTGATGGCGTCACTGACATTTTGTCTTTTGGTGGTGAAGTTCGCCAGTACCAAGTCAATATCAATCCATCACGTCTATTAGCTTACCAACTGAGCCAGCAAGATATTTCTGATGCTCTCGAGAATAACAACTCGAATGTCGGTGGTTGGTATATGAATCGCGGCCAAGAACAATTGGTTATTCGCGGCACGGGTTGGTTATCGTCAGATAAGAAAGGCCTTGAAGAAATTCGTCAGATTCCAGTAAAAACAGTGGCTGGCGTAGTGGTCACTATTAATGATGTTGCTACCGTATCGCTAGGCAGCGAAATCCGCCAGGGCGCGGTAACGATGAGTACAAAAGATGCTGAAGGTAACGTTAAAAATCTAGGTGAAGTCGTTACTGGCATTGTCTTAAAACGCATGGGCTCGAATACTAAATCAACCATTGATGGTATCAATCAGCGTGTTGAGTTAATTAATCAAGCCTTACCCGAAGGTGTACGTTTTCAAACTACTTACGACCAAGCAGATTTAATCACTAAAGCTGTTGAGACCGTTGTTAATGCTTTGTTATTGGCCTTCGTTTTTATCGTGATTGTATTAACCTTATTCTTGATGAACTTGCGCGCGACCTTCTTGGTATTAGTGTCTATTCCGATTTCAATTGGTATCGCGTTAATGGTGATGTCTTGGTATGGCTTATCGGCGAACTTGATGTCATTGGGCGGTATTGCGGTTGCCATTGGTATGCTAGTGGATGGCTCAGTGGTGATGGTCGAGAATATGTTTAAACATCTCAATGCGCCCCGCTCTGCTGGTCACGATAGTGAAGACAATGCTGGAAACGACGATGGTATTGCTTTACGTTTAATGCAAGCAGGCCGAGAAGTTGCACGCCCTATCTTTTTTGCGACGGCCATTATTCTTGTGGTCTTTATGCCGCTGTTTAGCTTTGAAGGCGTGGAAGCAAAATTATTCCAGCCGATGGCTATCAGCATTATGCTTGCCATGGTCTCTGCCCTTTTGGTGGCGTTAATCATTGTGCCTGCATTAGCCACTTTCATGTTCCGTGCACCGATTGTAGAAAAAGAAAGCTTCGTATTAAAACCTCTCGATCGCTTGTATCGTCGTGGTCTTACTTGGGCAATGAAGAATGCCAAAGCCGTGATCGCCATCGCCGTTGGCTTAATTATTTCAGCGCTCGCCTTGGTTCCACTTTTAGGCACTGAGTTTGTGCCTGAATTGGAAGAAGGTACGATTAACTTACGCGTAACACTCGCCCCCTCTTCTAGCTTGGAAACTGCATTAGACGTTGCACCCAAACTTGAGGCGATGTTACTTGAATTTCCTGAAGTAACTTATGCCTTAAGCCGCGTAGGCCGCGCCGAAATTGGTGGTGATCCTGAGCCGGTCAATAACATTGAAATTTTCCTTGGCCTCAAACCTATTCCGCAATGGACCAGTGCCGATAATCGCTACGCATTACAGGCGCTTATGGAAGAAAGACTGGAACAGTTCCCAGGCCTGTTATTGAACTTCTCTCAACCGATTGCAACCCGTGTTGATGAACTTTTATCCGGCGTAAAAGCACAGCTCGCGATTAAGTTATTTGGCAAAGACTTGGATGTATTGGTTGAAAAAGGCCAAGCGATTGAGAAGGTCGTGAAAACAATTGAAGGGGCTCGCGATGTTGCTATGGAACAAATTGCTGGCGAAGCACAGCTGGTAGTTACTCCTAACCGTCAGCAGCTTTCTCGTTATGGTTTAAGCGTAGAAGATTTAATGTCAGTAGTTCGCGATGGTTTGGGCGGTAGATCGGCTGGGCAAATCATTAATGGTAACGAGCGTTATGATATTTATGTTCGCCTTGGTAAAGAGTTCCGCAGTGACGAATCGAGTATCTCTGAGTTACGTTTGCAGTCACCAACGGGGGCATGGGTTCGCTTAGGCGATGTTGCAGAGGTATCTATCGAATCAGGCCCACCACAAGTTCGTCGTGATGATGTTCAGCGTCGCGTCGTGATTCAGGCTAACGTGCAAGGCCGTGATATGGGCAGTGTTGTTGCCGATATTCGCCAAGCGATTGATCTGCAAGTTGATCTACCAGCAGGTTACTCTGTCGACATTGGTGGGCAGTTTGAAAACCAACAGCGTGCGCAGGCAAGACTATCGTTGGTGGTACCGGTGTCGTTAGCGCTAATTGCCTTACTACTGTACTTTGCTTTCTCTTCTGTTGGCCAAGCGATGCTAATTTTGGTGAACGTTCCATTGGCCGTTATTGGTGGTATTTTCTCTTTATATATTTCTAACCAGTATTTATCAGTGCCTAGCTCGGTCGGATTTATTACCCTATTCGGGGTAGCGGTTTTAAACGGCGTAGTCATGGTAGAAAGTATTAATCTGAGAGTACGTGAAGCAATGACTCAAGTCGGAGAATCTCTAGAAGATAGAATTCGCAGCGCGGCCTATGATGGTGCTATCTCTCGCTTACGTCCGGTATTAATGACGGCGATTACTTCGGCCTTGGGTTTAATCCCTATGCTGCTATCCGATGGTGTGGGTGCTGAAATTCAAAAGCCACTTGCCAGTGTCATTGTCGGCGGCTTGGTGACGGCAACATTGTTAACACTGTTTGTTTTACCTGTTCTATATCCTTTCTTTTCTCGTAAGAAGTTGGAGTCTGAACACATAATTAGATAGACGTAATATTTCAGTTACTACCATGCACTTAACAAATAAGAATAGATAGCGCGCAGCCGCTATTTATTCGAGTTGTTGAGCGAGTCCGGGGCAAGGTAGAATTAAAGCCCATATTTACTAGATATAATAAATAATGTTGATGTTGATGTTGATGAAGCTACTCTAGCATCAAGATATGTGCGAAATCCTGTATGTTATATTTGCCGCAAAGCGGCTTTGTTCAGTAATATATTGTGACAGAGGTTTTGCATCACTCCGTCATGTTAATAATTATCAAATAATCTTAAGGTGCTTAATAAAATGTCCTCTAACCACAGTCATTCACATACCCCTACTAATGAGAATGGAGATACTAGTTCTAAGCGAATCGCGTGGGTATTTTTTCTAAATTTTGCATTCACAGTCATCGAATTTATTGGTGGCTGGCTAACTAATAGTACAGCAATCATGTCAGACGCAGTACATGATCTAGGGGATACTTTATCCATTGGCAGTGCCTGGATTCTAAACAAGTTGGGTAAGAAAAAAGCAACTGATGATTTCAGTTACGGCTTTCGTCGTTTATCGCTCTACGGCGCAATGATCAACAGCTTGGTTTTAATTGGTGGCTCTGCTTTTGTTCTTAGCGAAGCGATTCCCCGCTTATTCGACCCTGTAATGCCTGATGCAACCGGAATGCTAGGACTCGCTATTTTAGGTGTCACGGTAAATGGATTTGCAGCTTATCGACTCAGTGCTGGCCAGAGCTTAAACGAAAAAGTGCTCAACTGGCATTTACTAGAAGATGTATTAGGATGGGTTGGTGTATTAATTGTATCTATCGTCTTAATGTTCGCAGAATTACCGATTCTTGATCCTTTGTTATCAATCGCATTTACGTTATTTATTTTGGTTAATGTTTCGCGTAACTTTTGGACGACGTTAAAACTTTTCGCTCAATCAACACCTGATGCAACACTCGGAAAAAATATTGGTAGTGCATTAAAAGATATAGAAGGTATTAATAATGTTCATCACTTACATCTATGGTCACTGGATGGTGAGAATCACGTTTTAACGGCTCACCTAACACTGAAAGAAGCGTTGGACTCTTCTGCACAAATGCAGCTTAAAGAACACATAAACACGGCTTTAGAACACTTCCACCTGCAGCACACAACAATAGAGCTTGAGTGGCCTGATGAAATCTGCAGAGATGGGTCTATGTAAATTTTACGAGAAACCTAGATTCAACTCGTAAGTGCAACACAATTATCGGAATTAGAAGTAAGCTGGGGTAATCTCTCTGCTTTTCGTTCCGGCAAGAATGATAGGCATTATGAGAAATTACACCCAGCTCACAGAAGAAGAAAGATACCAAATTTATGAAGGTATTACATTAGGTTTGACTCAGACAGAGATTGCTGATGATTTAGATGTTAACAAATCAACTATTTCTCGAGAGTTAAAGCGCAATACTGGCCTACGAGGTTATCGCCCTAGGCAAGCTCAAATCCTATCCGATAGTCGTAAGTTGAACCATTCGTCTCAGCGTATAAATAAACAGCAGTGGGATAGAGTTGAGGACCTAATAGGGAAAGACTGGAGCCCTGAACAAACCAGTAGCTGGCTAGCATTGAATGAAGATATCAAAATTAGCCATGAGTGGATTTATCTGCATATTTATCAAGACAAGAAGATTGGTGGCGATCTGCATGAACATCTGCGCTGTCAAAAGAAAAGGCGTAAGCGCTAGGGTTCCAATGATCGACGCGGACAGCTAAAAAACCGAGTATCAATTGATGAGCGCCCCTCTATCGTCGATTTAAAAACTAGGGTGGGAGACTGGGAAGCTGATACCGTTGCAGGCAGGCAAACAGGCCCACGGTTAGTGACTCTCGTTGAAAGAAACGATTCACCTTAATCGGATTAGCTAAAAATAAAAGTTCTGAGGCCGTTACAGATACTATTCTAGAGATGCTGATTGGCTATCGTCGCCAAGTTAAAACGATCACCTACGACAATGGAAAAGAGTTCGCAGGTCATGTGGATATTGCAAAGGCGAGTAACTCTAAAGCTTACTTCGCCCACCCATATAGCTCTTGGGAAAGGGGCTTAAATGAAAATACAAATGGATTGATTAGGCAGTATTTTCCGAAAGGCTCAGACTTTTCATTGATCACAAAAAAAGATGTAAAAACAGTGATGGATAAAATTAATAATCGCCCCAAAAAATGCTTAGGATTTAAAACACCCAATCAGGTATTCTTAGGAATAAATCCACCTGTTGCACTTACGGGTTGAATTCGCGAAGTATAAAACAAGCGGAAATCGCATTACTAAATAATAAATACATCACTGCTTTTTCGTTAACTTTCAAAGTAACACTATTTGATTAACTGATCGTCGATCTAATCATGCTATTGAATCAAGTTTCTCAAACGTATTCAGCTGCAGTATCCGTGAAATCTGCTGCTTGCACTAGGAATCTTCGATTGGAACTTTAAAAAGCATAGTAATAAATAGGTACATACCGCGATCCATATTTGTGTAAGAGCTACATTTTTCTGCAATTTATAAACAGATTTATTTTCAGGTTTTGTTTGATCTTATGAAAAACAATTAAAGATTAACACCATTTTTTCTTTTAGAAAACTATAAAAAGATCTTTAAGCGTTTTGAGATTGGACCTAATATTTTAAGTTATGGATGATCTAGTTTCATTTTTCATACATTGCTTTCGATAGCCATGCGATGACCATTACTTTGATTATAAGGTTTGCTATAAGAATGAGTTAAAGAAAAAGGCATCGTTTGGTATTCATGTTGCAGACACCCTACCTTGATAAATTTCATCACGCTATGTCCCGCTAATTTAAGGTAATGAGTAATAGAATCTGTATTAAATACAATGCAATCACAGAATGTATGTGACGCAGACTTAAGCTCGAACTAGTCGCTATACTAAACTATTGTTTTCTGATTTTACTTTTTCTCGTATAAACCACAACACCAAACCTATTTTGTGGATGATTACCAACCTCACAATACCAACGACATTACGGTCGATATCACCTAATAAAAGAGTTCTATGCAAGCCAATAATTAATTTAAAACTGTCTTTGCAAAGGCTACTATTGGTTCATATTGAATTTACCCAAGGTAAATATTTAATCGGAGCATCGTGACGAATGTAGTTGAGTTTCCAGAAGCTATTTTCGGCTAAAAACTGATCGGCATGGATGTACAGTGTATAGAGTAATAAGGGGGGGGTAAGAACAGGTTACTTATCATTTTTATATCATTGTGTGATCTCAGATTCACATATGGCAAAACCCAGTTACCTAAATGATTGCCAGTAACACTAGCGCAATCAAGGTAAACTAGAGGTAATGTTAGCGAAAGAACAGATGAAAAATATTAAAGGTCGAAATAAGTTAATACCCAAGAGTAGAGTCCAACTCTTGGTTTATTACAAAAATAAGTTATTAATTAAAATCCGTTACTAGTTATAAAAGCGACGCCAGTATTCTTCAATATCGAATACTGGCGATTATTGATAGGTTTATTTACCAGACAAGTCTTGCAAAATACCACAATTTTCTACGATTTGATCTCTACTACATTTTGATCTTAGTTTAATTAGCGACGCTTTCAATTTTTCTAGCTCGCTCATGCGGAAACCGATTTGTACTATATGTTTGTCAAGTAAAAAATTAACTGCTTCACATTGAATTTCCGGTAACCGCTTTAAATCGAGTAGCAGCTTGATTTCAGCAAGTGTAATATCCAGATTCCGGCAGCGTTTAATGAAAGCTAATTGCTCCAGATTGCTTTTATCATAAAGTCGGTAATTGCCATCACTACGTTTTGGAGCAGTTAATAACCGCTCCTTTTCATAGAAACGAATTGACTGCACTGAGCAGCCAGTCAACTTTGATAGTTCGCCTATTTTCAAGTAAACCCCTTTTGTATTGACTCTATAGCTACTACAGAGTTTAAACTCATTCACATGGATAAAACAAGGTTTATATAATGAATGAAACGTGTAATGGACCATGCCAAAAATCGCCTGCGGAGTTAGAAATAAATACTCCCGAAGACAACGGGTCTTTTGACAAAATATTTACTAGTGAATATAACGTCCCAAAGATGGACTGTCCTTCTGAAGAACGTTTGATTCGATTAATATTCGATAGCATTGAGCCACCAGTAGGCCTGCTGTTCGATATTCCAGAGCGCAAAGTTAGGGTCTTTCATGATGGTAATTTGGATGAGATAACGTTAAAAATTGAGTCCTTAGGATTTGGCGCAAAGTTAAGTTCAACACAGAAAAGTTGTGATAAAGAGATTTCTAAAGCAAAGGCATTTGCAAAAGACAATGAAGCTCAAGAAACCAGAATACTAATGTGGTTACTTGTCATTAACGCTAGTATGTTTATGATTGAAATAGTCGTGGGTTGGACTGCCCAATCGGCTGGATTGATTGCCGATTCTCTCGATATGTTTGCGGATGCTGCTGTTTATGGCATGGCACTCTTTGCCGTTGGTCATAGTATAAAAATGAAGCTTCGCGCGGCGCATTTATCGGGTTGGTTACAATTAATTTTAGCCCTGGGAGCACTGAGCGAAGTACTCAGACGTTTCGTATTTGGGAGCGAACCTGTTTCAACACTCATGATGGGATTTGGTTTGGTTGCTTTGATAGCTAATGTTACTTGCTTAATGCTGATTTTTAAAAACAAAGAGGGCGGCGCTCACATGAAAGCCAGTTGGATTTTCTCAGCGAATGATGTCATTGCTAATTTGGGCGTAATTTTAGCGGGTTTTCTGGTTGCTTGGACGGGATCAAGATACCCAGATTTAGTCGTTGGCTTAATTATAGGCGTAATAGTTCTCAACGGCTCACGTCGTATATTACAATTAAAATCCTAACCATTGGAAAATGTAAATGAAAATTTCCAATCCATGACTTTTAATTTAGTCATTGTTGCGGCGCTGCTAATTGGAACCGGTCTTTGGCACTTCATATCAGTAAAAAAGAGGGGTTAGTTCATTAACGTTTGTCGTTAAAAATACTTAACCCGTAAAATAACCGCCATCCTGTCCCTACAGATCACTTGCTTAAAGCAAGGTAAAGTTTTTAGTGTTTAACAGGAAAAATCGAATGAATGATTCAACCATCAAGACAACAGATGCAACCATCAATAATGGTAATGCCCGCAGCATTAGTGCTGCTAACACGTTAAATCAGGGTTGTTTTTGCACAACACTGAATACCAAGCACTTAGATACCATACTGCGCCAAGATACGCTTAATTTAGATGTGTTAGCTACCCACCCACAATTATTTTCAAGTACCACGGTTTTTATATCACCGACTCAATTACAACAAATGAAAGAGATTATTAAAGCCGTTGAAAATGTGGTCAATTTGCCAATGTATGTTGAGCAGGCCCTTAAAAGAGCCACGGGGATTGCTGCCTACACACATGGCACCAAAGGGGTATTTATGGGCTACGATTTTCACTTAAGTGAAACGGGCCCTAAAGTCATAGAAATCAATACGAATGCAGGTGGGGCTTTTTTAAATTCGGCTCTAATCAGTGCCCAAACAAAATGTTGTCGCGACGCAGGGATATTACTACCGCAACTAAAATTGAGTTTTGAAGAACAGTTTATCGCTATGTTTCTCAACGAATGGAAAATACAACGAGGTGACAAGCCACTGACTACCGTGGCCATTGTCGATGAGGATCCCAAACAACAATTTCTCTATCCAGAATTTAAGATGGCGCAACGATTGTTTAAAAGCCATGGGATCAGCACCATAATTGCAGGTCCAGACGAATTTCAGATAGTCGATAATACGCTTTGTTATCAGGGGAGAACTATTGACCTCATCTACAACCGCCTAACGGATTTCTCTCTTGCAGACACTCATAACAGCGCTCTACGTCAAGCTTATGAAGAAGGCCATATCGTGGTTACACCCAATCCACGTCAGCACGCCCTTTACGCAGACAAGCGCAATCTTGGGATATTAGGCGATGCGGTCAATTTAAAAAGTATGGGCGCTACGGATAGCGACATTGCCACTTTACAACACGGCATTCCAACAACCCTAAATGTCAGCGTAGAGAATGCTGCTGACTTATGGGCCAAGCGCAAGCAATTATTTTTTAAACCCGCCGCGGGTTTTGGTAGCCGCGCCACCTACCGAGGTGACAAGTTGACTAAACGAGTATGGGGTGAAATTCTGCAGGCAGAGTATGTTGCGCAACAACTAATAAAGCCAAGTGAGCGTGGCATTCTAATGGACGAGCGCGAAATCGCATTAAAAATGGACATCCGTGCCTATGTTTATGCAGGAGAAATTCAGCTACTGGCTGCTCGACTTTATCAGGGACAAACCACGAATTTCAGAACAGATGGTGGCGGTTTTGCTCCGGTATTTGTGGTGCCTGATGAGTAGCAGAATCATCAGGCTGTCTTTACGCTTACCCTAAAATTTCCGACATTGTGAATTCACGTTATTTATCAACTAAAAAACACAACTGTGAATTGGGATTGAAGAATCGATTTGACTCTTTGAGAAAATAGTTGATTAATCCTATCTCTAGCCACGATCATCACGGGCTAGAGATAGTACAGCGGTTAATACGACTAATAATTAAATTTTAATTATCATTTATTCACTACGAATCGAATTGTGCTTTTACGCCATAAAAAATAAATTGCAGGTACAACTAGTAAGGTCAAAATAACCGCGCTAAGCATCCCCCCTACCATGGGTGCAGCAATACGACTCATCACTTCAGAGCCCGTTCCTGTGCCATATAAAATAGGCAGTAAGCCTGCAACAATGGCAGCCGCCGTCATCATTACCGGACGCACTCGCATACCCGCGCCCTGTAAAACAGCTTGTGATAATACGGCGACTGTTACGGGAGTGTTCGTTTCATCGCACTCAGCCAGCATTGCACGATAGGCTTGATTGAGATAAACCAGCATAATCACGCCAATTTCCACCGCGACCCCAGCTAAGGCAATAAACCCAACCCCAACGGCCACCGAGAAATTAAATCCCTGTAAATACATCAACCAGATACTGCCCACCATCGCCAATGGTAAAGTGCCCATAATAATGGCTACCTCAACAAAATTACGAAAATTAATGAACAATAAAATAATAATAATGAACAAGGTGAAAGGCACAACATAAGTGAGTTTTGCTTTAGCTCGCTGCATATATTCATACTGCCCAGACCAGGCAATGGAATAGCCCGCAGGTAAATCTAATTGATCTGCAACAATAACCTGCGCTGATTCGACATAGGTGCCTACATCAATATTTTCAATATCAATAAATGCCCAGCCATTGAGTCTGGCGTTTTCACTCTTGATGCCTGGCGGTCCATCCTCTACCACGATATTAGCCACTGATCCTAAGGATATGCGCTGCCCTGAAGGTGTGACGATAGGCAATAAAGCTAACTGTTCAGGTGAGTTACGATAATCCTGCGGATAACGAATATTAATGGGGTAACGCTCCAAACCTTCAACGGTTTGCGAGACATTCATACCACCAATAGCAGAAGCAACCACTTGCTGCACGTCAGCAATATTAAGACCGTATCGAGCGGCTTTCTCCCGCTGAATATCAACCTTAATATAGCGCCCACCGGCTACCCGTTCAGAATAAACCGAGGCTGTACCAGGAACATCTTGCAGAATATTTTCCAGCTGTTGCCCGATGGATTGGATAGTCGACAAATCTGGCCCGGCAATTTTAATTCCAACTGGGGTTTTAATCCCTGTCGCCAACATATCGATACGAGTTTTAATAGGCATCACCCAGGCATTAGTCACCCCAGGGAATTTCACTAAGGCATCCAACTCTGCAATCAGACTTTTAGTGGTCACACCCTCTCGCCACTGATCTCTTGGTTTCAATTGAATAAAGGTTTCGATCATGGTTAAAGGTGCTGGATCGGTGGCGGTATCTGCGCGACCGACCTTACCAAATACAGTTTTAACTTCTGGTAGGGTGTAGATCAGTTTATCGGTTTGCTGCAGTAATTCACGAGCCTTACCAATAGATATTCCAGGATAAGTTGTTGGCATATACATCAGGTCACCTTCATCCAGCGGCGGAATAAATTCACTGCCAATTTTATCCAACGGCCATAGTCCCACCAACAATACCAGCACAGCCAACATCAAGGTCTTTTTAGGATGTTCTAGCACCTGTTTCAGGACCGGTAAATACGCTTTGGTTAATAACCGATTTACCGGGTTTTTATGCTCAGGCAGAATTTTCCCTCGAATAAAGTAGCCCATTAATACAGGAACAAGGGTAATCGCAAGTATGGCAGAGGCCGCCATGGCATACGTTTTTGTGAAAGCTAGCGGTGAAAACATTCGTCCTTCTTGAGCTTCCAGCGTGAATACAGGAACAAAGCTGACCGTAATAATCATTAAACTAAAAAACAATGCGGGCCCCACTTCAGCCGCAGAATTCGCCACAACTTCCCAGCGATTCTTTTTTGTCAGCGGTGTTCGCTCCATGTGTTTATGCATGTTTTCAATCATGACAATGGCACCATCAATCATTGCCCCAATCGCTATGGCAATCCCCCCTAGCGACATAATATTCGCATTAAGTCCCTGAAAATACATAACAATAAACGCGGCCAAAATGCCCACAGGTAAACTAAAAATAGCCACCAATGATGAACGTACATGAAACAGAAAGACCATACAAACTAAGGCAACAACAAGAAATTCTTCTAATAGTTTAAAGCCAAGATTTTCCACCGCACGCTCAATCAATCCGCTACGGTCATAAACAGTAACGACCTCTACCCCTTCCGGTAAGCCTTTTTTTAACTGCTCAAGTTTTTCTTTGACGCCATTAATCGTTTCCTGAGCATTTTCACCAAAGCGCATAATGATAATGCCACCGGCAACCTCTCCCTCACCATTAAGTTCGGCAATACCGCGTCGCATCTGTGGCCCAACACCGATATGGGCAATATCTTTAAGTAACAAAGGTGTGCCATTTTGATTCACGCCGAGTGGAATATTACCGATATCTTGTTCGTTTTTTAGATATCCCGTAGCACGTACCATGTATTCCGCTTCAGCCATTTCAACTACCGAAGCACCTATTTCCTGATTGCCGCGCTTAATCGCCATTTGAATGTGAGACAGAGGAATATTAAAGGCACGTAATTTATCCGGATCAACCTTAATCTGATATTGCTTCACCATACCGCCCAGTGAAGTCACTTCCGATACACCGGGTACCGTTTGCAGTTCGTACTTTAAGAACCAATCTTGTAAGCTTCGTAACTGGCTAATATCCAACTGGCCCGTTTTGTCCTGCAATGCATACAAGTAAACCCAACCTACCCCCGTCGCATCAGGGCCTAATTGAGGCCGTACACCAGCAGGTAAATCGGCAGATACCTGACTCAAATATTCCAGCACTCGTGAACGAGCCCAATATAAATCGGTATCTTCATCAAAGATGACATAAACATAGGAGTCACCAAAAAAAGAATAACCTCGCACCGTTACGGCCCCCGGTACCGATAACATGGATGTGGTGAGAGGATAGGTTACTTGGTCTTCAACCACCTGAGGTGCTTGCCCGGCATAACTTGTTTTGATAATAACCTGTACGTCGGAAAGGTCAGGTAACGCATCTATCGGTGTATTTTTTACCGAATAAAGCCCGATAGCCACAACGACTAAAGTCGCTAATAAAACAAAGAAACGATTACCAACCGACCAGCGAATAATAGATTCAATCATTGCTTGAGCTCCCATTATTACTGGCTGGCATCGTTGACGATATTATTTCATTAATAACAAAGTCCCCATCTACAAGGTTGAATCTGAACTCTAATAACATGCTTTCTTCTAAGACGGACATATCTATATTTTCATCCACCAAAAAATTCAGTGTCGCAGCAGGTCGATTCCATTTTTCAACAGGGCCTCGTGAAATATTGAGCATGCGATGACCTACCATAATACTGTTAATAACACCGTCAACCTTACCCGAGTTATCGGAACTTTCACTCATTGATGCGGCCGCACGTAAATCAACAACGCTATAATCACCGGTTATATTTTTTTGTATTTGAATCTGTATATCAGCATTAACATCCAACAAAGCCATATCAACTTCAGCGGCGACAACAAAATCCATAGTCATGGCAGGCCAGTCCCAATTCGGTATGGGCTGATGGCTGACATTAATCATCCGGTGGTCCAGCATAATGCTATTAATTTTAGCTTCAGTCCAAACAGTATCTAAAGTAATCGCTGCGCTATCCTCGGTATGATTCATGCGTTTAAAATCAGAAGTTTTACTGGATTCAGAGTCGAGTAAAAATTGTGCAGAGGTCACTACACGCTCCCCCACTTCCAGTCCCATAAGAATTTCAGAAAAATTTTCGCTGGTTCGACCTAGCTTAACTTCTACCGATTTAAAACGCCCTTCACCCAAAGCCAGCACTGCTCGGTCCATAGAACCGGTACGAATGACGGCCTCTTTTGGAATCAATAATGTGTCACCCGTCGTTTTAGTATGAATGGTTACTTGAGCAAACATATTAGGTTTTAATTCACGGTTATCATTATCAAAACGTAATCGCACTTTAAGCGTACGCGTCTTGATATCCAGCGAGGGATAAACATAATCAACACGCCCTTGCCAAAGTTTCCCTGGCAAATAATCCAAATTCATGGTGACAGGAAGACCTTCAACAACAGAGGCCGCCTGCTCTTCAAAAACCTCAGCCTCTACCCACACCTGATTTAATGCACCAATGGACATTAAGCTAGTGCCTGGTTTAACGAAAAACCCCTGACGTATGTTTAAATTATCCAGCACACCCGTTTGTGGCGAATAAAAAGTAACATTCTGCTGTACCTTACGATCTTTTTTCAACTTTGCTATCGCGCTGAGGGGGATCTGCAATGCCTTTAAACGATCTTCCGCTGCTCTGACCAGTCGCTTATTATTACGATCCAGCGCCAGCACTAATTCTTCTTGAGCATTAACCAATGCTGGAGAATATATTTCATAAAGTGGCTGGCCTTTTTTCACTGGGTCACCAGCGGCTTTGACATAGAGCTTATCTATCCAGCCTTCGACTCTGGGGTGAATGTGTAATAGCTGATCTTCATCATACTTAACATAACCCACTGTTTTTATTTCTGTATGTAATGCTTTAGATTCAACAAGGGCTGTTCGCACTCCCAAATTATTCACCACATCAGGCGATATACTAATACTGCCGGGGCCAGCATCAACTCCGGATGATTTATTATCATAAAAAGGAATCAAGTCCATTCCCATAGGGGATTTCCCTGGTTTATCCCGCTGATAATTGGGGTCCATAGGGGCTACCCAATATAAGGGTTCATCTGCTGCTGGTACACTCGCGACCTCCGACGCATTGTCATTCATTAGATAGAACACCCCAGAAGTGATCAACACACCCAGTGCGACACCTGTCGCCATTGAAAACTTGTTATTAATCATTATGGTTCTCCACCTGACGTTCACTAAAACGTCCGTCAATAATTTGATTTGAATTTTTCATAAAAAAGTAATTTAGCTGGGCACGTAATTTTTGTCGCTCAACCTCAATGTCCAATGACGCAATGTTAGCGTTAAGCTCTGCAATGCGAGCACGTACCACTTCGGAGAAATCCCCGGTGACATTGGTATAGGCTGTCAATGACGCCTCTGCTTGTTCATGCATCTGCGGTAATAATTGTGTTTGATATAACTTATGGCGTTGATCCAAACGCAGTAGCTGTGCCTTTGTCGCTTCAAACGATGCCATTAGCTGACGTAATAAGAGCCATTTTTGGGTCCGCATAGCTTCCGTTTTATACACTGCGGATTGAACTTCTTTATCCTGTTTATTGCCAGTAAATAACGGTACATCAAAGCTAAGGCCGACAGAAAAAAGATCTGCCCGCTCTTCATCCATAGGGCTAGCATCACGATAGCCATAACTTGCATTAACAGCCCACTCAGGCTTGTACTTTTGCTTGGCCAACGCGATACCGCTATTAGTGGCTTTTATTTTTTGCTCCACACTCATAACAGAAGGATGATCCACTAAATACTCATAGAGTTTTTGCGGCTGAGTTTGCTTAGCACTGGTATAAAGTTCAGCATTCAATAATTTTATATCGGGCAGCTTTCTATCCAACGTTAAGGCCTCAGATGAAAGATTATTGCCAATACCAATTTCGTGCTCAGATATATTCATTAAGTCAGCAGCTGATGCTTGCGCTATAAAATAATTATTACGCCATTCATCAAGACGCTGCAGTGCAATATCCCGCTGTTGATTTAATACCGTTAGGCGATCATCCAGCTGTGTTAACTCTAGCTGTGCACGTACAATATCCTGCTGACTGGTTTTCCCCATTGTCGTTGCATAACTCGACTCTGCCACATCAACCAGCTGCTCAAACAAAGAACGATCTCGCTCGATCAAAGCAATACTTTCCTGAGCCTTGTAAGCATCAAGCCACAATTTAGCGACGTTCACGACTACGCGAGCCTTACGCTCCTGACGCTGATAAGGGTATTCATTTGCCATGAGTTCAAGTTGTTTACGCTTGAGGTTTAAACTGTCACCACGGGGAAACATTTGTGAAACCCCTATTTTAAATTGCGTCATGCCCTCTTGATTAAAATCAAAGGTATCCGAGGGTAAATTGGCGAACCCTAAGGAGACCTTCGGATCTGGCAAAGAGCCTGAAGCCACGCTGAGCGATGATAATGAATCCTGAGATTGCTGATTACTCAATAGCCAAAGATCATTTTCCTGCGCCATTTTGACCGTATTACTCAAGGTTAAAACCTGCGACTGAGCAATACTAATGGATGAGCCTGTTACTAATATAAGCGAAGCCAGCAGGGGCTTTAATTCAACCGACCTTGGTAGCATAAATTTAGACACTAGTACTGCTCCTGTGCATTATTAATTGAAGCATAAATACTACTGCTGCCATCGATATTCAATTGCAAAACTTGGTAAGGTGAAAACTTATTACCAACTTCCATTCCAGGGCTGCCCAGCGGCATGCCGGGAACGGAGAGACCTATTGCCCCTTCAGGTTTTTCGTTAAGAAATTGTTGAATAAATTTTGCAGGGATATGACCTTCAAATACATATCCATCTTTGGACACCGCCGTATGGCAGGATCTGTATTTAGGAGCAATGCCTTTCTCCTGTTTAAACTCAGCTAAACTATTGCTGTTATGAATTCCTGTTGTTAGCCCACTTGAATTTAAATGATCAATCCATTTGCCACAACAACCACAGCTTGGGTGTTTATATACCTCAAGGATAGCGGCCTCTTGATGACTATCGCCTATTTTACTATTTCCTATTTGGCTATCAGTATTAGGCTTTGAACAAGCACTAAGAACAGAGAATAAAACACTTAATAGCAACAGACTTGATACCGATTTAAAAGACATATTTCCTCACGATGCCACAGCCGCAAAATTATAATAGCGAACTTAATGTAGCGTTATAAACCTGAATTAACAGATAAAAAATTATTTGTAATGGGCGTAGTATTTTCCCGCTAAATATCATCAGATTGAAACTCATCTATAAAACAGACAGATTCATCCTGTATTAGCGAGCTATTGGTGGTCGATAAGGCGTTGGTAAATAAGGCGCAGGTAAAGAAGTGATTGTAGCGAGATCGATAAATTGAAATGACGCAATGTCAGAAGTATAGTTATTATCAAATAACAGTGCCGCACCGCAGTGAGCCACAGCACAGTTACAATCCAACTGGCAGCAACTTGCTAAGTCATTTGCTAAATCAAGGTTAGTTTCGTGATTCATACCGTGACAATCAGTAGAAATCGGCATGGTAAATGGTTGACTCATAGGCATATCTCCAAGCATAACAGTAGCCATAGCTGACTGGACCAAAAAGGTCGTCAGCATAAGCAATACTATTATTTTTTTGAAATATTTAAACAATCGACTAACCACCTACTTTAAATTTAAGAGTATGAACAAACGAACAGTAATTCAACATGGACAATGGCACTACTTGCTCCCCGCCATGATTTAAATCATGCATTTAAATATTTAACGACTGATAAATCTAAAAATCTGAGAAAATAAGTTTCTATATGGATGAGAGAAGCGACTTTTAAAACTTTCAGATAACACATCGGAATCTGAACTGACACTTGAAGAGTATAGTTTTTCTGCATACTTCTTGTTTATTTCCCCCCATGCAAATACCATATCAGCTCTATCCTTAGGGCCCATTACTTTTTCAGATTGGTTAAAGTTAAGCATCAAGGCACTATTAATCGAAAGCCATAAAGATACAATTCTGACGCCAAGAAAATTTTCATCCTTGCAACAAAGGACCGATGGAATTAAAAGCTTAGGAAATAAGTAGTGTAAATTATTTAACTAGCCCAAAATAAATGCCATATTCCATGTGCGATATAAACTTACCCACTCCTCATCAAGTGCAACCACAGGAAAATAAGCACCTTCTCCGCTTAGCGAAGTATACGACTCACTGCGCTCACCCAACGGAAAAACAGAGGTTAATTCGAAGCTTTCCCGGTGACATTTTTTTAGAATATCTTCAGATAGAACATGAGCAGCCAGCGCATTATCACCAAAGCCATGTTTGAATTCTGTAATGCCAGCTTCATATATATTAATTCTTAACCAGTCATTACAAACGCACTGATGCTTTTTATTACAAATAGGCAGCAGGAGCTTATGCTCTAAAAAGGATATTTTTTTCATGCGATAGAGTTGGTCAATATTCTCATTATTGACAGGCAACTCTCCCAGCTCTCGCTTAACACGAAAATACACCATTGCCATGTCGAGAGAGACAGCTTTGGCCGTGCCAAAGAAATTAAGGGACGCAGGGAAAGTATTTATAAAGGACGTCAATACATGATTGCCATCTATCCCAAGCTCTTTTTCTTTTAAACGGATGTGCTCAACATATTCTACAAAAAAATCATTGTTATTACACATAGCCACCGTTAAGGCTTCAAGAATGTAAATTACATGAACTGTTTTTATAATACAGGGGGAAGGATGCAGCCAATTCTTTTCTAATGCGACTTCAATAAAATCAACAACGGCTGGATTTTTATACTCCAAACCCCACTGTATTTGTGAAAATAATGGCGCTAGATTTTGAGGTTTTAACAATGCACTATTGATAAAGTTTTTCATCGGGATGTAGCTAGTTTCAAAATCATCAATTTTCATCTCTATGAATATTTCTTTGATGATTGAAATCTCGGTATTCATATCGATAGAAATGCCTAACGCCTTCATTGCGTCTTCAATAAGTTGTTTTGGTCTGCTATTAGAAACATCCATAATCCACTACACCTTAATACCCATAAACCTACTGAAATAGCTTTTAAGCTCGATAATGAGAGCACGAACTACTTACTCAATTATTTTAAGGTATTGAGCGCACAAGAAGATGACCTGTACATTACAAATTTGTCATATTAAAGTCATGCCTGCGTCAGAAGTAATGGTCTAGTCTTTGTATAAATTAATAGATAGTGAGCATAGCTCATAATACCAGAGGGTTTAACATGAAGCAGTCAGAACCAGAGATCACGCATCCAAGGATGCTATCTCGCCGTCACTTCGTGCAAGGCTTAGCAGCAGGCGGGGTTATCGCATCTGCACCCAGCCTACTCCATGCGAACGAGCAGAAACAGCGGACTCAACTGGGTACGGCGCCAGAGTTAAGCGGTGACGTTATCGAACTTGAAATTGCCCAGTTGCCGGTAAATTTTACCGGTGGTGCTCGCTTAGCCACAACCATTAATGGCTCGATACCCGCCCCTACCCTGCGCTTACGTGAAGGTGATGACGTCACAATTAAGGTGACGAATCGCTTATCGGTGCCCACTTCAATCCATTGGCACGGCATTATTTTGCCTTACCAAATGGACGGGGTGCCTGGTATTAGTTTCAAAGGCATTGCACCTGGAGAAACCTTCACCTACCAATTTAAGTTGCAGCAAAGCGGCACCTATTGGTATCACTCCCACAGTGGCTTTCAAGAAATGACCGGCATGTATGGCGCATTAATTATTGAGCCCCGCATCAAAGACACCGTGACTGCAGATCGAGACCATGTCGTGCTGCTATCAGACTGGACGGATGAAGACCCCATGGCGGTATTTGGCAAGCTGAAAGCACAAGGTGATTTTTATAATTTCAGCCAACCGACCGTCAGTGACTTTTTCAAAGATGTGTCTACACTCGGCTTTAGCGCCGCGCTCGATAAGCGCCAAATGTGGAATAGTATGCGCATGAGCCCCACAGACCTTGCCGACCTATCCTCCTCGGCCATTACGTATTTAATGAACGGCACTACCCCTGCGGGAAATTGGGCTGGCGTATTTAAGCACGGTGAGCGAGTACGCTTACGCTATATCAATGGATCCAGTAATACCTTTTATGATGTGCGCATTCCCGGTTTAAAAATGAGTGTGGTACAGGCCGATGGCCAGAATGTAAAACCGGTAACCGTTGATGAGTTTCGCTTTGGACCGGGTGAAACCTACGATGTTATCGTTGAACCAAAACAACAAGCGTATACCCTGTTTGCGCAAAGTATGGATCGCACCGGTTATGCTCGGGGCACCTTATCGATAGCGGCGGGTTTAACCGCGCCAGTACCGAAACTTGACCCCGTAGAATGGCTAGCCATGAAAGACATGATGGGTAAGATGGATCATGGCTCTATGGATATGAGTAAAGGAGAAATGGACCATAGCACCATGGATATGAGTAAAGGAGGAATGGACCATAGCACCATGGCTATGGATCACAGTCAGCATCAAATGAATCCAAACACCCATAATCCCTTAGCCATACCGTCACAAAAAGTGAATCACGCAAAAACAGAATACGGTCCGTCGGTGGATATGCGCGTCGATATGCCACGCACTAACCTAGACGATCCAGGTATTGGCTTACGTAATAACGGCCGTCGAGTACTGACCCTGGCTGACTTGCATTCACGGGATGGCATCTTAGATGACCAACGTATACCAACACGAGAAATCGAACTGCACCTTACCGGTAATATGGAGCGCTATAGCTGGTCTTTTGATGGTTTAGAATTTGGTGAAAGCACCCCTGTGGCAATGAAACAAGGAGAGCGCATTAGGGTTATTTTGCAAAACGACACTATGATGACTCACCCTATGCATTTGCATGGCATGTGGAGTGATTTAGAAAGCGATGATGGCACATTAACGGTGCGCCGCCATACTATTCAGGTACAGCCCTCGCAGCGTATTAGCTTTTTAACCACCCCCCACGATTTAGGACGCTGGGCATGGCATTGTCATTTATTGTTCCATATGGATGCGGGTATGTTCCGTGAGGTAGTTGTATCATGAAAAAAATTCAACGTATTCTAACTAAGAGAAGATTACTCGCACATGCGCTGACCCTTGCAGGTCTGGCTAGCAGCTCTGCAGTACTCGCACAAGAAAGCGACATGCACTCAGGTCATGACATGGCCGCGATGCAAAATACACCCAAAGCAATGGATCATTCGAACATGGCCGGGATGGATCATGGCTCAATGAATAGTAAGATGCAGCCTCAAGGCGGTGACGCCCCTAAAGACGCACGCGACCCTCACGCTTATTCCAATGGTTACACGCTAACGGCAGGCCCCTATGCGCAATCAGGTCCGCGCCAATTAAAGTTAGCCGATGAGCATGCTTTCTGGGCAGTGTTAGGAGATAGGCTCGAATACAATCCTGATACTGAAAGCACAGTATTTGATTTACAAGCTTGGTATGGCACAACCTTCAATCGCTTAGTAATTAAAGCAGAAGGCGATATTGCCGATGGCAGCCTTGAAGAAATGCAAACCGATGTTTTATACAGCCAAGCTTTTTCCGGTTATTTCGATGCCCAGTTAGGTGTCCGTTTAGATCGAAATGAAGCGGGTACCGACAGGCAATGGCTAGCCGCCAGTGTGCAAGGTTTAGCGCCTTACTGGTTCGAAGTAGACGCTAGCGTCTATTTAGGAGAAGACGCTAGAACAGCCTTAGCTTTGCAAGCAGAATATGAATTACTCTTTACCCAACGAATAATTTTGCAGTCTAGCGCCGAACTTACCGCTTATGGCAAAGAAGATTTAGACAATGGCATCGGCTCAGGCTTATCGAGCGGTAAATTAGGTATGCGTCTACGTTATGAAATAAATCGTCAATTTGCCCCTTATGTGGGTGTGGAATGGGCTCGCAGTTTTGGCGATACCGCCGATCTTATGCGAAGCGCTGGCGGCTCTGTTGAAGATACAGAATATGTTGCAGGCTTACGGTTTTGGTTTTAAATAAAGGAAATAACATGTCTATTACGAGTACAACCACCTACATTAAACGCGTAGCCATTTTTATCAGCATTATGGTATTTGGCGCAGTCGCATTTCTCTATTCTGGTTTGTACCCTATGGGGGCCGATACGCCACACTTCCAAGCGACTACTTGGGCATTAGAAACGTTAAGAGAACAATCGATTGCCCGCGCCGCCAGTGACCTCATCGTACCAGAAGACATTGAAACCTCTGATCGTTTATTGGCAGGTGGGGCTGATTACAATGATATGTGTTCAAGCTGCCATCTTAAACCGGGGAAAACATCCAGCGACTTCACTTTAGGCTTATACCCTGCACCGCCTAACTTAGCCTTGAGTCACGCTGAACATCCTCATAGTGACAATGAAGAAGATGCCGATAAGCGCCGCTTTTGGATTATCAAACACGGCATTAAAGCATCAGGCATGCCGTCTTGGGCACCTGGCCATGATGATGAGCGTATTTGGAATATGGTGGCGTTTCTTAAACGCTTACCGAAGTTAACGCCTGATCAATATCAGATTTTAACCGCGCGTGAAAAGGGATCTGCTGGGCATCATTAAAATAACGTTTCACGTTAAAAATGTAGCCAAAAGTTTTAATTATTCGAGGTAAACCAAACTAGCGATAAAAGCTAATTTTTCTTCTTTTGACCGGCGTGACTTGAATTATTTTTTGGGCGCGCTTGGTTTAGGTAAAACTGATATCACAACACCGACAATTACAGTGACGACTCCCATCCATTGCCAAGGCGATAATGACTCCTCAAAATAAACCCCGCCAATTACCAAACCAAATATAGGGGTTAAAAAACTGAATATATTAAGCTGATTAAGAGGAGCTTTATCCATTAACCAAAACCAGATTAAAAAGGGAAGCGCTGTTCCTGGGATCGCGAGCATCATAAGAATAGCGAAGTAAGTTAGGTCCCAGCTCAACGCGGGGACTATTTTTATAGTAGGCACTAGTATCATTAGTGGAAGCGATCCGATAATCAGCTGCCCACTCATGGCATAGAAAATGTCTATTTGATTAGAATTCTTTTTTAATAAGACATTACTAATGGCAATACCTAGGGCCGCACAAACGATGTAGATAACGCCATAAACAGTATCCGCATTATTATCTAATGCACCGTTGAGCCCAACAATGGCGATACCGGCAAACCCCAATAGAATACCGATAAGAACAAATCGATGGATGACTTCTTTGAGAATAACGACAGCCAATAGACTGGCAATAAGCGGCTGAGTATTTGTTAGCACCGTTGCCAATCCTGGAGAGATCAGGCTGCCCGCGTAAAACATCCCCCAAAACCCAATCGTAGTCGCCGTAAAACCAATAACCGAGATGACCATCCAAGTATGGAATGATTTGGGGAAGGGCCGCCGCAAAACAAGGGCACATAGCAGCAAAAATAGTCCTCCGAGCAGAGCTCGCAAAAAAGCTGTTTGCATCAAAGGGGCGTAAGGGATAGTTAATACTATTAATGGATAACAGATTGACCAAAGTAACATCACTAGCGACGTTAAAAAAATAATGCGAACCATCAACGTTTTCCCTTCTATCTATCTATTTCACTCGCTCTAAAATTATCAGTTTATCGAAAGCTTTTTAAAGTAACCCTGCCGGCGATTAGTTCAGCTGTATTCCTCTCACATCTTTGATGTAAAATAAACAGATCCAATTACCGCTTCTTGCCCATTGAATTATCCTAATGACATCCACCGTCTCTGGTAAGATGAGCCAGGTTGTCAAGCTCACACTCCTCATTATAATGAATCACGCCTCGCTTTATTTTATCCACTAGGCCATCACGCAGGCTGATAGCCACCTGTTCGATGATATTTTCAATATCTTCTAATGAGACTTGCAGAAGATCGTAGGTCACATAGAGATCTTGTCCTTCAAACACTAAGGCTTCAATTCCCATCAGTGCCTGAAGAGACTCTGTTATTGCTGCAGTGAGTTCTGCATCAAGCGCCTTAGAAAAACGTATTTTCCGCTTTTTAAATACTGTCTGTTTTTTTTGCTTAGGCGATAATCCACGCTGCGGATCACCCACAAATAAGTGGGGACGGTCTTTAAATCGATCCAAACATTGTGACGAACAGAAATAATGATCGATACCCTGAAAGCTAAACAGTAGAGAGCGGTTAATTTTTGTCATACTACAAACAGGACAATGGATCGTGAACTCGATTTCACTCATTAGAATTTCCTTATTTTACAGGCCACTGCCATTCAAGAATTTATATATTTCACTATCAGTGGTTATTACCAACATAGTACTGGGGTCAAATACAGACTGTAAACTTCAGGTGGTGACGTCAATCAATCCCAGCATCGCTAACTCTTTAGACATTAATAAGAAGGATGTTTTTTACTATATGTAATATTATGCCTCACCGATGTAATTGAAAATCATTACTCACTGCGCTTCGTTTATCATGTATCCAGATCAGGTCTTTGACAGGAGCAATGCAGACCAGTCCTTCACTTTCGGTATTAACATGCGCTGCATCCACAATCAACTGAGCAATTTCTTTCGCCTGCTCCGCATTGGCATAAATTTCAATTTGAATATGTTTGATCAAATGATTTTCATTAAAGCTGTCGAAGTAATCCCCGCGGCCACGAACAGGGTATAAGGTAAACCCCTTAACACCATGTTGAATTAAAGAATCCTCTACATTTTTTAGACGAAATTCGTCGAAAATGGCAGTGATTTTGTTAATATTCATTTGGTACTCCCGTTTATCTCACCATAATTTGTTCAGCAGCAATGTGTCGCGAATAGGTTTATGAATCAAGACGATTGTAAATAGATGCAAGTATCCAACCCATAGCGCCAGCCATCACAAACCAACCCACCATTCCAACAGCAACGCCAAATACTGACAAGTGCCAATTCATGTCACGTAGCTCCATGTGAACCATATCACCAGACATCGACATCATCATTTCGGGCATAATAATAACTAGCACACTGCAAATCAGCCAAAGAATAGAAGCGCTAATTGAAGATGCCAAACCAAATTTCATTGCATTAAGTTTCATAATACTTCCTCAGTGTGTTTAAGAATTAAATCCATTACATATCGTCAAAACGGTTAGTAGCCTGCACCATTATCATAGTTTCATGTTCCTCAAAAAAACTTAATGCATCCAAAAGCTCTTTTGCAGAAGGAATAGCAGCCTGCATAGATAAAAAACGAAATAGAGACAATAAATACTGATGTTTTTTTACAACTATAGCGACAATTTGCTGGGCATTAAGGTCAGAAAATGGTCTATCACAGAATTCACCATGATCTAGCTTGAATTTATTTACATATTCAACACACCAAGTATTTAGCGCATGCTCATTTCCTTTTTTTTCAAAAACATCTACAACTTTAGCTATCTCACTTTCATGATTAGATAGATAGGATAAAACTAATTTCGCTCGCTCATCTTCATTATCTTTTTGGCACATAGATAAGCACTCACTGAGTTCTGAATGCACCCCTCTAGTCCAGCGAACCACATCTCTTAAAGTCTCAACTTCCACAACCAACTCCTTCTTCTAGGCTTAATGTTCATTTATTATCGATAATTTTATATCCGCACTAAGTGCCGACGATATAAAATCATTATTTATCTGAATGCATATGCTCATGTTTATTACTCTTTCTTACAACTGATCGTAAGAATATAGTTTCGCCCACCGCAATGACAATCATCGTTAAAAGAGCGACTATTAATACATATGGATCAGAATTTAACTTAACCCAAACGAATCCTATTAAGACTAATAGATCTAAAATTATGGCGGTAATAGGTACCCATTTCTTCGCATTGACATCTTTCAATAGGTAACGAAGCAGCCCCCAATGAATTGAGATATCCATAATTAGATAAAACACGATGCCGAGAGCGGCTATACGGGATAGATCAAAGAATGCAGTAAGTATAATTCCTAAAGCAGCGGTATATACCAAGGTATGCTTTTGTATATTTCCTGGCATACCGAAGTGACTATGAGGAATTAATTTCATCTCGGTTAACATCGCCAGCATACGGGACACTGCAAATGAACTTGCTAAAACTCCTCCAGCAGTTGCAGTCATAGCAATAGCAACAGTAAACCATACTCCAAACTCTCCAAGAACAGGCCGAGATGCTGCCGCTAGGGAATAGTTTTTTGTCGCTATGATTTCACTTAAAGGAAGATTGCCAGCGACAGCAAAACCGACCAATACATAAATAAGTACACAGAGCGCAATAGAAATAACAATAGCCCTACCAATGTTTTTATGAGGGTTAACTACCTCAGAGCCACTATTTGTTATAGTGGTAAATCCTTTAAAGGCTAAAATCCCCAAAGCCGTTGCACCCAAAAAATTACTTAACGTTCCAACTTCAGCGGTAGCATCAAGATCGACAGCCAAATTATCAGCAAGATAAACGCCAACGAAACCAATAATAAGAATGCCTAATATTTTAGCTAGCCCGATAAATCCAGCGATTCCCTGAATAAGACGATTGCCGAGTAAATTAATAATAAACGCTACCACTATTAGCGATACGCCTAATATAGATATGATATTACCAGAGTCATCACCGCCAAATAATTGCATCGTATAGGATCCAAAGGTACGCGCTAAAAAACTTTGAGCGATCACCATCGAAAAATACATAAGTAATGCATTAAAAGCAGTGGGTAACCTATTTCCATAAGCTTTATGCAAATACATACCAACCCCTCCCGCAGAAGGATAGGCATTGGATATTTTGATGTAAGAGTAGGAACTGAATGCCACGATTATGGCTGAGGCAATGAATGCATAAGGAAATAAAGCTCCAACCATTTCAGCCATTTGCCCTGTCAATGCAAAGATCCCAGCACCGATCATAACGCCAGTCCCTAACATGACAGTACCTGCAAGGGTTAAGCTACCTTTATCATAATTTGTATTTCGATTTTGTTTATTAAGCATTACATTCCCTCAAAAATAGCAACGGGATTTTTTATTAACATCCATTACTTCCAAAGATTATTTTCAATGATTTAGGTTTTAAAATTTAATCTAGGAATCCACGCGGGTGTGATTTCCATATACTGACGATAGGTATCACCAAATTCCTCTAGCGCGATACTTTCTTCCCGTTTGGCTAAACGCACATAGACTACGAGTAAAATTGGAAACATGACCAGTGTCGGTATAGTTGGCCATTGTAATAAAAATCCAAACATAATTATGATGAAAGCAATGTATTGCGGATGACGACAGCGGGCGTACCAGCCAGTAGTCGCCAAGGAGTGAGTTTGCTGAGCTTTATGTAAGACACTCCAAGCAGATGACAACAAAAAGAAGCCTGCAATTATAAATACATTACTGGCGATATGCAGTGGGTCAAAATGTGCATTACCTTCAAAACCAAGCAAGGTATGAAGTAAATGTCCGTTATCATGGGCTAAAAAATCTATCCCCGGATAATTTTCGGCCAACCAACCTGACAGAAAATAGATGGTTAACGGAAAGCCATACATCTCGGTAAACAGCGCTACAATAAACGCTGAAAAGGCACCAAAACTGCGCCAGTCCAATGTTGTTTTTGGTTTTGTAAAACTAAACGCAAAAAAAATGAAAATTGCAGAGTTAATTATTACTAAAGGCCACAGGCCATAATCTGATTCACCATGCATACTATTTCTCCTTTACCTTGAGCATAAATGCTCCATTATTGATGGTGATCTTTTTTTGTATGCTTATCATCTACTGGCTGCACCGTATCGCGGCCATCTTTTAGTCCCCGCTGATATTCATCGCCATCTTCGTTACTCTTATGATGACCATGACCTTTATGCATAAACATATGCATAAAGGGACACGCCAGAAGTATCAAAAATGGAAGGTACTGCCAGACATGTTCACTGTGTTCCATTAGCAGGAAATAGCTGGCTGCGCCAATAAGTCCCAAAGCGGCTAGACCTTTTGGGCTTAGCCAAAAGGATGCTTTTTTATTGCTCATAGTATTTCTCCTATTGAACCGTTATTTGCCCACGGTACATTTGCATCTGACAATGAAAGTCATAGCTTCCTGCTTTCATTGCAGGAAGCTGAATAGTTTTTAATTTATTATGCGGCAGTAAATCACTGATTTGTAAATCAGGAATTAATAAAGTCTCCGAGCAAGGCGACTGATCTTTGCGCAAAAAATTTATTTCTACTGGGTTACCCGCTGCGACTGAAATCCTTGACGGGGAGTAGGTGCCGTTTTCAACGGTAATGATAATCCCCTGCTCTCCTACTTTGGTTTCTTCTGGTTTATACAGCCAGAACCACCACACAATTAAGCCAATCAATAACAAACCCATGAGGTTAATAATCATCATAATAAAATCTCCTACGTCCTATAATGTTCAGTTAATGTTTATCTATTTTGATTAGTGCTCTTCCGCTTTAAAAAAGCGTAAACGGTTAGCATTACTGACCACGGTTAATGATGAAAATGCCATTGCGGCGCCTGCGATAACTGGGCTGAGTAACACACCAAAGAAGGGATATAGGATGCCCGCGGCAAAAGGCACACCCGCCACGTTGTAAATAAAAGCTCCGAATAAGTTTTGCTTAATATTACTAAGCGTGGCTTTACTCACCGCAATCGCGTCTGCCAAACCATGCAGTGATCCCCGCATTAAGGTAATATCAGCACTTTCAATAGCGACATCGGTCCCTGTACCAATAGCAAAGCCTACGTTGGCAATGGCAAGCGCTGGCGCATCATTAATGCCATCCCCTGTCATGCCCACAATCTCACCCTGCATTTGCAATTCTTGTACTTTTTCAGATTTTTGTTCCGGCAGTACTTCAGCAAAAAACTCAGTAATTCCTACTTTCTTAGCGACAGCTTTTGCAGTATCTCGATTATCACCGGTAAGCATTACGACTCGAATGCCATTTTTTTGTAGACGCTTAATGGCCGCGATGGAGTCTTCTTTGATGGGATCGGCGACGGCGATGATAGCGGAAAATTTATTATCAATAGCAAAGAACATTGGGGTTTTGGCTTCAGCGGCTAAGGCTTGAGCTTTTTCAACAAAATCACCCAATTCAATACCTTTCTCATGCATTAGTTTTTCATTACCAAAGAGTAAGGTTTTACCATCCACTTCGGCCTGCACACCATGACCTGCAATCGCTTTAAAGTTACTGGCTTTACCAATGCTTAGCCCAGACTCTTGCGCAGACTCCACAATCGCCATGGCTAACGGATGCTCCGAACCACTTTCTAATGTGGCTGATAATCTCAAAACAGTGTCTTCGTCAAACTCTCCGGCTAATACCACATCAGTAACCTTTGGAGCCCCTAAAGTGATGGTGCCTGTTTTATCTAGAATCATGGCTGTGATTTTTGATGCGGTTTGCAAGGCTTCACCATTACGGATCAAAACCCCGGCTTCGGCCGCTTTACCAACGCCAACCATTACCGACATCGGCGTCGCAAGCCCAAGCGCACAAGGGCAAGCAATAATAAGTACGGTAGTCGCCGATATAATGGCGTAGGCGATTACGGGCTCAGGCCCAAAGTTCAACCAAATTAAAGCGCTGGTGACTGCAATAATCATCACGACAGGCACAAAATAAGCGGAGATAACATCTGCCATACGACCAATCGGCGGCTTTGAGTTTTGCGCGCGCTTCACCATATTAATGATCTGCGCTAGCGCTGTATCTTTACCGACCCGAGTCGCTTTGAATAAGATAGAGCCGGTTTTATTAATAGTACCTGCGACGACTTCTGCCCCGACAGTTTTTTCTACCGGCATAGATTCACCCGTCAGCATCGATTCATCAATCGCGGTATGACCTTCAATCACTTTGCCATCCACAGAAATTTTTTCACCGGGTCGAACGCGAACCACATCGTTCAGCAGCACTTGATCAATAGCGATGTCGACTTCAATGCCATCACGAATGACCCGCGCAGTTTTAGGCTGCAATCCGATAAGACGTTTAATGGCTTCAGAAGTACGACCACGGGCTTTCAACTCCAGCGCCAAACCTAAATTAATTAAACCAATAATCATTGCCGTCGCTTCAAAATAAACGTGGCGAGCCATTTCTGGCACTGCTTCTGGGGCAAAAACAACCACCATGGAATAAAGCCATGCGGTACCGGTACCCAGTGCGATCAATGTATCCATATTGGCGGAATGATTTTTGAATGACTGCCAGGCGCCAACATAAAAGTGCTTACCCGAAAATACCATCACCCCTAACGTTATCAGCCCGACAACCAGCCAAGCCAACTGCTCTGATATCGTGCTCACCGTCATTTCGCCCACGACAAGGCCGTAGACCATAAGAGGGATACCGACTGCCAACGCGATGGTCATTTCACGCATAAGGCGCTTGTAATAAACTTCGTCAGCAATTTCTTTTTCGTTTAAAGCCTCGTCCTCATTTTCAGCGGTACTCACTTTGGCATTGTAGCCAGCTTGTTCTACCGCTTTAATCAAATCTAACTGTTTTGCTGTACCTGTAACCGTCACGGTACGCTGAGCAAAGTTCATTTCTGCACGACTAACCCCAGCTACTTGTTTTAAAGCCGATTCGATTTTATTGACACAACTTCCACAACTTGCGCCGTCTATGAGCAGCTCTATTTCAGAACCGTCAAAACTGCCTTTCACTTCAGTTTTTTCATCTAAAGTATCACTCTCAAATTCTTCCGTACTCATCTTGGCACTGTAACCAGCCTGCTCTACAGCCGTGATCAAATCCAATAGTGTTGCTGCGCCTACAACCTTCACAGTGCGCTGAGCAAAGTTCATTTCTGCCTGGGTCACCCCACTAACTTCTTGTAAGGCTGATTCAATTTTTTTCACACAACTTCCGCAATTTGCACCATCAATTAAAAGCTTTATTTCTGAAAGGGTCGAGTTACTTTCCACCTCATTCACATTAGACACCGTCATTATTTAATTCCTTACTCAATTAGTTCAGAGTGCAACTAAGCACACTTTTAATTAAAAGGTACACCTATGTCCTAGACATAGGTCAAGCACATAGTTTTATCATTCGCAGATTTTCTTCTAATACGATGTGTAATGATTTTCATGAATCACCTTCATTTCTTTTTCTTTCCGGTAAGCGGATTTGAATGGCACGACCATGGGGTGTCTTTGATATTTGCCTTTATATTTTCATCAGTATATTCGTACCAGCTTTTCTTAGTATTGTTCCACCAATCTTTTGCAACACTGATGAAATGATTATCTAATATACTTTCAACATCCTCTAAGCTTTTATAGGATGCATCATAGGACACGGTTATTGTATGTTCATCTTTAACAAGAACGACCTCATCAATTCCAATAATCCTATCAATCTCTTTTTCTATACAATCCCAAGGTACATCACCATCACCTTCCAGCTTTAAATGACGCTTAACTAAATAATTAGTATTTATTGTCGCTTTATGTTTCTTTTCACTCATGATCTTTCCTCTACTATATGAAAGACTTCAAAAATTTAAATAATATAAAATTACTATTTATTACACTTAGCTAATTAAGTTTTAATTTTCTAGAACAGCCAAAGAGTCCTTCAATAGGTTCTATAGATACTAGAAATTTATCGCTATCATTAACAGATACCACTGACTCGATCAAACGCGCAACTTTCTTTGCGTGCTCCGCATCTACGTATATTTCAATTTGGGTATGCTTAATTAAAAGATAGCTATTAGCGTTACTATTACCTGAACTCGCTCCGACACAATGAGTTGAAAAGCCAGAGGCTGCATAGGCCCTTAATGCTTCCTGTACATCCTTAAGCCTAAGCTCATCAAAAATAGCACTCACTTTTTTAATTTCCATACTCAACCTTAATTAAATATCAGTTGTAACTGAAAGATATTATGTCCATGAGCTATGTCGGAGCCACTTTTAGCAGAAAAGTGAAGATAACAAGGCTATCAAAACTCACGAATTACTTATGGCTATGACCTTCATACATTTTTCCAGGTACATCACCATTCATATCCATTTTCTCAGTTTTTTTCATGCCTTTCGAATCCATGCTGTGCATTTGATTCATGCACTTTTTCATCATTGCTTGAGTCACTGGATCATTCATATCCATTTTTGAATGGTCCATTGTTTTCATCATTTCGCAATTTGCCATCTCAGATCCTTCAGCGTGCTCTGCTGGATCGTGAGCATGAACGGATGCTACTAGGAACATCATTGGTATTGCTGTTGAGATTACAGACCATTTTGACTTGTTAGTTAATTTCATTTTCTTTCCCTTTTGTTTTTCATTTTATTTGTTGATAAGCCTAGCTTACTCTACACCCTAGATACAAAGGTACTGACACCGAGATGACTAGAGAACCTAAAGACTAAATTCAGCTTACCCCCATATAACTGTCCTAAAGATGACTGCAGCATTACAAAAATGTCATATTCATGTAATCTAACTGACAGTTCTTATACTCTATACTCATTCTTTAGCATCACGTCTAAAGAGCTCCTTATTTGAAGAACCCTTGCCTAGAGAGTAGCGGACCTAAAATGAAATTATTAGTCGTAGAAGATGAGATTAAAACGGGACAATACCTTAAGAAGGGGCTTTCTGAAGCTGGATTAATTGTGGATCTAGCGTGCACCGGCATGGACGGTCACCACCAAGCAGTTACCGAAAAATATGACCTCATTATTCTAGACGTAATGCTGCCTGACATTGATGGCTGGCACATATTAAAAACCCTGCGCAGCAATGGAGATTTAACCCCCGTTCTATTTTTAAGCGCCAAAGATAGCACCGAGGATAAGGTTAAAGGCTTAGAGCTAGGGGCCGATGATTACCTTGCCAAGCCCTTCGTATTCGCTGAACTGTTAGCAAGAGTAAGAACGCTACTAAGGCGCGGCATACCCAATCAAGAGCTTGATACATTAACCATTGCCAATATGACTCTCGACCTCAAACGCCGCTCTGCAATAAGAGAGGGTCAACGAATTAACTTAACCAATAAAGAGTTTTCGTTGCTCGAGCTATTATTAAGAAGACAAGGCGAGGTATTACCGAGATCGCTTATAGCGTCCCAAGTTTGGGATATGAATTTTGATAGTGATACCAATGTAATCGATGTCGCCATTCGAAGGTTACGCTCAAAGATAGACTCCAACTTTCAGCCGAAATTAATACATACCGTTCGTGGCATGGGCTATGTCCTTGAGGCATACAATGAGTAATAAAGCCTCCAGTAACAAAACAAGAAGACCCATGTCTCTTGTCATGAATGTGACGATTAGAGTGGGCATAATAATATCCTTATGCTTCATCGCACTTGGCTTTGCCGTACAGCAATCGATCCACCATCATTTTTTAGAGCAAGATGCCGATGAGCTTCACGTTATTGAGACGACCGTGAAAAGTGCACTTAACCAAGCCATTAACGGTTCAGATAATCCGTTATTGAGCCGCGAAGAGTTGAAAGTCTATTTAGAGAATACAATCTCAGGGCATCACGGTGTCTATTTTGCAGTTTTTGATCATGCGCAGCAGCTACTTTATAAAAATGGCGAGCTTGATTTTCAACCCTTAATCGATAACAACCACATCAATAAATCAGTGACACCTAAGACGTTATATTCTTGGGATACCCCAGATCATAACTATTGGGGAACTCTGCTTGCGACTAAACTCTACTCAAGTGACCCTAAAAAAACATGGATCATCGCGGTAGCGGCACAAACTGATTTTCATCATTCATTTATGACCACTTTTTTTAGAACGCTCTGGTCTTTAATGGTTCTTGCCAGCTTATTAACAACGTTTGCCGCTTGGCTCGCCATTCGAAACGGACATAGACCCTTACATCAAATAAGCACAGAAATTAAAAGCATTACCTCCGAGCAATTAAATCGTCGTTTAAATACTCATAACATTCCGCCAGAATTGCTTGAACTGGTTGAATCTTTTAATACCATGATCACCTCCATGGACTCTGTCTTTCAAAAACTGTCACACTTTTCTGCCGATATTGCCCACGAACTTCGCACACCGATAACCAACCTTTCAACACAAACACAAGTGGCACTGAATCAAGCTAGGTCAACGGCAGAATATCAAGAAATACTCTATTCCAATCTAGAAGAATACAATCGACTTAACACGATTGTCAGAGACATGCTGTGGCTAGCTAAAACAGACAACAATATTTTAACGCTAGAAAAAACAGAACTGGATATTAAGAAGGAAGTTGAAAACTTATTTGATTATTTTGAAGCTTGGGCAGAAGAACAAAGTATCAGCTTAAAAGTACAAGGCGATACATTAAACATTCAAGCCGATAAAAACTTAATTCAACGAGCACTAAGCAATCTTTTAACCAATGCCATACGTCATGCGTCACCCAATACCGCTGTTACCATAATATTAGAGAGTACTGATAATACGGTTCATATTACGGTTAAAAACATAGGTTCAATAATTTCTAATGAGCATATCGATCGTATTTTTGACCGTTTTTATCGCATAGATCCGTCTAGGCAGCGACATTTTTTGAATGAGGGAATTGGCCTTGGGCTATCGATTGTGCAATCGATCGTTCAAGCTCATAAAGGCAGCATAAATGTCACCTCTGGTAATGAAGAGACCAGCTTTACTCTTATCTTTCCTAAATAACAGTAATTGCACAACGAGTTAAATCTATCGGTAGCGCTATCCACTACAGAATAACCCTCTCCACAAACCCTTGAATTTGCTTATTAACAACCTCTGCCTGCTCAGCAAATACCATGTGCGTACCAGTCTTAATAACTGAATCGCCCCCTAGTTCACTAAAAGCTCATCCGGTGCTAGCAATTTAGACTTGGGATGGCTGCAGGGTTTGGATTGTTAAAGTTAAGCTGGTTTTCTATTTTAGCTATTCGAAAAATCAGAATTAAATCGAGCTAAGTATAATACCCGTCGCTTCTCTATGGAGGTAAATACAATGACTTACTACATTATAAAGGTATTGATCACAGCAGCTCTAATAGTCCTCATCGCAGAGGTTTCAAAGCGTAGCAGCTTTATAGGAGCGGTACTTGCGTCTGTTCCTCTGACATCGACATTAGCAATGCTTTGGCTTTACATCGATACAGGAAGTGTCGATAAAGTCAGCGAGCTAGCGAGTAGCGTATTTTGGCTAGTTCTCCCGTCATTAGCATTATTCCTTACTTTACCGATCCTCTTGTCTCAAGGGATAGGATTTTACCTGAGTCTTTCAATATCTATCATAGTAACCGCTGCATGTTACTTTCTCATGATTATGGTTTTACGATATTGTGATGTGCCCCTCTAAATTTTAGGCTATTACCAGCACTTCTTTACAACTTTGATTGTTATATTGTTGTCAACTTCATAACTGTGAATATTAAAGATGCGCTTGGGTGAACTTGAGAAGCTAATACTTCAATACTTTTGGAATATGGGGCCAGCTGATGCGAAGCAGGTATTTTCTTATTTTGAAAAAAACGTGGCGGCACTCTAAATACCATTCAAAGTACTTTAGATAGATTATTTAAAAAAGGCTTACTCCTGCGTGAGAAACAAGGCCATGCATTTCAATACAGAGCAGCTATCGAGCGAGATGCATTTCTTGGTAATCTGATTAATAAAATCTCAAACGACTTCGGCGGTAACGCTGATAATGCACTTCTAGCAGCATTTTCTTCTCTTTCTAGTGATTTAGATAACTCACAGCTAGATGAACTAGAACGCTTAATTGATCAGCGTCGTTTATTAAGTAATAAAGGCTCATAAGAATGATTTTCGGAGGCTTGGGCCTGGCTCTTAATATTACAACGATTGTGATTTTAAGCTGCAGCTTCACCTTGATTCTTACGTCTGTAATCATGAAGCACTTCCATGATTCCTTATCTAATTTCAATGCAATTAGTAGATCTCGAATACTTTAGTGCATTGTTATTTTACCTTGGTTTGTTAGCGCTCTATCCGTCGTTGCTTTAGTATTTCCCGAGCTATTTCAATGGAAAGGAGTCTGGGCTTCATTGCATTGGCATCACATATACAATTTCTCAGTATTCAGTTGGCATGGAGCATCCTTAATAATATTCAGTAGCTTTTGTTTGCTGTTATTGCTCTCTAGGCTAGCCCGAGCTTTGAAGATACATTCCAGTGTGAATCAGCTAAATTCTTTTTCAAAACCAGATGTTTTATCAAATGGATGCCTGAGGCCGCAAGTTCGATTCTTGCAGGGCGGACCATTTCCCTTTTTTGACTCCTACCCCTGTGACCAATTGTTGCTGATTTTTACGTCGGTGACCAAAACGTGACCAAACGGTGACCACGCCTAATTTTTACCCCTACTTATCTTAAAAATGACTGTGTCCTTTATGGCCACAGCCTAAAATATTTTTACCTTTGTTAAAGCGCTATCAATCTTCTACGTCTGCTATGTATTCAGCCAGATCTTGAACATTACAAGAAAAAAACTTACACAGCTTATCTAAGCTATCTGTTCCCGCATTATAACCACGTTGATTGATCATCTTAGACAAAGTCATTCTATGAATGCCGGTTGCTTCAGCGACCTCTCCAATTGTTACTCTTCGATCCTCACTGAACTCTTTGTCAGCAATCCGCTCTTTAATCTTGAAACGAATCATTTTTTCACCACTCAATATTTATTACTTACAAATGATACATAAAAGTATCAAAGAAAGCTTGCACGCATCATTAATTAATGCTTTTATATATCAAGTGAAGCGTAAAACTATCATTTGATACATTAAAGGATATTAAAAATGAGTAACAATCAGACTTATTTAACAACAGATGAACTCTCTGGTCGCATCAAATACGACCCTCGCACGATCCGCAACGTACTAAAAGATTCTGTGTTGCTTGAAGGCATTCATTATTTCCGCCCATTTGGTGGCCGTAAGATTCTTTATATCTGGGATCGCATTGAAACAGACATGCAGAAAATCTCTGCTGGCCAAGTCAGCAACTGTCTTCAATAGGAGGAATTAATATGGCCACTATTACCGTACGCAATGATTTTCTTGTCCTGGATTTTAGGTATAAAAATAAGCGTTGCAGAGAAAAAACAAAGTTCACCGATACCCCTGCTAATCGTAAGAAGTTGAAAACTATTTGTGAACGCTTAGAAGCTGAAATCGTATTAGGTACACTAGACTACGCGTCATACTTTCCTAAAAGTAAGCGCGCGATTGAGTTTGCAGATCATGACAAACACATGCAACAGACATCTGCTACTTATCCAACTTATGGTGAATTTTATGATACATGGTATTTGGAAAATGAAGTTCGCTGGACTAAGTCATCAGCCAAAGCGGTTCGCCATAACGTCAGCCGATATTCTATGCCTGTCTTTAGAGATACTCCGATCGACAAAATAAGCAGAAGCGACTTATTAGCTTTTCGAGCGGATTTATCTAAAGGGCGCGTTGGCTTACATGCGATAAAAAATGTAACGGTGAATAAGATCATGTCGCCCATGCGGCAAATACTAGATGAAGCCGCTTATCGCTTCGATTATCCATCGCCTTTTATCAACATAAAAACCTTAAAGAAGCAGCGCACCGATGTGAATCCTTTTTCCACAGAGGAGGTGCAGATGATCATAAAAAACATTAGGGCTGATTATCGTTCTTATGTCATCGCTCGTTTCTTTACCGGCATGCGTACCAATGAGATCAACGGTTTGAAGTGGAAATTTGTTGATTTCAAACGACGCCAAATACTTGTACGTGAAGGTTGGGTATTAGGCGAAACAACTTACTTGAAAACAGATGGGTCGTCTCGAGACATTGATATGAGCCAAGCGGTTTACGACTGCCTACAAGAACAGTTGAAAATAACGAAAGGCCAAACATACGTTTTCAGCAATAACGCAGGCATGCCTATTAGTTTGAATAATTTTGCTAAAAGAGTGTGGACCCCTTTATTGGCTTTCTTGGGCATCGAATATCGAAAGCCCTACGAAACGCGCCATACCGCAGCAACTCTATGGCTCGCTTCCGGCGAAGCACCAGAGTATATCGCCAGACAAATGGGCCATACCACTACCGAAATGCTATTTCGTGTTTACAGCCGGTATGTGCCAAATCTAACGCGTAACGACGGCAGTGCTTTTGACAAAATGATAAGCAATTCCATAAACCCTGCAATAAAAGGAGAGCAACATGATTAACGACAATTTAATGCAGGTACTCTCAGAGCAAACCAAGCACAAAGCTCAAAAACGAGAGTTCCGTATGCTTGCTCAGTTACTTGCCCAGCAGTTCCATATTCATCAAGGACGTCACCTTGTAGGCTTACTTGGCAATGGTGATGAGCATAACAATGTTGAGGCGATCGCCTATTGGTTAGCAGAAAAAGGGGAATACATTGAGGAGATGAAAGTCTTACACGTTGATCCTTTAAACCACCTGCATAATGAGCTGGGTAAGAAGCTAATCAATGCCGAGCATGGGATTTAGTTATGCAGACCTCTGATAAGTTCTCAGCGGTAACGCTGATTCTTACTACTTCGATTATTCAGTGGCACTCTATCCAATTCTGGATGGAGGCTGCTGAGAGCATAGGGTTTCTTTGGAGCATTGCCATTGAAGCGGCTGCAGTTTGGCTTTGGTGGCATAAGAAAACGGCATTGGCTTTCATTGCTTCATCCCTATTAATGGCAGGGCCACTGTATTCATTAAGCGCGCCTGTTTATGAAGGCAAACAATCTGAAGTTGCCTTGGCGTCTAGCCATCAACAACAGATCGATCTTTCCAGAGCATCTATTACCGCCTTGAAGCAATCATTAGCTAGCTACCAACAAAATAGCTTGTCTCGTGTTGGCTGGGCTACTCGAATAGACGAAACTCGAAATGCATTACAGGCAGAAACGGCAAACCTGAAACTCCTCATTAATGCAGGCCCTAAGCTGAAACAAACACCAATGCCTTGGTTAGTTATTGCAATAGAGGTGCTAGGACTGGCCGTGCTGCTATTGACTCAAGTCCTTACTATTCAGGCGTTACGGGGAATTTCGGTAAAGTCGAAACAACCTGAAACAGCGGAGGATTCAAGGCACGATTATTCCGAACTAGCTCATGCCCTATCAAGCCGTCTTTCAGATACGTTGAGCGCTGAGGGACTAAGTCAGGCGGAGTGGGCTCGGTGTAATGGCGTATCAACCAAGAGTGTTTCTATGTTGATTAATCACCAGAAACGATCCGAAGCAGGTAAGGAATGTATTTCGAAAAATGAACTGAGTGGGATACGTAATGCACTAGGCTGAATGCCTTACTTTCCAATCATTATCTTATAAAATTATGTTAAATATCGCGTTGTTTATTTGGCTATTCACAGTAATACTTAAAGCAACAATCATGTTATTGATAGGTTAAAAATGAAAGTAGCAATCATATTTTTATCGTTGCCCCAGGCTTTTCTGTAGCAGCGTATTAGGGTCACTGACTGAAAAGAGCGGCTAGATAAATTAATATGAATAACCTTGAGAAGAAAATTGTATATGTTGATATGGACTTCACCCTGTGTGATTTTGGGGCATCGTATCTGCAATACAAACAATTACACCCTGAAGAAGCCTTTCCTCACAGCGTGCCTGGATTCTTTATCGGATTAGCGCCAACTCTTGGTGCTATTGAGACTTTTCAGTGGCTCAATGAAAAACAGGATATTGATCTATACATTTTAACCGCTCCTTCAATACGCAATCCACACTCTTACACAGAAAAGCGTCTATGGGTCGAAAAACACTTAGGACTTGAAGCTGCCTATAAATTGATTATCAGTCCAAACAAGGGTTTGAATAAAGGGCATTATTTAATTGATGACTATACAGAAGGCAAGGGGCAGGAAAACTTTGAGGGTAAGATATTGCAGTTTGGCTCTAAGGAATTTCCAGACTGGAAATCTGTACAGAGCTTTTTTGAACGCGGTTATTAATTGATATGAATTCTCTAATAAATTCTAACCTATTTTTAGAAGTTGCCAAATTAATCAAACAGGCTGATGCACTCCTTATTTGCGCGGGCGCTGGAATGGGTGTCGACTCAGGGCTGCCTGATTTTCGTGGTAATCATGGCTTCTGGAAAGCTTATTCCGCATTAGAGCAAGAAGGCTTATCGTTCATCGATCTTGCAAACCCTCAAGGCTTCGAAACTAATCCAAAACGAGCTTGGGGCTTCTACGGACATAGGTATCATCTTTATAATCAAACAGTCCCCCATGAAGGTTTTCAGATATTGAAGAAGTGGTGTTCACTAAAGAGCAACCCAAGTTTTGTCTTCACCTCTAACGTCGATGGTCACTTCCAAAAGGCGGGTTTTGAAGATGCTCAGGTATTTGAATGTCATGGTTCCATCAATCACCTTCAATGCTCAGGAACCGATGATCGCCCTTGCTCTGGGATATGGGCTGCCAGCAAGGATTCAAACTTACAGTCTTTAAAAGTTGATACGAAAAATTTATCTGCTCAGTCGGACTTACCTAAATGCCCACATTGCCTGAGCCTAGCCAGACCTAACATCCTAATGTTCAATGATTATAACTGGCAGCCAGAGCGCAGCGAGATGCAAGAGAATAGGTTTCAGTATTGGAAAGATGATCTGCTAAACACTGACCAAAAACTTTTAGTTATAGAGATCGGGGCTGGTACTGCTATTCCTTCGGTGCGATACGCTTCTGAGTCGATGAACACCGATATTATTCGTATCAACCCTAGAGAAAGCCATGCCCTGATAACGTAGTGTCAATCGCATTAGCAGGGTTAGAGGCTCTACAAGCTATTGAAAATCATGTGGATCTTTGAAAAACAATTAAACGTAAAGAGTGCCTAGGAAACTAGGTGCTATTCACCGCTTATTTAAATTTATTTTTCAAAAGACTTGGTTTTCTTAACACAGCAGCCTTGGTAATAACCGACCAACCACACTTTTCCATACGGTTCTTTTCACTGGCAGTCTCAGTTATTGCCAACTTTCTCTTTGGCCAACTAAATAAAGGCTGCACAATTACCCTAGCGCTATCAAATAATTCATACGAAAGAGTCGGTGCCTCTACATCATCGTAAAATAAATCGACAACTAAATTATCAAATTCATCATCCAGCCCTTGAGAAACTTCACTCCACTCAGGCGTCAGTTCAATGTCACTAATGTCTCGCTGCGGCTTCTTATTAAAATAAAATTCATAAACGCCCTTTGCTGCTATTACAGTATTAACTTCATCGTTTAATGAAAAACCCTGCAAACCACTTAAACGTACCCATCCTTTAGCCCTGGTTAGTGCAACATACAGTTGGTTTCTTGCGCTAATACTTGCTTCAAGACTCGCAATACGATCAAGGCCGACAACATAAACCATCTCAGCTTCATTACCTTTTGCACGATTTACTTCAGCGATAGTCACAGCGTTTTCATACCAAAATAGGTTGGGATCGGTATTCGGATATTTGGGTTTTAGCTCATTTACTTTAGTCGCCGAGGGAATATAGAAATTAATCCCCGCTTGCCGCAGCGCTGTGCTCAACTGCTCTATATCCGAGTTCATATCTAGGTAGTCGAACTTTTTATTGCCTAGAATCACCACGAGTATCTGCCGTGACGGCTTTAAGCCTTGAATATTAATATCTGCAACAATACGCGCCGCTGTGTCGCGAATTTCTTCCGTGCGACTATGAAAATAGGCTACTTCCATACTTGGCTCAGCACTCAACTCGGACATAGGATTGGGGGAGTTCTCTGCCGGTCGCCATAACTTCACTTGCTGGCCAGTTAAAAATTTACCCTCGACTTCATATCCAAGGTTATTCCAGTCCCGCTGGTTGGTCACCCCAGAAATCATACCCTCGCCTCGTAACAACCCCATGCCAATCGCATGCGCAGCCACCAATATAGGACCGGGTGTTCGGTAACAGCGCTGCATAACAATACTGCGCTTAATACCACCCTGATATTGCCCCATCATCAGAGTGCTATTCTCCGCTCCAAAGACTTCTGCAGCAGATGGTATTACAGGGGCTTCGATACACTGTGCCTCATCATACCCCCAAATTAAGCGCCTCAATGGCAACTTATTATCTGGTTTTATTCCCTTATCGAACATATCCGATGTCTGAGGAACAGGGATATCTTTGCATAGATGATAAGCCATCCAGTAATAGGATTGCCGCCCTTCACGCTTAAGGTGCTCATCAACCACCAAGTCCTGACCTTCGTCGATCAAAATAGCATCAAACATCCCCTCTAGCTGACGTCCTTGCAAATCCAGCTGATCCAGAAATTTAGTCGCGGCTACCACCAGTAACTCCGTGGGGCTGCCTTGATGGCCAACAGTACTGGGAGTCAATTTAGTGACATGATGCTGCTTGCAAGCTTCAGAATAGAGCCCCGGCTGCCCTTTTGCCCCCCAGGCATGAAGCACTCGAAGCCTGCTCGTATCGGGGTCATAAATCACCTCTCCCTGTGTAAAGTGGCTAATATACCGCCCTATTAAATCAATGACGATGTCATAGAGCGAGCGCGTGAAGAACACCATAGCGATATCCCAATCGGGGTGTTTCAAGTGCATCGCCGCTGCCTTCTGACACAACAGTACGGTCTTGCCAGAACCAGCAATACCACGAATACGTTGTGGACCCTCGGGGATTTGTTTGGCAGCTTTCTCTTGTTCAATGTCCATCGCCATGACCCGCTCTTTAGCGGCATTGATAGCGTCAGACTTCGTGACTATTTTTTCGACACTAGGTACCTCCTGCACACGCAGTACCGAGGTAGCACCCACGACATGACAAAGATCTTGCCACTTACCATCATCCAATGGATCGCCATCTGCAACAGCCGTAACAGTCTTCAGCTGTTGCTGTATATCGCCACTAAGATCATCTTTGAATAAAATAGGAGGATTACTAAGCTGCTGATCGAAGCCCTTGGCCTGCCACTGCTTACGGGTAATATTGGGCAAAGCAACCACGGCACGACCTGCAACACGACGACGCAAAGTCGATTTTCTATCCGTCAAACCAAGAAAACTAAACAGGTGATTTTCAGCCTGCTCATAAGGATTACCAAAATCTTCATAGAAATCGACATAAGACCAGCGGTGACCATCAATAGCCGCCACCTGTTCAATTTTCAAGCCTTTAACTTCAATGATCACAACGCCCAGTTTTTGATCGAGCAATAAGATATCAGGCTCGCGACGCTTCTCCCCAACCTTAAGAAACATTGGGTAGCGCCAGTAAGCAAGGCAACAGTTACCAGAGAAATCTTTAACAATTTTTGCCCAAACCCTTCTCTCAGCCTCTTCCCCGGGCATTTTGTATTTTTCAGTAATAATAAAATTATTTTTCATTAATAAACTTCTCAGTAAATATTTCCCACGCCAGAAGAATCGACAGCACGGTTAATAATGCACCTGTTATCATAAGTTTCTACCTAAAATCCGCTATAAAACACATCAACATACTGTTTCATTTTCTCAGCAATACGAGGGATCATTTTCTTACGCTGCATTAGTGTTGGTTTTGTTTCCATTGCTTCTACAATCTCTTCTCGCAACGGTTCTTGGTTACTAGACACCATTCTCTCTACTAGTGATTTAAAGGTATCGCTCACTAGGTGCTCTTCGTCGCAGACCGCTTTTAAGCTGGCTTCTTTTTGGTCTTCCCAGTAGGTATCAAATGCTTCTAGCACTTGTTCTTCTGTATCTAGGCCACCCATATTTTTCTGAATAAAATCATCGATCAACTCTTTCTTGTTGCGTAGCTCTGGCGAGCCGCCCAGTAAGTCCATGATGGATTTGTATTGATACTCGTAATCTTTGTCGGTATCTGCACCTTTAAGCATGGCGATGAGGTTTAGAATGTATTTCACATTAATTTCATCACGAGCAATCAGTTCTAACTCAAAATCGACTTCTTCGAGTATCGAAGACTTCTGCTTCTGATTGTCTGTTTTTACCTTGTCATACAGATCTAGGTATTTGCTTTTGTAGTCTTCAAACTCTTGTTCATCCATTTTGACTTTGTCGAATTCAAAATCGGCAAAGCTTTCTAGAATGTTACGCAGGCGAATAAGCTCACGAAAGGCTTGTACAAATTCTACTTCGGCGTCTTCATCTTTTAGGTCGTCTACGTCTTCAAAATCAGGGCATATGGCCTTCATCTCGAAGTAGGCTTTGTTGAACAGTTTTACGAAGTCTTCAAACGGCGGCATGATCACCGTTTCCTTCGCATCCTTATTGCTGAACAGCGTTAGGGCTGTGTCTGTGGCTTTTTTAAGGTTACGGAAGCTTACGATATTCCCTTGTGATTTTTGCTCGTTAAGAATGCGGTTGGTGCGCGAGAAGGCTTGTATTAGGCCGTGGTGTTTTAAATTTTTATCCACGTACAGGGTGTTTAACGGCTTGCTATCAAAGCCTGTTAAAAACATGTTAACCACTAACAGGATATCGACTTTTTTATCTCGTACTTTTTTAGAGATGTCGTTGTAGTAGTTGTAATACGACTGACTGTCTTTGGTGGTGTAAGCGGTGCCAAACATCTCATTATAATCACCGATATACGATTCAAGCTTGTCTCGGCTATGGGTGAATACAGTACTGTTGTAGCTGGCCCCTGCATCGGCTATTGCATTCATCTCGACTTCTTCAGCAGAATCTTGCGAAGCATCTAAAAAGCCATTGGCTTCTGGGTCGTCTTCGTTGGTGCCGTAAGAGAAGATAGTCGCGATTTTTAAGTCGTGTAGGCCTTCTTCTTTTTTGCGTTTAAACAGGTCGTAATACTTGATTAGCGTATCCACACTGCTCACACAAAACATGCCTGTGAAATTCGGGTAATGGGTTTTGTGCTTGTGGTGGGCGATGATGTAGTCGGTTATTTTTTCTAGGCGGCGCTCATCATCCATTAGCTCTTTTGTATCGATGCCTTCTACTTCGATATCCATTTCGTTTTTGCTGTCTAATTTTTTGTAGCGGCCCACGTATTCGATGGCGAACTTGAGTACGTTTTCGTCTTTAATGGCATCCACAATGGTGTACTTGTGCAGGCACTTGTCAAATAAGTCTTTGGTGGTGTATTTACGGCTGGCTTTGGTATGGGCGTTATCCACAAAGATTGGGGTACCCGTAAAACCAAACATCTGGCTATTGTTAAAAAAGCCTGTGATGTTTTGGTGGGTATCACCAAACTGGCTGCGATGGCATTCGTCAAAGATGAATACAATGGGTTTATCTTTTAAGCCTTCCATTCGCTGGGTATAGCGCTTTTTGGTGATGGCGTTATTCAGCTTTTGAATAGTGGTGACAATCAGCTTGCTATTGCGGGTGCTGTTATTGTGTTTAGACACATAGGTATCGGTGAACTGTTGCACCAGTACATTTGTTTTATCTGTGCCGTCTACGCAGCCTTTTGAGAAGGCGTTAAATTCTTTGCTGGTTTGGTAATCTAGGTCTTTACGGTCGACTACGAATACGACTTTATGCACGCCTTCTGAAGCAGTGAGTAGTTGCGCAGTTTTAAATGACGTGAGTGTTTTACCGGAACCCGTTGTGTGCCAGATGTATCCGTTTTGCCCCTCATCTTTAGGGGCATTATTTACACGCTCAATAATGGCTTCGGTGGCATAGATTTGATATGAACGCATGACCATCAAACACTTTAACGCTTCGTTTTGCACGATGTAGCGATTCAGCATTTTATTTAATTGTGCTTGATCAAAAAACTCACGAGTGAAGTCTTCTAGCTTGGTATAACGGTTGTTGTCTTCATCGGCCCAATAGAAGGTTTGTTTGTAGCTTTGTTTTTTATTGTTGGCGTAGTACTTGGTATTTACGCCATTAGATATGACGAACATTTGAACATATTGAAACAAGCCGTAACTTGCCCAATAGCTGTGTCGCTGGTAACGCTGAATTTGGTTGAAGGCTTCTTTCATTTCTAAGCCACGGCGTTTTAGCTCTACCTGCACCAGCGGTAAACCGTTCACTAAAATGGTCACGTCGTAACGGTTTTTAAAGCGGCCTTCTACGGTAACTTGCTGAGTGGCTTGCCACTGGTTTGCCTCGTGGTCTTCGTGCAGAAAACGCACATAGCCCGACGTGCCATCGTCTTTATCGTATTGAAAGCGATCCCTTAGGGTTTTAGCTTTTTCAAAGATGCTGCCTTTGGCCAGATGATTTAGAATTTGTTTAAATTCAGTCTGGCTCAGCTGTACATCATTCAGCTTTTCTAGCTGGATTTTTAGATTGGCAAGCAAGCTTGCCTCGTCAGTGACACTGACCAACTCAAATGATTGCTGCTCTAATTTTTTAAGCAAATCACTTTCTAATACGGCTTCAGGTTGAATGGCCATGGTTTTCCTTAACACTTTATTCTTAACTTCTAAATAGCACTTCAGCGGCCTTGTGTGGCAATTGCCGCTGTCTCTATTCGCTATAAATACTTTTTAAATAAACGCTAAACAAACATTTGTTGTAACAGGCCTTTTTTGTAGACCTGGGTTTGTTCGATTTGTTGCTGGGCTAGGTTGATTTTTTGATCTATAGATTTCAGAAATCTAGCTATTTTCTTTTGCTCCAAATAGCAGGGAATCAGCCTTCTAAACGTTACAAAGTCACTGAAATGCACTCTCTTTTTTTCTTCAAGGGTTCCGGTTGCCATTTTATTGTAAAAGTAAATCATTCCATAACTCTTTAAATACTCCTCCATGAACTCATGATCTAAAGCGTCGTTGAAATAAAAGACGTCATAATACTTTGATAGCAATACCATTCCATCACCACTGTGCCTTGCGATAGCGCCAAATCTTAGATTCATAGGGTTCATCGCAAAATCACCAGGGTGAACCACCTTATAGGCTTCGCTGGTATCATTAACTAAAAAATCACGTACATACCTAGCTGATTTAGGCTCAATACCATTCTTTATAGTTAAACTATGCAATGGTATATCTTCGGTAACAGGTAATCCCTTTCGCACCGTTATAAAGTCGCCCAAACACTCTCGCGTCCAATCAGGATAGTCCTCCCCTTTATCATCTTTAAAACGTAGCTGCTGACTAAACAACTGCTGCAGAATGCCTTTCTTGTATAACACCAGCTGTTCATGTTTTTGTTTATACAATCTGACTTTGTTATCTACGTAGGAGAGGAAGGAGGCGATTTTGTCGGCTTCTTCCGATTTAGGAGGTAGGCATAAATATAACGATTTCATGTGCGTCCCATACAAATGAATGACAGATGCTCCTTGAGCGTACCTGGCTATGTCATACTTTCGTTTATGGCTTAAGTAATAGGCTAAAAAAAGTCCATTAATTTTTGACCTAAGGATATTTAAATCACCGCTTAAGGCTACACCTTCTTTCCTAACACATGATGCTCTCGCAATATCCAATGCTGATTCACCTGATGCAGGAATGATTACATCATTAACTTTGCTTAAAATTAAAGACTTTTTATCTAAGTTTGTTTTTGAACGTATCTGATCAATTATCTCATCATAATGAGTATAAAGTTCACCATACCTAATACATTCTAATTTCCCTTCTGTGACAATATCTGCTTTTGATATACCTTTCCCTTTGAGAAAGGAAGCTACATTACCTAACCTGGATCTATTCCACTCCCCACTAAACTCCGGAAACCTGAGCTGAGGCACTTTGCTTTGTACTTGTTGTGTATTAGCCATACCGCCTCCTAAGGTGCCTGAATGTTGAGCTGCTTGCAGAATTCAGCCAGCTGTGTGCCCACACTTTTCAATTCTGTTTCAATACCTGAGATGGCTTGTGTTACCGTTGCCAAGTCTACGGGCGCTTCTTCTTCAAAGGTATCCACATAGCGCGGAATATTCAGATTATAACCGTTATCTTCAATCCCGCTCTCTTCCCCGCTCAAGACTGAATCTTTCAGCAGCTCACCGTTTTCATCCAGTTGAGATTTAATCGGTGCCACAAAGGCAAGCTTGTCGATATTTTTGCGCTGGGTGTAGGCATTCATAATGCGGTCTAAATCTTCATCGCGCAGAAAGTTTTGGCTTTTTGTCTTACCAGAATGGGCACTGGCATCAATAAATAAAACATCATCCGCTTTTTTGCTTTGAGCTGAGCTGTTGCGATTCTTTTTAAGCACCAAAATACAAGTGGGGATATTGGTGCCAAAAAACACGTTAGCTGGCAAACCAATCACCGCATCTAAGGCGTTGTGTTTTTCAATTAAGAATTTACGAATATGGCCTTCCGCTGCGCCACGGAAAAGTACACCGTGAGGCAATACCACCGCCAGCGTGCCGTTATCATCTAACTGGTGATACATGTGCTGCACAAAGGCAAAATCGGCTTTACCGGCTGGGGCTAATTTTCCGTAGTCTTGAAAACGCTCGTCGGTTAAGTGACCAGCATCCGCTGACCAATTGGCCGAGAACGGTGGGTTGGCGACTACGGCATCAAAGCGTTTTTCAATATGATGTGGTGCTTCTAGGGTATCGTCTTGCTGAATATCAAAGCGGCTGTAATGCACGTCGTGCAGGATCATGTTCATGCGCGCTAGGTTGTAGGTACTTGGGTTGGATTCTTGGCCGAAGTACTGCAAGGTTTTGGTTAGCTGTTCGCCATTTTTGTGGGTGCCTAATTCGCGGGCCACACGTAATAACAAGGAGCCAGAACCACAGGTAGGATCGTATACGCTGCGAATGTCATCACGACCGTGAGTGACGATTTGCGCTAACAGTTTGGAGACCATTTGCGGGGTGTAGAATTCACCGGCTTTTTTACCGGCACCACTGGCAAATTGGCCAATGAGGTATTCGTAGGCATCGCCCAGTACGTCGATCTCGGTATCGTCTAATGCAAAGTCGATGGCATCTAGGTGGCTTAATACTTGTGAGATGAGTTCGTTTTTGGCTTTTTCGGTTTTACCCAGTTTGTTGGAGCTTAGGTCTAGGTCATCAAACAGGCCGTTGAAGTCGTCTTCGGCGTCGGTGCCCATGGTGGATTGTTCGATATGGCGCAGTACTTCACCTAGTTGCTCGATGATGAATTCGCCCTGCTCGCCTTTTTGCGCTAAACAATGGAATAGTTCACTGGGCTTTAGGAAGTAACCTAGGTGATTGATGGTTTCTTCTTTTAGGGCTTCTAGAGTTTCTTGGCCTTCTTCGCTGGCTTCATCAATATCGATGAATTTGATGCCGTCTTCGGCTAATAAGTTATCAGCGTATAGGTGGATTTTTTCGGATAGGAATTTGTAGAAGATGAAACCTAAGATGTAATCACGGAAGTCATCGGCGCTCATGTTGCCGCGTAGGGCGTTGGCGATGTTCCAGAGTTGTTTTTCTAGGTTCTTTTTGTGTTCTGTGACCATGATAATTTGCGCCCTCTTAGATTATGATGTTGGGAATATGAGGCCATTATAATACTTATAACCCACGATTCCTGTGCTTATATATTGTTCTCATCACTTGCTTTGATGATATTTTAATTAACAGCGGTATTTATACTCACTTTACAGCCAAGGGGCAATGTAACCCTGGCTTACGGCTTTGATGAGTTTAGCTCTAGCAGTCTTAAAAGCTGATTTTGTGCCGTATTAAATCTTGTTTTTGCCTGTTCTAGTTTTAACTGCTCTTCTTCGAGGTCAGGAATTGATATTAATTGCTCTCAGGAGCAATTATTACTGATATTTAAAAGTGATTAAGCGGCATCCCCCATCATCATCTCGTAGTGGCCAATATTATTAGTGTATTCAAACACTTTCTTAAATACCGCTAGATACCTTTCAGCTGAATCATCAGGTGTCTGAACATATAAATCATCTGGAATCGTGTGTGAGCCATCATTGATCCAGCTTATCAATGATCGACATATTTGTTGCTCTTCAAATGTTTCAAACTGATCGACTAATGTAGGATCCTCAAGTTTGCCAAGAATCTTGAAGTAGTGTTCCACAACTCTACGCATGGAATTTTGTAAAGTAATACCAGAATTACGTTGCCAGTCTTTTATCTCGCGCCAGAGCAATTCATAGGACGACTCAATTGGGTTGCTTATTCCATATGCTGTCACTGAGGTTATATTTTGATTCTTTCTAAGAATCCAAAAACCAGTATGACTATCACCATTTGAACGACTGTTTATAAAAGATGCCTCTTTGTGAAAGTACACATTATGTGTCAGCAAGAATAACTGCTTTATATTATTGCCCCCATCCTTAGAAAATCGAATCAGATCTTTTACAATAGTGCTTACGACATAAAGAATATTACTATCTAAACTAGAGATGGGATCATCAATAACTAACACGCGATCATCTGTCACCGACCCTTCATCATTACCGCCTTTCGTTAACTGCACAAAATAGAGGAATGTAATAAAAGTTATTTCACCCTCACTCAATGTTTCCAATGCCAACTCACCATTCTCTCGCTGAATTGAATAATAATTTTCCACATTAGGTGAGGGTACGATGCTAAAATTAGTGAACCCGTAAGCTCTTAACAAGCGATTAATCTCATCCACTGCAGGCTGAACGCTGGTGACATTTCTACCCAAATCAACGATCTCAGCATCCAAAGAACTAATTTCAGTACTTCTCGTACTTATTTGACTCGATATACTATCTATTCCTCTTTGCAAACCATTCGCACGTTGCTCATGAGCAGTTATTTTGGCTGTGAGTTGCTCTACCATAAATCGCCACGCAGATTGCTTTAATGCAGTAACTTCATTGTTAAAGTTAGCGACTAATTGATTATGCGGAGTAATCAAGTCATTAGCTTGGCGAATAAGAACAGTCAGCGCTTCAATATCTGGTGCTGTACTTGTTAGCTCCACCTGTTGGCTGGTTTTTTCTAACTTACCTTGAATCTTCAATGTATTTTCGGAAATCTGACTATGCAAAGCTCGGAGGTGAGCAGAGAATGCGTCAACGTCCAATTTAGAATCTATTTTGGAAGCCTCTGACGCCTCAATTCGATCGAGAGTGTCTAACACAGCACTCGTCAGACTCAAGTATGCCATTTGGTGTGCAGTAACCCTTACCTTATCCTGCTCATAACTTTCATCAAAATATTCTTCAATTTGACCACGAAACACATCACCAATCGTAGGCTGTTGACAGAAAGGGCAATCCTCACTTTCTTGAATATAATTCCGTCCCTGGTTGACCCAATCACTAATATCCAACTTTGATATTAAGCCTGCTATATCCACATCGGTTTTACCCACAATCACTTGCTGCCAAATAGCGCTCGACTCCAGTGTTACTAAGTTTTCATAAGCAGGTATAAGAGGAATGGTATCTATACGAATTGGTTGCTCACCTAATAAGGTTTCTGATTTAGATACCAGCATATCTAGCGTTAGCAATTGGCTGCCATTTGATTGCTTTTCGGCCAGGACTCTATCTCGGAAATTAGGTTTAGTATTAATACTTCCGCGCAGTGCTTCTTTCAAATCACCTTCATACTGTTTATACACAGCCCAACAATCATTGGTGAATACTTCTTTAAGATCGTCAAGACGAGCTTGCTGGGCACCAATCGTTGCTTGCTGTGTAACTTGAACACCTCTTAAATCCGACACCTGCCTTTTTTTATTATTGATATGTTGAATGTCTTCAGTAGTAGCTTCTCCTAGGGTAAATACACCCGCTACCTCTCCCGAGCCAAAATTTTGTTCACGAAAACGCTTGTTATAGACCAATGTTTTAAGAACTCTGCCACCTTCCCAGCTTATAGAGCAATGTTCATATACTCCGCTATCTGGATAAGCTAGAAAATTTGATAAGGTTGTTTTTCCACAACCGTTAGCTCCGTAAAAGAAATTGACTGTTTTTAATTCGCTAATGCTTATTCCACTGGCATCATAGCTGGCTATGCTGGCAATTTTTAAGTTATTAATCATTACTAATCCCTTAGTTTAAAAAATATTTTGCTATCGTGTTTAATCGTTTGGCAGGGATCTGAGAAGGCTTTTATGGTGGTCAACTTCACTTTACCAATCAGAATTATCTATCATTACGCTAGGGGCGATTGATATGTCTCATATAAGTGACTTCATTATAACGATCCTATTTAGGATATCTCGTAAATGGCTTTATATATTTTCTGGCAAATACTTAACTAGTACCGCTATGTCGTAGGCTGATGAGACTTGTAAAAATAAGGAATCAAGTAGGTTACAAGCTTATTAGATATAACTAACGCCAGGCCTATTAGTGCTTACTAATTAATTAGATGTGAAATAGCACTAATTCTATTTCATGACTACATTTTTTGGTTCATAAATTGGGCTATCTACTTGATTTAAACATATTCATCGCATTTTCATTACCTAGGTTTGCTGACTCTTGAAGCCAGTATAAGGATTGATCATGATCCTGTTTAACTCCCTTACCCTTGGCATATTGAAAAGCTACGCTATACATAGCTTCAGCATGACCTTGATTTGCTGCTTTCTGCGCCCAATAAAATCCTTGTTTATAGCTCTGCACAACACCACGTCCCGTACTGTAAATTTCTCCGAGTTCATTTTGAGCATTTGCATAGCCTTGTTCGGCTGATTTTTGGAACCAATAAACTGATTGCTTGTAGCTCTTTTTAATCCCCAACCCGTGCTTATACAAAAGAGCTAAATTGTACTGAGAACGAGCGTTTCCCAGATCAGACGCTTTTTGGTACAAATAAAATGCTCGTTTATCGCTCTGCTGCACACCCAAGCCTTTAAGATACATTCCAGCAAGAAAGTCCTGAGTTGACGCGTAACCCTGATCGGCTGCTTTTTGATACCAGTGAGCCGCCATCTTGTAATCTTGATCCACTCCTAGTCCTTTGTAATACATATTACCTAAATTGCTTTGTGCGCCTCCTCCCCCTTGTGCTGCTGCCTTCTGGTACCAGTAAATAGCCTGCGTGTAGCTCTGTTTAACACCCTTGCCTCCTATATATAGATTACCTAGATTCAATTGTGCCCCCGCAATTCCGCGTTCAGCTGCCTTCAAAAACCATTGACTAGCTTCAAGAGAGTTCTGCTCTACCCCTTTAAGCCCCCAGTAATAATCATTCCCCTTCTCAAACATATCAATTGCAGACAACTCTTTTGATTTGTTTGCGAATGCCAAAGCGAGCTTTTGCTTTTCATTGTCAGTTTTACTATTCTCCAAAGCATTTTTAAGCGCCAACATTTCCAACCTCATGTCTTCAAATGCTTTTGCACTTTGGCTCAATTGGTCTTTCAGCTTGATCTTCTCTTCATCATTAGAAGCCAATTCTTTAATACGTTTCAGGATATCTTTAGGATCCGCAGCCATCTTGGCCTTTATGTAGAACACATATCCATTCCATCTCTCTTCCAGAACCTCAACTTTCACAAAACCAGCAGTCATCGCCCGAATGTCTTGCTTAGCATCTGTTTTACCCTTTGAGTTCTCAGAAACGTCTATTCGTGAATAGATGTAAGTCCCAAGTTCATTTAGCAGCTCTAGCTTCACTTCCTGCATAGCCATTTGGCGCGCTGATATCTTGCTGTCAGCTTCGCCAGCAATATAGGTGTAATCGCGAACGAATTCTTTTGTATCGGCCCAAGTACTGAGTGTAGATATAAGCAATATGATCAGTAAAGACAAGCGGCTCATCTGAAGATTCCATTCTGGTAGACATTGTTTAAGTTAGATGGGATTACAGCATAGAACATACACATCACCAAATTCTATGACCCTCGCTACCTGAAAACCCAACATGACCATCCGTCAAATAGAGAGTTTTTAATTTGGTAGTTTCAATGCAAAAGAAGGGGGATAAAATAGTAGGCTCGTTTTAGGGGTTTTCTAAGAAATAAACAACACTCCCAATAACTCTACAGCTTTAAGACGTCAACAGCCTTAGCCGTTCGGCAAGTTAATTGTCGTCTAATAAATAGCCATTTGATAAAAAGTATTACAGGGGGCTTGCACGCTGTCTATCTTAATATTAGTAAACGAAAGATTCTTGGCCAGTTGGCGCTGTGCTCAACCCTAAAATTTTTCCTTTTGTGAAATCATTAATGTACTCACCATTAAATATTTTTTGATATGTCCTAACCGTCAAATAGCATTTTTTTCTAGATTTTGCGATATCGCAAATAGCATCGAAATGCTCTTCATCATACTGACATATCATATTACTGCTTTTATTTGTCGGATCTATAACAACTGTAGGAGCGTTCAGTCTATATGATATATTAATGATAAAAGCTTCAACCTGAAGAGCTTCTAACTCATCATTTTCGAACGATTTTAGAGGTTTAGCTTTTTGAATATTAACGACATCTTTTTTACCGTTTATTTCGTAGGCTAGAGAAACGTCCGTGTTTGCTTTTCTCAAAAAAGATACTGCATGCTCCATAAATTTTTGCTGTTCGGGTGAAGATACGACTAAATATTTTTGATATTTTTCTTTAAGGCCAGGTGTTTTTATCTCATCTATATTGAAAACTTTCACTTCGTCAGGTTCATTTTCTGCAATAACTGCAAATTTGTTGATATTATCTAGTGCTTCCGCAGCAAAGTTTCGTATTTCGCCTATAAAATCGTCAGAAAAAAGATCCGATAATTTATGCGGATAAGATAATTTTAATGAAACATAAACACTGCCCGTCTGAAAATCAGAAGTATCCTTATCCAACAAGCCATATGTATTTTTGTTAATACAAGCACCGGTGGGAAGTTGAGGTTTTAAATAACTGCTTAATATATTAAACAAACCGTCTACTGCCTTAAGTTGAGCTGCCGATTTTTTATTCTCTTTCCACTCAATTGATTTGTCTTCATCTTTATAAAAAGTTTCATAAGTTTCATAAATAGGTACTTCAATTATATTTATTTCTACTAACTCAGATGATTCGCTGCGTCCTGCCAAGTCGCTATCATCTCTAGATTTCAATTGCTTATTTAACTGTTTTTTAAACTCTTTATTAGTAGTCATAAGTTGTGTTTTTTCTTATAATCGCAGAAGATAATAAAAATTTAGCACACACAACATATAGTGTCCAGCTACTAAAAAATACAAAAAAAATACCACATAGGCTATTAGCCTAATTTTAAGCTCAGAGTAATCGATAATATAAACATTATTCGCTGAAGCATAATTTGAGTATTGATTCGCTTATTCAACCCAAATTTAATTGCCTTTTTACTTTGTTTTCTTAGAGGAACCTTTTCAGTAGAAACTAGTTTAATTTCGCCATTTAAGGTTAACTTCAAATCAGAGAAAAAGACTTTATGAATGAGTTTAATAGCTTCAAGCTCAAGACTATCACTAACGATATTCACATCACCTTTCAGTGTTCTTTGCCAGATTAAAAAGGCTGTACTTAAGCTGAAAATTTCACTCTCTGGTAGCTCACCCAGTAACACATCATAATCTCTAAGCACTGTTTGAATATTTTTATCCTGGAGAATAAAGGCTTTATTGTTTAAAGCAGCCAGTTTCGCTTGCTTCTCTTCTTCGCCTAAAAATAGCTGGCTTTGATCGTGCCTAATCAGTTGGTAATAGCCAACGCCTGAGGTGCGTTCAACCTGAATAGCTCTGTCTACGATCTCATTAGCCACTTTAGAATCAATTAACAATTGCTCTGCAATTAGTTTTGATTTCTGTTGCGTAGCACGCAATCTACTTAAGAATACCTCTATCTCTAAACTCGTTAGTATTTCCTTTGAGTCAGTATCGGATAATATTTTCATTTTAATAGGGCGAGACTTAAGCTTAACTTTCGGCTTAGGGATGGATTTATTTATCTTTAAAAGTATTCCTCTTGCAGAACGCTGCTTCGCATTGTCATAGCTTATGCCTAGAGCATAAGCATAAGCTTTCATGCTCATAGGCTTAATTTTAGTGTCGTAGTACTGGTACAAACTTACAGATGTTACGTGGTTGTAATGCTCAATTGTGGTTGAAATAGAGGCATGCCCTAAAGCATGAGAAATGCTCTCAAGTATGTAGCGAGTTTCATGAGCACCAATAAAGTTTTGCCAGCGACTACTAATAATGGAGCTACTTGCAATCTGATTAGGTACGCCCGATTGGCTTTGTGCGAAGTAGGCATACATTCTACTTGCCCAGCTATGGCGAAAGTGATGGAATCGCAGGTTTGAATCGCCCGTAATATACTTTATACAAAGACCTATCTGTAGGGATGTTTGATGCCTACTAATTAGTTCTCTAGGATTATTCACAGAAGAGAAAATAGCTGTTTGCTTGTCGAATGATAATCTCTGCTCTGCGTACTGCACAAGGCTAGTAAAACTTTGTCTCTCTAGCTCTGTAATTTCTTCTAATAAAATAGAGGGGCGAACACCAGACTCGGTTTTTGTCTCTCCAAAAATATTATTTCTTATATTCAATTCAATTTGAGAACCTTCAATCAAGACGTCCAGTCGCTGTAAGCGAAGTGCCTCACCAAATCTCAAGCCAAATCGATAGCCCAGCATGACCAAAGAAATATATTGGACTCTTGTATGCCTATCTAACTCTGCCGTATTGTTAATGCCGTTAATAATTGCTAAATATTCGTCTTCACTTACCATATTTGCATCTGCAAAATGGTCTTCAATGTTAATATTGGCAATTTTTAGAATTTCAGACCATGATAGTGGCTCGACAGCATACGCTGATTCCAAGAACCAGTGGAATTCACGCAGTCGTCCGGCCAGTTCATGTCGACGACTTTCGGGAGCCATCTCAATAATGTGTAAATAGAGGCTTTCATATTCATCACTGTCCAAGCAATCGAAACTTTTGTTCAACTCAACTTGTGCTAAGGAGTTAGCAATAAAAAATGTATATTTTTCTATAGTTGAAATTGCCAACCGTTTTTTAGATCTTGTTCCTTGCTTGCATAAGTAAATTGACCAAGCAGCGACACTTAACATTTTAGAATGAAACTCACCGGCACCATCAAATTCTTCTTTTATTAATTTAGGTAAGTTGCTTTTAAACTTCGTTGATAAATTCGCTTTGCCACCTAGCGGTATAGCCTTGGCCTCCTTAAATACTTGTCTTAGCTCTACTATGAACTTTTTATCACGCTTAAAGCTGTACTTGTTATCGGGAATAACATTGAGTTCATTGCTTATGTTGCTGTGAAAATCAGCCATGAGTGGAGTGCTATTAATGTCTAACGCTTTACCGCTATGCATTCTTACCCATGACGTATAAGGCAAAGAAGTAACATTAAGCTCACCCGAGAGCACCTTTCTCAAATGTCCTGGAGCTTCAATATCAGCAATAGCCTTGGCGGCCTCACTGAGTGTGTCGAAAGGGTTTTTAACATCCTCAAATCCTATGGCCCCCATAAGTGTACTTAATGTTTTTCTAATCTGTTGAGTCCTATATGTGTCTTGTAAATCCCATTTATATAGACCCTGTATTAATGCTTGGCATACTTCATCTGGTCGCCAGCGATAAATGGGGGGATTCTCTTTATCCGTTAAAGGAATATCAACATACAAACCACCTGTAAGTTGATGAACACCTTCTTTCAAAGCTTGCAGTAATCCCTCAAGCTTTCTTGTATCTGATATGCCAGCAAACAAAGCAGTGGAAATATGAATTTCTGAAATACGCTGAAGATTTGTTGGCGGGGTCTGACAGCTATCCAGATAGTCAGTGAAGTTTTTACGGATTTTTATCGCCTGCTGATATGCATAGATCGTATTTTCATGAAATGGCGATTTTTCTACTCTCAAGACTCTAATCGGAGCAATTATTTTAACTATCTCTTTTCCTTTCGGAAAATGAGAAACGTGACGATATAAAAGGCGCAAAGCCTGATTTAAATGATCTCCCGGTGTATTTTGAACAAGATAATTTACTAACCCACGAACTTCTTCTACCGTTGTGATATCACCCTGATCATTAAGAACTGAGTTTTTTGCATTAATGATATAGCTTTTAAGTTTAACTCTTTTTTGCTTGCCGCTCTTTAAACGATTTTGGCGTCGCGCAGCCTGGCCAAACTCTTTGGTGGATTGGGATTCAAGCTGGTTAAGGGATATTTTTTCTTCTGAAAAACCATAAGGTAACCGAACTGGTGATTTTATAGGCTTCCAGCCCATTTCATTTAGATATTTATTGAGCGCTAATCCAATTTTAGCAAGGATATCTTTAGCTGATTCTGCTGCATTCTCACCAAATTGATGAGCATTTCCAGAAGCATGACCCAACTGAATCTGGGCATAATCTGCACTTTCAAGCTTTAGTAATTCAGTTGCGGCTGTATGTCGTAAAAAGTTAATGGGAAGACTCCAGCACTTTGACCATCTTTGTGCCATTAGCTTAGGAGTAATATTTTCTATGTCACCAAGTCTCGTATCTGATAAATAGAAGAACAACGGAATGGCTTCACTATGTGAGAATAGCTGTCTTATTTTCGTTGGTAGTAGCGTTCCTGCTACTTCATTTTCTAGGTTTGCAGCCAATTTGGGGAGGTAATCTAGATAGTTTTGAATTTGCTCGCAAGCGATAGCTGGCAGTGCAACCAATCGCCATGCGCGGTTTTCATGTGTCACTTTGTCAGATATAAGGATTAATCCATTCTGGAGATCAATTTGACGAATACTTGAAATTGGATCTTTAACCGCTCGATGACCGGTGGCACTAAAAACAAGTGCTAAAGTATAATCAACAAATGCATTATGTCGCTCTATAAGACTCTCATTATCCATCGCTAGGTTAATGCTTTGAGATAACGTAGTGATTATATTTTTATGGGTTTCTGCAGTAGGGTAATAGTTAGTCAAACTCATAGCGATAGCATTCCTTGCACAACATTTTGATAAGCTTGCTCCACTTCAGAAACAGTATGCGCTACATAATAAGTCAGCATCGGCGCGGCTTGGTTATCGCGCCCTGCCAGATAGTGCGTTATAACTGGATCACGAAATTTCAAAGTTGTTTCTAACGCTAATGCTGCCGTAAGTCTTGATAAAATGATACGTCGGTACTGCCCATCCTTTCTTAAATCCACCAAAGTTGCATCAATAGCTTTTTTAGCACCTTCCTTGGTATCCGATAATACTTCCCAAAAGTTGTTTTTTGATATCTCTTGTAACCATTCGGTGAGGATTTCCGGCAATTCAAAATTAAACTGCGTTGAAACAGACGTTAAACACTTAGTTTGCTGCGGATTAGGTTTAAAAGCGTTTTCTGGCCTTTGAATTAGCCTTTTATATTGCCCATCTTTTGTAATTACTTGGTCATTATTCAGATTAATATTGAGTAGCTCATCCAGCGTTAGGCCAGTTATGTATAGCATGCATACAATACCAGCTCTGTTTCTAACCTTTTTATTGGAAGCGTTTTTAAGCCCCTGGCTTATAAAATCAGTAACTCTATTTTTTTCCAAGTGCGTGAGGCATGAAGAGTCGTGAGCTACAAGCCTACTATGCCGTCTAATCCAGTAATCTGACTTCATCGCCTTGAGGTCAGTTTTAAACTCCGAATCAGCACCGCTTAGTGAAACGCCATCATCGTTGGAATCAATATCATCATCAATCAATATACTAATAAGACTGGGGGGTTCGGCAGATTCTGGATTGCCCATATCAATAGCAAGCATTTCAATTTGATTTGAACCGAAACCTGATAAAAGAGGGAATTTCACCCTGAGATCAGGTAGCTGCTGAACAGGTGCTGAGCGTGGTGCACTCCCATTCTTTTCTATTAGTTTATATAAACTGGATATAATTCTGTGTTCTGAGGAAGAGTTGGCATCATATTGTTGTTGAACCTTGGCCTTTAATTCGCCGAAGTAAGCACCGAAATCATCTCCCAACTCAGGTAGCTCTTTAAGTACCTCATTTTCAGAAAATCGACCTATAGCAACCCTCAGCTCATTTGCATAATGATCCAACCCAACAGTGTCAGGGGGCTGATTAATGAGCGTGAACAAGAATAGAGAATGAATGCCATTTATTTGTTTTTTGTATCTCGAGGGCTCTTGTAGTAGAAATGCAGTGATGGGGTATTGTTGAATATTACCTTGCAAAGGGTTGCTCTGAGAGCTAGTTCTATGCCATTTTCGCTGTTGCTTTAAGCTAATTTTTGCAGCATTAAGTGCAGTCAACCAGTTAGGTTTATTGGTGAATTCAGAGAGGCTTTCTAGGTGGGTTAATAGAAATTCAATTATGTTAACAGTAGCAGGAAAAGCACCATCAATTTTCAAGCGTCTTTCTATCTCTGACATATCCAGAACTAGATCGTGCTTGTCACGCAGCAGCCTACTCAGAGCACCTAGCTGTGATTCATCACCTGTCACTATTAAATCTCTCGTCTTTAAAATACAATAGAGCTCCCCCGCATGCCCTGATATATCTCTCAGGAATACGTGACCAGCTAGTGACAATCTAACAGAAACAACCAAAGTGTGACAATATTAAATAATCAAAAATGTCACTATTCGATCTTAATAAAATCAATACTTACGATAGTTAAAGATACCTAGTGTTAATTAAGGTAGATTTATTATAAATAAAATACATCAATATAAATCATTATTATCGGCCTCCGAAGCCGAATCGCAAGTTCGATTCTTGCAGGGCGGGCCAATTCTCAAGATGCACAGATACCTGCTCTGCAGGTCGTGGCTTTAGCCCGACAAATGCGCTTAATGAAACACCCATTGGCCTAAAGACCAATCCACATTTACACTCCAGATTATCTATCTTGTGTGGGTCGTCCTTCAGGGCGACAATGCACGATAGCAATCACAGCGATGTCGTATCAAAATCCTTTTCTTTTATCTCACCCTCTTCAACCGTTATCGAAAAAGGCCCGTAAGATATTCCTGCTGAATTATAAAAAAACATATCGTATAGCCCTGCTTCATTAAATTTAGTGGGGTCTGGTGAATCCCTACCATCAACTCCGAAATAGCTGGTATTAATACTCCACCGACCTTGCCCAACGACACTTTGCTCTACGATGCCTTCTTCAAGCAATACGTCAGTTCCGCCAGCAACAAAGATTTTCACTGCATTAAGATCATCACCTATAACACGGCCGGTACTGACATGATCAAAACTTGATAGATCACACTCAACGGTATCGCCAAGGCTTAAACCTTGATTAGCGAATGTTGCTAAGAATTCGATGCTGAAAATTTCAGAAAAATCTGTTCTATAAATAAACCAAGAAACGCCGTCGACTTTAGTCACTAAAGGTCTGTCAGCATACCCATCTAAGTCACGACTATTATTAAGGTGCCAGGTTATACCATCCCATCCTCCGAGAAATCCGCTATTCTTATCACGAAACACTGTTTCACCTAACGCTGCTGGGTATGCAAAAATACCAAACTCCGGCTCTGTTAAAGTGAGCTTAATGATTAGATCGGTTAGCGAACTAGACTCCTCCTCAAGTGCGAGAACTTCAGACGCAAGACCAATGCTTTCCAATCTTCCGCCATAGCGTGGCAAGGCTGAAAATGTACATTGCCCTACGGTATCGGGGATTGTGGTGGGTGGCATAGGTTCTTCGACTTCAGATTCTTCTTCAGTCTCTTCTTCAAGCAGAATTCTAAGATTTTGACTCTCTTCAAATAAAATACCTGTCATGTCACAAGAAACTTCATCCCCAATGGCTAAGCCTGGATTCGCAAATCGTACGGCATATTTTGTTTCACCCAGTCCTGGAAAGTCAGTTCGATAGACATACCATTTAGTTTCACCAATCTCTGTAATAATAGGTGTGGTTGCATTCATTTCCTCAGACGTAGCCCCATCGTAAGGCGTCCACGTTGCACCATGCCAACCACCACGAGCATTAATAAAATTACGATCAAAAAAATTCGCCTTACCCAAAGCCGCAGGGTAAGCAAAGAAACCGTACTCATTTTCTGCCAGTGTTAATTCAAAATCTTGTCCACCAGTATGGAGAAACGTCTGCGACAGTTTTTCTCTGGTTAATATCGTCAAATCGATGCCACCATAAACTGGCAGGCCATTCATTGTGCATATTTCGTTATTATTATTGATGCTGGGCGGGGGTAATATTTCTGCTGCCGGAGGGCTGTATTCTTGTGCGTTAGTTAGATCAAAGACGAAAGTACTTTCATCAGCTTGCTTTAAACCATCAGTCTCGCAAGGAGAAGAAGCCCCGATGGCTTGGCCTGGGTTCGTATAACTGACTTTTGAAAGCAACCGACCGCCGCCTGGATAATCCGTTCTATATACGAACCAGTGAGTATTATCTTTAACAATCACTACGGGTTCATTTCGGGTAGCCGTTGAAGTCTCGTCGTCCGGCTCCCAAGCAGCACCTCCCCAGGCTCCGCCAAAAAAAGTGGCCTCGCCTAATGCTGCAGGAAACATGAAAAAACCATACTCGTTATCTGCCAGTATTAGTTCAAATTCTTGGTTATCGGTATTGTCTAGCGTGTACTCTAAAGCTAATGAGGCACTTGGATAAGTGGCGGAACCATAATAAGGAGTATCCGTTACTAGGCAATTCTCGCTTATATTTTGGTCTGTTTCTTCTTCAATATCTGCTTCTTCAGTATCTGTTTCTGTCTCCTCTGTTGTAGTGCTCTCACCCTCTAAGATCACAACATTCTCATCTGAGGAGTCTTGGCCTACGCAGCCTGAAAATAACAAAGACATACTGCATAACAGTAAAGGTACTGATTTATTAAACAACATAGAGGTTTGAACCTTAGATTTCATTTATCACGTGTTGAATATAGTCAGGAATTAAGCAAAACGCCTCTCTGTTTTCATAAGCTGTTTTCATAAGCTGGTTTCAATATGTTTTACAACAGAACGTAATGTTTTAAATGCTTGATAAAACAACCAGGCTACAAAGCGAGTACTTTCTTTCAGAGTCGTCACATCATAATTCAGGCTTAAATACATATTATCGCGTTATATAGCGATTATTCATGCGATTTTCTTTCACGATCTATTTTTTTAATAAGGGTTTAGAATATCGACTTTAGATAGGTCTTATGAGTAATAGTTGTGAAATTTTCGAATATTAAAGCCCGCCTACACGACGGTCGTCTATTGCGTATTAATGATTGGCAACCCAACACATCAGAGTATTGGGCGATTACCGGTACCAATGGTAGCGGTAAAACAGCGCTCTCTTTATTAATGGCGAATAAAGTCATTATTAACCAAGGCAGCGCTGAGGGTTTGCCTTTACGTATTGCTTATTTATCGCTAGAAGCTCAAGCCGAGTATCTTGAGAACGAACGTAAGTTAGATCAAAGCGATTTCACCAATGAATTCGACCCTGGTACATTAATATGTGATTTTCTAGCGCCACTAGATGACATTAATAACTGGATTGAGCGCCTCAGAATTCGTCATATTTTAAAGCAAGGTTTACGCTCTCTGTCTACGGGTGAAAGTCGTAAGGTTTTATTATTAAAAGCGCTACAAGAACAACCTGATTTATTGGTATTGGATGCTCCTTTCGAAGGTTTGGATGCCGATAGTCGGATTGCTTTCAAAGAAATTCTAGATCTTTTATATCAGAAACATCAGCCAATGCTATGGGTCGCTAATCGGATTGATGAACTACCTGAATGGACAACACATTTGGCGTTTATGCATGACGCAGAATTAATAGCACAAGGGCTTAAAGAAGAGATAATCGACCTTCCGGAAGTAAAGGGGTTGTTGCACTTTGATCAGCCATTAATCGATTTTCCTAGCGGCTCAAAAACGCCGTTAAAATTGGCTAATAATGAGAGCTTGGTAAAGCTAACGGATGTCAGTATTCATTATGGCGATCGTACTTTATTCAAACACTTAAATTGGCAAATCGATGCTGGGCAACATTGGGCCATTCAAGGGCCTAATGGTTGTGGGAAAACCAGTTTGTTGCAATTAATTACCGGTGATAACCCTCAATGCTATCGTAATGATCTGAAGCTATTTGGCATTCAACGTGGCAGTGGTGAAAGCATTTGGGATATTAAAAAACACATCGGCCTTGTTTCATCTTCCTTGCAGTGGGAATACCGCGCAACCACAAACGTATTAAGCACGGTCATTTCAGGACTGTACGATACTATTGGTTTGTATCAAGCCAGTGCCGATCACGATAAACAATTGGCTTTAACATGGTTAGAGGTTATTGGCTTGCGTCATAAAGCCAATCAAAGTTTGCACACGTTATCGTATGGCGAGCAACGTTTGGTATTAGTTGCTCGCGCATTAATAAAACAACCTCCTCTGCTTATTTTAGATGAACCTTGCCAAGGCTTAGATACTCCTAGTCGTTTATTGGTATTAGCCTTTATTAATAAACTAGCGCAGCAACATAAAATCACCTTGCTGTATGTGACTCATCACGCGGATGAAATACCGGAAAATATTAACAATAAAATGCTCTTTGAATTGCAGGCATCTGGCCAAAGTACGATTAAGCTGTCGGTAAAAACATAATTATTTAAAACACGATCACGATTTAAAAAATCAAGTCTATTAGGCTTTTCAGCGTCCCCAAATGACGGTAGTGTGGGTGTTCATAATTCTGATGAAACCGATATGGACAGTGAACGTTTATTATTAATCGTCACCTGCTATGGTATTTTACTCTTTGCCATAGCGTGGTTAACCGAACGCTATGGTCATAAGATTAATAAGCCTTGGTGGCGCCCGCTGGTTTATACCTTATCGATTGGTGTTTATTGCAGCTCTTGGACATTTCTAGGGGCCGTCGGCCAAGCGGCTAATAGCGGTTGGCATTTCTTACCGATTTATCTTGGCCCCATTTTGTTAATTGTATTCGGCTGGCGTTTTCTTCATCGCTTAATTACCGTCAGTGGCCGTAATAAAATAACATCGATTGCCGATTTTATCGGTTCACGTTATGGCAAATACCAGCCATTAGCCGCCGCCGTTACTTTAATACTAGTCATTGGCACTTTACCTTATATTGCCTTGCAGTTACGCGCGGTCGATATTGCTTGGAACAGCACCGACTGGCGTACCGATACGGTGCTGGGAAATGATGTTAGTTCGAGCTTAGTCACCGCGATGATTATGGCGTGGTTTGCGATTGTATTTGGTACTCGAGTGATTGATGGACCGAATAAATTACGTGGATTAATGACCGTAATAGCCACCGAATCTATCGTTAAGTTAGCCGCTTTTATTTTGCTCGCAATATTTGCTTGGGGTCTATTACGTGAGGCAAATATGCCCTTGCTGGTTGGCTTACCACAATTCAATTTTCAGCAAATACTCTCCCCCCGATTTTTTACCGAAATGTTGTTAGCCGCCACGGCGATTGTTTGTTTGCCACGTCAATTTCATGTGATGGCCGTGGAATTTCAACAAGAGAGTGATTTGCGCTATACCCGCTGGTTATTACCTTTGTATTTGGGTTTGTTTGCACTGTTAGTTATTCCACTTGCGCAAGCAGGCACCGTGTTTTTATCGGGCATTGGTGTGCCCACAGATAGCTATGTATTAATGCTGCCCAGCTGGAACGGCCAGCCTGCAACGTTAGCATTTGCTTTTATTGGGGCGCTATCTGCGGCGACGGGTATGGTCGTGGTCGCGACCATTGCGCTATCGATTATGATTTCGAACGAATTGATTGTGCCATTGTGGTTACGCTTTAGCTCTTATCAAAAAGAACACTCCTCAGATCTTGCGGATTCATTACGCTTGATTCGTCGTATATCCATTGTGACTATTTTGATCATGGCTTGGTGGCTAGAGCGGGTCATGCTGAATAATGAAAATCTCGCGGGCATTGGTTTAATTTCTTTTGCGGCCTGCGCGCAATTAGTACCGGCTATTTTAGCGGCGCTGTATTGGCCTAAAGCACATAGGAAAGGGGTTATGGCAGGATTAATTGCAGGTATGATTATGTGGTTTTATTGTTTGTTATTGCCGCTGCTATTACCTGCAGACTCTGCACTAATGAATCAGGGATTATTTAAACTGGCATGGCTGAAGCCGCATGATCTATTTTATAGTGGCCATTGGGATATGCTCAGTCATGGCGTATTTTGGAGTTTATCGATTAATGTTCTAATTTTTTTCGTAATTTCTAAACTTTCTGCATTAACCAATTTAGATGTGCGCCAAGCCAATGCTTTTATGCAGCTTAACGGCACGAGCTATGAAGGTGAAATCCCTCTTGATCCGAGCCCTTCAGGTATTGAAGTACATCAATTACAAGCCTTGGCCCAACCCTTGTTTGGGGATGTTCGTAGCCTAAAAATTTGGCACGAATTTGAGCAGACATTAGGCCATCGTTTATTACCAAACGATCAGGCACCACGATTTGTTGTGACGGCAATTGAAAGTGATTTAGCGGCGATCATTGGTTCTGTATCGGCGCGTAAAGCGATTCAATTATTGATTGGAAAGCAGCCGTTATTATTAAAAGATTTTGTTTCTTTGGTGAGCGGTAGTTCACGTCAAATTCAATTCAGCCAAACTTTATTACAAACGACTTTAGATACCATTCCGCAAGGCGTAAGTGTGGTCGATAAAGATTTAAAACTGGCCGTATGGAATCAGCAATATCAAACAATGTTTGATTACCCTAAGCGTTTACTTTATATCGGTTGTGATATTTCTAAAGTGTATTATTACAACGCGGTGCGCGGTTATTTAGGCAATGATAATGATCCCGTAGATGCAATCGTCACCAAGCGTATGCAGCAATTAGCCACAGGCAATGCTTATCGCTTAGAGCGCCGCTTGCCTAACAATAAAGTAATTGAGATTTGCGGCACGCCGCTCACAAACGGGGGCTATGTAACAACCTATACCGACATCACTGATTATGACGATATGTTAAGTCAACTGGAGATTAACAAGCAGCAGTTAGAGCAACGAGTTCAAGATCGAACTGCTGAGCTGCAGCACGTTAATGACTCTTTATTGCGCGAAAATGAATTACGCGCTCGGGTTGAGTCTGAACTGAAATCGGTAAACGCCAGTAAAAATCATTTCATGGCAGCGGCGAGTCATGATTTATTACAGCCCATTAATGCGGCTCGCTTATTTACCTCGTCACTCTTGCAGATGACTAAAACAGACGAAAATTTAACGTTAAAACAAACGATAGATCAGTTAGATGATGCGTTATTACAATCTGAGCATTTAATTAATTCTTTACGTGATATTTCTCGCTTACGTTCGGGTAAAGAACGGCCTAAACGTGAACACTTTTCTTTGCATAAGCTTTTAAAATCTTTAGCCGCAGAAGCGGGTATTATTGCTGAAGATAAAAACTTAGATTTTCATTGGGTCGATAGCCATTTATGGCTTTTCACTGATCGTCATTTATTACGCAGAATTTTACAGAACTTTTTATCGAATGCGCTGCGGTATACCCAAAAAGGTAAAGTGTTATTAGGTTGTCGCCGTGCATCAGGAGCTTTAATTATTGAGGTATGGGATACAGGGCCTGGCATTTCAGCCGAAAATCAGTTGCGTATTTTTGAAGAGTTTGAACGCTTACCTGGCAGTACGATGCAAGGCTTAGGCTTGGGTTTATCGATCGCTCAGAATATTTCTCAGCTACTGGGGCATGAGATTACTTTAGATTCTAACTTGGGCAGAGGCTCTGTTTTCCGTATCACCGTGCCATTAGGGCAGCAGCAGACTATTACCGTTCAGAAGCGTTTGAGTGATCCTAACTTAGCCAATATTAAAGTATTATGCGTGGATAATGAGGCAAGAATTTTAGCCGGCATGCAGTCACTGTTAGAGCAGTGGGGCTGCCAAGTCACTACGGCTAGCAATCTGCGCCAGGCATTAGATTTGTGGCGTGATGAACAACCTCCGCAGTTAGTATTAGCGGATTTTCATTTAGATAATGAAACAGGGTTGGATGTGTTAGAGGCGTTGCAATATCACTGGCAACAGCCTTTAGGTGCCATCATTATTAGTGCAGATAATAGCGATGAGGTACGCGATCAGGTATCAGCCGCTGGGCATTTGTATTTGCCAAAACCAATTGTGGCTAATGCCTTACGCACAACAATGAATCGTGCATTACGTAAAGTGAAAAGAATGGTATTAAAAGACAACCTCTAGTGAAAGTTTTCTAGATTATTGACTGAATTAATCGCTAGTTGGCCAAAGGTCATTACAACTTGTGTGCGGGAATGCACACTTAACTTGCGAAATATTTCTGTCATGTGAGCTTTGATTGTAGCTTCGGTCACATTAAGTTCAAAGGCAATTTGTTTGTTTAATAAACCTTGGCTCACCATTAATCCGACACGAAATTGTTTTGGGGTAAGAGAAGCAATGGCATCTGCTGCAGTCAATTCTTCATCGGCAGCCCCTTGCTGTTCACTCACATGAGCAGGTATCCAAATGCCGCCTTTTAATACCTCGTCAATGGCTTGATAAATATCGTCGGCAGAAGAACTCTTAGGCAAAAACCCATTCGCACCATGATCAATTGCACGACGAATAATATCGCTTTCTTCATGAGCTGAAATAATAATGATAGGAATATTAGGATAATGTGCATTTAAAAAGATAATTGAACTAAAGCCTTCTGCTCCGGGCATGTGCAAATCTAAAAGGATTAAGTCCGCTTTGTCGTTCTGCTCGACGCACGTTTGCAAGCTGACAAGGTCTTCTGCTTCAACAATCGTCGCATCGGGCATGTGTGTTAATAATATGCCTTTTATTGCCGTTCGAAATAAGGGGTGGTCGTCAGCAATAATAATGTTCGCTGCTTGCAGCATAAGCATTCCTATAAATAATTATTCGCCTTGTTAAAGGTTAATGTACACCTTACGGATTCTACTGACCAGTTAGAACCCATAAGGTAATAAGGATTAAGCTGCGTGCATTTTATTATGAACAACGATCAAATCATCAACAACACTAGGATCCGCTAATGTTGAAGTATCACCAATGCTATCAAATTCATTGGTCGCAATTTTACGCAAGATGCGGCGCATGATTTTCCCTGAACGAGTTTTGGGTAACGCAGGCGCCCATTGAATTAGATCGGGGGTAGCAATCGGTCCAATTTCTTTGCGAACCCATTTAATTAATTCTAACCGCAGTGCTTCACTTTCTTCGAAGCCATGGCCTAACGTGACATAAACATAAATACCCTCGCCTTTAATGTCATGCGGAACCCCGACTACGGCCGCTTCGGTAACGGAGTCGTGCGCAACTAACGCATTTTCAATTTCGGCGGTGCCCATGCGGTGCCCAGACACATTCAATACATCATCAACTCGACCTGTTAACCAGTAGTAGCCATCTTCGTCACGACGTGCACCATCACCGGTAAAATAGCTGCCTTCATACGTTGAAAAATACGTATCAATAAAGCGCTGATGATCACCAAAAACACTGCGCATTTGCCCTGGCCAGCTGTCTTTAATAATTAAGTTTCCATGGGTTGCGCCGTGCAATTCAATGCCTTTCTCATCAACCAGTGCTGGCTGCACTCCAAACATCGGCAATGTGGCTGAACCGGGTTTTAAATCGGTGGCCCCAGGTAATGGAGCAATCATTGCGGCTCCCGTTTCGGTTTGCCACCAAGTATCAACAATAGGACACTCTCCACGACCAAAGGCTTGGTGATACCAGCGCCATACATCGGGATTAATGGGCTCGCCAACAGTACCTAATAACCGCAACGAGCTGAGATCAGAATTTTTAGTCGCAGCATCACCCGCAGCCATCAATGACCGTATTGCAGTTGGCGCAACGTAGAGAATATTAATTTTATATTTTTCAATTAAGCGCGCTGCGCGACCGATATCCGGATACGTTGGAATACCTTCAAACATAACCACTGTTGCGCCATTACACAAAGGTCCATAAACGATGTAACTGTGCCCCGTAATCCAACCAACATCAGCAGCACACCAGTAGATATCACCTGGACGATAATCAAAAACATATTCATGAGTCATGGAGGCATACAATAAATATCCGCCCGTGGTATGCAATACGCCTTTGGGTTTGCCAGTAGATCCTGAGGTATACAATATGAAAAGAGGGTCCTCGGCATTCATCGGTTCTGGTGGACAGACGTCTGATTGCTGGGAAATTAAATCGTGATAATCAATATCACGACCGACCTGATGGTTTACTTCACCGCCGGTATGATTTAATACAATAACGTTATTAACTTGTTCTGCTGGGCAAAGCGCAATGGCTTCATCAACATTTTGTTTTAGTGGAACATGTTTACCACCGCGTAGACCTTCATCGGCCGTGATCACATAGCGGCAATCGCCATCTTCAATGCGCCCTGCTAGTGCTTCTGGTGAGAAGCCCGCAAATACTACCGAGTGAACCGCACCAATGCGGGCACACGCCAACATAGCCATCGTCGCTTCAGGCACCATCGGTAAATACAGAGTGACGATGTCACCTTTTTTAATGCCTAATGATTTTAACCCGTTCGCAAGGCGGTTAACTTCTGAAGAAAGTTGCTGATAAGTAATGCGACGAGCTTCATCTTTTTCGCCCACATTTTCACCGTCTGGTTCCCACAGAATCGCGGTTTCATGGCCGCGCTCTACTAGATGACGATCGATGCAGTTCTCGCTGACATTTAGAAAGCCATCTTCAAACCAACGAATGTGTAAGTCTTGCTTATCAAAAGAAACATTTTTAACTTTTGTGAAAGGCGTAATCCACGTTAGACGTTGTGCTTGCTGCGCCCAAAATTCATCGGGTGATTCCAGCGAGTGCTGATACATGACCTGATACTGTTCTTTTGTTAACAGTGCTTTTTCACGCTGCGCTGGGCTTACTGGGTAGACAGTTTGTTCGCTCATGTTATCTCTCTCATATTTTTATTTGAGTTTGAATCGCTCTATTTTTAATTTTCTGCTTGAGTCTTTCTATTTCTAATCATTGTTTACCCAGTTCACGAGGGGGTCTATTAGACCTTTGTCTATAAAGCACTGATTGAACCATTTACGCCATTGTTACTCGTCTTAGACTAAAGGCTAATACTGCTAGAACTGGGTTGGGGGTAATACTGAGTATGCAATGATGAAAATCATCATTCCAAATTCAAACTCTAAAAATAAAGATACTAAAATCTCGTAGAGGGAATGCAGATGAAAAGTACTAAGAGAACACAGCACACAATAAAAGCCCGCATGAATAAACTCGCCTTAACCATTGGAATCGCCAGTGGATCTCTACTATTGATATCACCGACCGCACAGGCAGCAGAGACGAGTTTTAAATATGGCGGTTACATTAAACTTGATGCCATGTTCAGCCAGAGTTCAGATGCTCAACGTGCTGGTAATGTGGGTGATGATTTCTTAGTACCTTCTACTATTGAAGTCGGTGACGGTAGTAATGAAGGCGATGTTGTATTTGATACCAATTCTAAATTCAGTCGCCTGTGGTTCAAAACCGCGACGATGACAGAGGTTGGCGAAGTTAATACTCATATCGAAATGGATTTTAATGAGAGCAATGATGAGCGCCTAACGAATCAATCGAGTACGGGTTTAAGACACGCTTATTTCTCTTGGAAAAACTCTGCGGATTCTTCTTTATTGGTGGGTCAAACTTGGAGTACTTTTTTTAATGTGGGTGCGCTACCTGAGTCTGTCGATTTTATTGGGCCGACTTCTGGCACCGTATTTATTCGTCAAAGCCAAGTACGTTATACCCAAGCCTTAGCGAATGGTAGCTTGATGATTGCTGCAGAAAACCCGTCGGTCAGTCTATATGATGCAGGTTCTGGCTTTAGTGATAATCAAGTTGATGATAGTAGTCTGCCTGACCTTATTGCCCGTTATGACGGCTCGGCGGCAGGTTTAAATTACAGCACGGCTGCAATGATTCGCCAAATTAATTATAACGATGGCACTAACGATGATAGCCAGGTTGGCTACGGTATAACCGCATCAGGCAAGTACGCACTGAGTAACGGTGATGATTTTAAATTCATGATTAGCCAAGGTCAGCTAGGTCGCTATATCGCATTAAATGCATTCCGTGATGGCGCGGTAGAAGCGAATGGCGATGTCGAATTAATTTCTTCTATCGGTGGCTTTGTCGCTTATCGTCATATGTGGAGTGACAAGCTACGCAGCACACTGAGCTACGCTTTCTCTGAAGCTGATAATCCTAATAATGTTGCTCCTACCGTGACCAAAAAAGTGAGTAACAGCAATGTGAATTTAATGTATTCACCCACTAAAAACCTAACCTTTGGTGGCGAATATTTAATGGCACAACGTGAAGTAGAAAATGGCGATGATGGTGATTTAAATCGACTGCAGTTTACCTCTAAATGGGTATTCTAAATGGGTATTCTAAATGGGTATTCTAAATGGGTGTTCTAAATGGGTGTTCTAAATGACTTTTTTAAATAGCGGCTCTAATGAATAGTAAAATAATAAGCGACGGAGAATTAAATCATGGCGTTTAAATCAGAAGATGATGCGAAAGCGTATTGGAAAGAAAATGTCGGAATAATGATCAAACTGTTAATTGTTTGGTTCATTGTTTCATTCGGTTTTGGCATCTTATTAGTCGATGAACTGAATACCATTAAAATTGGTGGATACAAGTTGGGATTTTGGTTTGCTCAGCAAGGATCTATTTATTCATTTGTTATTTTGACCTTTGTCTATGCCAAGTTAATGGCAACATTGGATCGTAAATACGGCGTAGACGACGAGTAGGAGTAACACATTATGGAATTACAAACACTCACGTATATTGTGGTTGGTATTACCTTTGCTGTGTATATGGGCATTGCAGTTTGGGCGCGTGCAGGTTCAACCAAAGAGTTCTATGTTGCTGGCGGCGGTATTAATCCGATTGCTAACGGTATGGCAACCGCGGCAGATTGGATGTCAGCAGCATCGTTTATTTCGATGGCGGGGCTGATTGCATTTATGGGTTATGGCGGTTCGGTTTTCTTAATGGGTTGGACAGGTGGCTTTGTTTTATTAGCAATGCTACTCGCACCGTATTTAAGAAAGTACGGGAAATTTACCGTACCTGAATTTATCGGTGATCGATTTTATTCACGTACCGCACGCATTGTCGCGGTGGTCTGTTTAATTATTTGTTCAGTAACGTATGTAATCGGACAAATGAAAGGCATCGGCGTAGCGTTTTCTCGCTTCTTAGAAGTGAGCTATGATATTGGTCTACTCATCGGTATGTTTATTGTTTTCTTCTACGCAGTATTAGGCGGCATGAAGGGCATTACCTATACTCAAATCGCTCAATTTTGCGTATTGATTTTGGCCTATACCATTCCTGCTATTTTTATCTCGTTAAACTTAACAGGTAATCCTATTCCGCAGTTAGGACTGGGCAGCACTATGATTGGTTCGGATGTGTATTTGTTAGATCGACTTGATCAAGTCGTGAGTGAATTAGGATTTGCTGAATACACAACACAGGCGCGACTGAGTACGGTGAACATGTTTGCTTATACCATGTCGTTAATGATTGGTACGGCAGGTTTGCCCCACGTAATTATTCGTTTCTTCACGGTTCCTAAAGTAAAAGATGCGCGCGCTTCTGCATTTTGGGCGTTGATCTTTATCTCTATTCTTTATACTACCGCTCCTGCTGTTGCCGGTATGGCACGACTCAACATGATTAATACGATTGAAACGACGCAAAGTGAAAACCTTAAGTATGACGAGCGTCCTCAATGGTTTAAGAATTGGGAAAAAACAGGTTTATTAAAATTTGAAGATAAAAATGGTGATGGCAGAATTCAATACGTTGCTGATCCAGAGAAAAATGAAATGGTTAAAATTGACCGTGACATTATGGTATTGGCCAATCCTGAAATTGCACAGTTACCTAACTGGGTCATTGCGCTGGTAGCCGCGGGGGGGTTAGCCGCTGCGTTATCAACCGCTGCAGGGTTACTGTTAGCGATTGCTTCAGCTATTTCACACGATTTACTGAAAGGGGTTTTCGCTCCCAATATTACCGAAAAGCAAGAACTACTGGCAAGCCGGGTAGCAATGGCTGCCGCGATTGTGGGGGCGGGATATCTTGGATTTAATCCACCCGACTTTGCTGCCGGTACGGTAGCGCTCGCATTTGGTTTAGCCGCTTCTTCTATCTTTCCTGCCTTGATGATGGGCATCTTCAGTAAGCGTATCAATAAAGAAGGTGCCATTGCCGGTATGATTTCGGGTATTACGGTAACCTTGCTTTATGTGTTCCAACATAAAGGGATTATGTTTGTTGCCGATACGTCTTTCTTAGGCGATATGCCAGCCAATTGGTTCTTCGGAATTGAACCGAATGCTTTTGGTGTTATTGGTGCGGTCGTGAACTTCTCGGTAGCCAACTTAGTATCAAGAGTAACTGCAGAACCACCACAAGAAGTGCAAGACTTGGTTGAGCACATTCGAGTTCCTTGTGGTGTTGAAGAAGCACATGATCATTAGTCAATAATTTAATGATTAAAAGAAAGTATCATTAACAAAAGTGAGAATGATCGGCCCAAAAAGGTCGATCATTTTAAGAGGAAACATTATGGCTTTTTATAAAAATAAACATGTCATCGTAGCGATGTTAGTGGCCCCTGTTTTAGCACTGATTAGTTATTTTTCAGTGGATGCGGTAGTCGCTGAAAAACCTCATGCGGCAAAAGTGGGTGAGCATTATTCACTCTTAGAAAAATCTAACTGTCGCTATAGCAGTGGCGCCTGTAACTTGAAAAATGGTGATGTCGAGTTAGTTATAAAACCAGAATGGATTACGAATCAACGATTACGCTTAACCATTAATTCTTCTACACCGTTAAATAATGTTATTGGTGCACGCGTCAATGTGTTGGGTGAAGAAGTTGCTGCTAATGCAATGGAGAGTACCGATAGTGAAGGATTCTCTTGGTCAACAGAGATGCTCACTCCCGATGCCGATTTAGAACGGTTACATGTCGCCGTAGCGATTAATGAGACTTGGTATTATGCCGATGCGGCTTTGAAATTTATTAATTATGAATCTTCTTTTGACGATGATTTTAGGCAGTGATCTCTAAGCTCAAACTTTAAAACTTTAAGTACTAGGCAACTCATATACGTTAGGTAAACAATTCAATGACTCCAGAACTATTAGCGATCCATAATTTTATTCGCGAGTGTTTGCCCTTCGATCAATTGCCTAATGCTGTTTTGGAAAAAGTAGTATCAAATATAGAAATCAGTTATCACAGTAAAGGTAGTCAGTTTGGACAACAAAATTTAGCCGACGGTTTAAGAATCGTACGCAGTGGCGCAGCAGAATTACGCGATAAAAATGACTTATTATTAGATCGTTTAGCAGAAGGCGATAGCTTTAATTTGATGGGACTGAATGCAGATCAACCAGGTATTAAGGCGAGCCTAATTGAAGATGCATTAATTTATACTTTACCCGAAATTCCTTATCAGCAACTGCGTACTGAATACCGAGCCTTTGACCGATTCTTTTCCAGCCAACGCAGTCGTCGTTTAAGACGCGCCGCCCGACACGAACCTGTGCCCAACGATATGATGCGGCCATTAAGTGATTTAATGAGCAGCGAACCACTCACAGTTGAACCAACCACTAGCATTCAGCAAACCGCAATAATGATGTCTGAGCGCAGATTTTCATCGATATTAGTCATGGTTGATGATCGCTTAATGGGCATAGTAACCGATCGAGATATCCGCTCACGCGCTGTCGCAAAAGGGTTAGAGTTGCAGCAATCGGTTATGTCAATTATGACCTCCGAACCGCTCACGCTGCCCCCTAGTTGCTCCATCTTTGATGCAACGCTCTTTATGATGCAGCGCAGCATTCACCATATTCCTATTGTCGAAGATGAGAAAGTTGTCGGCATGATCACCGCATCCGACTTAATGCTGGCGCGTAAAGATGACCCCGTTTTTTTAGTACAACATATTGGTCGTCAAAGCAGCACCTTCGAACTGAAAAATATCGTTTCGGCAATGCCCGACTTATTAGTGCAATGGGTGAATGCCGGTATTCGTTCTCACCAACTTAGCCATGTATTAACAGCTCTAAGCGATGCCATTACCATACGCTTAATTGAACTCGCGATCGATCAAATCGGCCCTTCTCCTGTGCCATTTTGCTGGTTAGGTTTTGGCTCTCAAGGGCGCAAAGAACAATTATTGGGCGCCGATCAGGATAATGCTTTATTAATCAGCGACGAAGTGCAGCCAGAGCATCAACACTGGTTTTCACAATTAGCCGAATATGTCTGCGATGGCTTAAACGAATGCGGTTATGTGTATTGTCCCGGCGATATTATGGCGACCAATGACAAATGGCGCCAACCCTTAAACACATGGTTAAAAACCGTCGATCGCTGGATGCGCACTCCCACCGACCGAGCCGTTATGGAAGTCAGTATTTTCTTTGATATACGCACAATTTATGGCGACAACGAGCTGACTAAACAGCTACAAGCTCACATGCTAAAACACACTAAAAGCAATAGTATCTTCTTAGCGGCATTGGCTCAAAACGTATTAAGCGTGCAACCGCCCATGGGGATTTTTCGTCGCTTTGTGGTCGAACAAAACGGTGAGCATGCTCACGAGTTAAATTTAAAAAAACGCGGAGTTATTCCAATCATTGATATTGTCCGCATACATGCTCTCGCCAATGGTTTGTTTGAAGTTAATACAATTGACCGCCTACGCGCTCTTGTTGATTGCAAAGCAATGACCATAGTAGACAGTCGCAATATGCAAGACGCATTGCAGGTATTAATGCAGTTGCGTCTTACACACCAAGCGCAAGACATTATTAAAGGTCAAAGCCCCAGTAATTATGTTAATCCTGCGTCGTTATCAAAAATAGTTGCCAAACAATTGAAAGATGCTTTTGGTATTGTCAAAGATGCACAGCAAGGTATTAAATTTAAATATCGCCAAGGGCTTGGCTGATGCTGTGGTTAAAATTTTTCTGGCTACGCTGTCAGCAGTTTTATTATCGTCGTTACTTAAAGCAATCACGCTACGGTCATTTATTGCAAGACTGCTGGGACGAAAGCTTTAGCCCTTTTAAAACCAATGCATTTATTCACTGTCATAACGTTGAGTTTTTAGTAGCTGACTTAGAAATGTCATCATTGAATGAAAACGAAGGAGAAATATTAAGCATCGGTTGGGTCATCATTAAACACGGAAGAATTCAGCTTGCTAGCGCCGAACATCATCTTCTCAAAGCCAAAAAAACAGTGGGTCAAAGTGCAATCATTCATAACTTACGTGACTGTGAATTACAGAAAGGCGAGAACATGATGTTTGTGGTTGAGCGTTTTTTACAGCTGGCCGCAGGAAAAGTCTTAGTTTTCCATCACGCACCACTCGATATGGCTTATTTAGACAACGCCAGCAAAGCACTATTTTTTAGCCCTATGCTATTGCCAGTGATCGATACTCTCGCCATTGAAAAGAAAAAAATATTACGCCAACAAGCGCCTATTAAAGTGGGCGAACTGCGCTTAGCAGAATGTCGCTCTCGCTATAACTTACCCGCCTACCCTGCTCATAATGCATTGATGGATGCTCTCGCTGCGGCCGAACTGTTACTCGCGCAACTCGATCATAAAGGAAAAAAGGTACGTCTAGCAGACTTGTTCTAAGTCTCCATCACACAACTCGCGATAACATGAACGTTCTGAATCGATAAAGCCTAGCAAAACCAAATCACGTCTAAAATGATCATAAAATGAACTGCCAATAAATGAACTGCTAATAAATGAATAATACCGATATAACCCACTATTAATATTTTTGACTATAATGTACTCACTTCGATATAAATAACGATTATTAACATCCCGTATTATCAGGAAGAATATGAAACGTCGCCGACTACTTGCTGCTGCATCCTTATTACCTTTTGCACCATGGGCTATTGCCTCTGAATTTACTGATTTTATGGATGCACAAGAAGCCGGAGCTAAATCATTAGAAACCGAATTTGAAGCGTATCAAGCAGCGTATTTAAGAGAATTTGAGTCTTACAAAAAAGATATTGAAAAAGAGTGGGGTGAGGCAAGAACCAGTTCACCCTCTACTTGGGTAAGCTACAAAGATACTAAAAAATCCAGAACTACATTAGATTATCGTGAAAATACCATTGAAGTTGCGATTCGTGCCGATGATAACCCAACGCCTGAAAAGGTAGCAGAACTCGTATCGGAAGCGATGACTAAACCTGCCAGTGAAGCTATAAAACAAGATCCTATTCTTCATAAAGTCAATAAACAAACGATCATTATTGGCGATATTCTGATGTCTGGCATTGTGCTGAAAAAAGAGGCAATTTCAGAGTTAGTTGATCAAGCTAAAATGTTGATCGATGAAGATTCAAAAGGTGAATATGTAAAGGTAACCGTGCAGTTACCTGAAAAAGCCAAAACGGCCCGTGTCCGTCAATTTTTGCCGGCCGTTAAGAAATACAGCAAAGAATTTAAAGTCGAAATCCCGCTAGTGCTTGCCGTTATTCATACCGAATCCGCATTTAACCCATTGGCTCAAAGCCATGTTCCAGCATTTGGTTTGATGCAAATCGTACCTAATTCGGCGGGCAAAGATGTACAGAAATTAATTTATAAGCGTAACCACGCTCCTTCCTCTTCCATGCTTTTTAAACCTGACATCAATATTCAACACGGCTGTGCTTATTTGCACATCCTGAATTATCGCTATCTAAAATCGATTAAAAATAAAGCAGCGAGAGAACACTGCTGCATTGCGGCTTATAATACCGGCGCAGGTAATGTTGCTAGAGCGTTTACTGGGAAAACAAATGTCAGAACAGCGGCTAAAATAATTAACCGAATGAGTCCTGACGAAGTCTATCTGCACTTACGAGAAAACTTAAAATATAAAGAAGCGAGAGATTATGTACTGCGAGTGAATCAGCACAAATCTTTATATACCGTATAGGTGGGTAGATAGATACGTGCATAACCGCCTGTAAGGAAAGTCTTGCACTAAAGGCTGGAGTCAAAATGGCTCCTACACATATTTGAACTATACTGATATTAATGATTTTATTCAAAAGGCATTCTTATCAATGGCATACTCTGTTAAAACCAAATTGGTACTCGCGGCAACAGTCCCCGCCTTATTCACGACCTTCCTTGTAACATTTTTGGCCGTTAAAGATATGCGCGAACAGCGTGATCAGTTAGCGCAGGCGAGCCAAGAATTCATTAATAATCAATCCAGTGCGGTCTCGCCTGAAGCGATGAGTCTTTTTATTCAACAGCAATGGCAATCAACCTTTGATGCTCAAGCCGTTATCGCCATTCCTGGTATATTTATCATCGCAAGCCTTCTTGTGATTGCCGCACTCTATTTAGTGAACAAACTAACCTCCGGAATCAATAAACTGGTGGCGGGCGTGGAAACAATGTCCAGTACCAGCACACCGCTTAGCTTTCGCATATCGACCCACGATACCCATGATATGAGCCCCCTTGCCCATCAATTAAATGCGATGATGGAAAGAGTCGAACACGTCATGATCAAGGTGCGAGATATTTCGAACAACCTGCAAGATTCTGCTGAAGTATTGCGTACCAATGCCAAAAATAACCAACTTAATACTGAAAATTTATTTCTCAATATGGACAGCGTCAGCACTGCAATGACCGAATTAGAAACCGCCTCTTCTGAAATTGCATCCAACGTACAAGCCGCACATCAAGAAGTAACTGACGTAAATAGCACCGGACAATCTGTTAGCGCCCAGATTCATGATCTTGATAAGCAATTTATCGCATTAAATAATGTCACTTCTTCCAGTGCAAATGACGTGAGTGAGCTTAGTACACAAGTGGAAGGTATTTATGGCATTTTACAAACGATTCAAGGCATTGCTGAACAAACCAATTTATTAGCGCTTAACGCAGCCATTGAAGCAGCGAGAGCAGGCGAACAAGGCCGAGGATTTGCGGTAGTGGCCGATGAAGTTCGAAACCTTGCGGGTAAAACACAGCAGTCAACAGAAGAAATTCAGCAGATGATTGAAGGGCTTAAAAAGAGTGCCGACCGCTCAATGAACGCGATGACACAAAGCAGCACGGCCACTAAATCATTATCGGAATCGTTTAAACAAGCGAATGAAGAGATTCTAGTATTATTCAACCGCCTTGAACTGGTCAATAACATGAATGCTCAGATCGCAACCGCCAGCGAAGAGCAGACTCAAGTTATTACCGATATTAGCCAGTCTACTGAGTCTGCAAAAGTATTATCTGAAAATACTCAACAAGCTTCTAGTTCGACCGGAGAACAAGCTGAAGCATTAATTGCTACGTCGAATAACTTGAAAGAAATGGTCGCTGAATTTAATTTTTCTTAACGGTGGGTTCAAACTAACTCACAACATAGAACACTGCGTTCCTCAGTAAAAGGTATTCATAATAGTAATTGTCGGTATTATGCGTACCTTATTTATTTACTACGTTGCTATAACCTTGCCTAGTCACTCTCTTAAAGCTGATGTTCTGCTCGTTATTGTTACCCTACTTGCCGCCATCAGCTGGATGTTCTCTAAAGAAGCTGTCAGTGAAATGCCACCGTTATTATTTATTGGCAGTCGCTTTTTATTAGCCGGTATTTTTCTTGCTCTATTTTGTAAACGCTCTCTTTTTAGCCTTAATTCCAAACAATGGTTAGCCTCCACTCAAGTAGGCATCTTATTTGGGTTGGCTATGTGTTTATGGATTTTTGGCTTGTTCTACGCGAAGAACTTGGGTGAAGGCGCGTTTATTACCAGTATTGCCTCCATACTCGTGGCACCGATCAGCTACCTTATTTTTAAAGCCAAAGTAGAGAAAAGCAATTGGCTAGCGCTGCCCGTTGCGTTTATTGGCTTAGGATTATTAGGCTTAGAGAACGGCTTTCATCCAGAACAAAGCCAACTGTTCTTTCTCGGTGCAGCCATCTTATTATCGCTTACCTTTATCTTAAACGGACGCGCGGCCGCTCGTATGTCGGCCACAGCATTAACGGCGATATCCCTCACCTTCGTCGGTATCATGGCCATCTTGATTTCTGTCTTCGTCGAAACGTGGCCAGAAGCAGCGACTGTATCGATGACACAGTGGTTATTACTCAGCGCACTGATCGGCACCGCCGCTCGCTTTTTACTACAGACCTATGCCCAAGGGCTAACAACCCCCAGTCATGCCGCCGTTATTATGATTTTAGAACCTATTTGGACGGCGTTAATAGCGGCCGCTTGGTTCAATGAAAGAATGTCTGGTATGCAGCTTATTGGCTGCAGTTTGATATTTTCAGCGCTGATTATTAATCGTTGGTCGAGTGTTCGTATTTGGTTAAAAAGTAGAGGGCACTAATCGTGCCCTACCTTTTCTTGTTTTAATCTCTGGACTGCCAAAGCTCTTCTAGATCTTCGCATAAGTCCTGATACTTATACTCGTCGATGCCTAGCTGCTCATAGCAAGCTTCATTGATTTCTAGCCAGCCCTGAATATTCTGGCGTCGTTTTAAACTGCTCACTATATTATCAGCGGTCTTCAATGTGGCATAAACCAAGCTTTCCATATGCGATTTATTGTTTTTCAAAAAATCAGTTTCATGATGGTTCAAAATAACCTGGCAAATATCTCTCGGCAACTTCCAACCTGACGCGATGAAATAACCAACTACCGCGTGATTGCTGTTATGGCTTATATCTTCATGCTCTACCTGTGATTTTGAATGGTCTTCATTGGCTTGCAACAAGGTTTCTAAATACGTTGAAGTAAAGCGCATGCTCATTGCTGCGATGCCGCAATCATGAAATAAACCCGTGGTATATAAATTTTCAGGAGGGATTTTATCTGAAATATTTTGACCAATATAAACCATGGTCTCTGCGACTAAGCTGGCATTATCCCAAAGGCGTTCAAAACGAATCGCCGCTTCACCCTGAAAACTTCGCTTAATCAAAATACCTGCAATTAACGTCGATACTGATTTCATGCCCAGTAGCATCACTGCTTGGCCAATATCGCTAATCGCTCGATTCATGCCATACAAGGGCGAATTTATGGTTTTCAAAATGGCAGACGATAGCCCTATGTCTGTTGCTATCAATTTAGCGAGGTCAGAAATCTCACCATTTTCATCTGCGCAGATACGCTGTACTTCAGTCAGAATTTTAGGCATTGAAGGAATCGAAAATCCTTCAGCTACATGGTCGATAACATCTTGGGTAATAGAGATCATTTATAGCGACAACTCATATTAAGAACGATACCTTAACAAGATTAGTCGAGTTCGCTGCAGAAGGTGCTTCTGAGGTCATATCAATTTATAATAACGCCAGCCAAAGCCATACTTTTTACCTAGATGCTTTTTTCTTAGATACTTCAGCGATACCTTTTTATGCCCACACAGATTCAAGGCCCGCACTTTTGTTCCGACGATAGTGAGTTACTCAGTGAAATAATGTCGGCAAGACGTGATGTGCGAGGCAATCGGTTTCTAGCGGATGAATTAGCCCAAGAAGACATCGAACACATTTTTGCAGCGGCCCTCATGGCGCCTTCTGTTGGCTTTTCTCAACCTTGGGAATTCATCACAATCACAAACCGTACAACGAAAGAGCTCATCGCCGACAGCTTCTTTATTGAAAATGAAAAAGCCAAAGCACTCTTCCAAGCCGGAAAATTCGAGGTTGGTAAACTCGAACAATATCAACAGCTTAAGCTAGAGGGTATTCTTGAATCGCCGTTGAATATTGCTGTATTTTATAATCCGAAAAATGGTCCGGTACTCGGCCAAACCAGCATGCCCGACATGGGCCGCTACAGCGTAGTCTGTGCAATACAAAACATGTGGCTAAAAGCACGATCACTCAACATTGGCATGGGCTGGGTCAGTATTCTTGACCCGATTAAAGTGAAGACGATTTTGAATGCCCCCGCAGATAGAGAGCTGATTGCGTATCTATGCTTAGGCAAGGTCGATAAGTTCTACGATAAGCCCGAATTGGAAACCCTCAAGTGGCAGGAAAAAAAGACATCACAGCAGGTCATTTTTTCCGACAGCTACTAACAAAATAGCTTTAGCCAACTCATCCATTCATTAACCCATCAACAGATTCTCAATTTGCTGCTTGCACCAGATCATCGCAGGATCATGTTCCGCTTTATGATGCCAATACAAGTGCACCTCTAATGGCTCAGCCTTGAAGGGCAAGGGGAAAATAATATATGGGTTGTTTGGATGGCTTTCATCACTCAGGGCTGAAGCATAGGTAGTCGGTAAAGTAAGCAACCAGTCTGTTTTTTCAATCACTTTCGCAGCAGCATAATAATGCTGGCAGCGCATCGCAATTTCACGACTCTCACCTAAGCGCGATAACGCTACATCTTCTATGCCTAAACCGCTAGCGCGACTAGAAACTTGTATGTGCTTGGCGTGTAAATAATCTTTAATGTTAAACGTTTGGCTGCTGAGCTTGGCTGCAAGCGGATGACCTTTAGCCATCATCACCGATAATCCTTCACTACCAATCAAACCATGATGCACCTGTTTAGAAACGGGAATGAGTACATCCGCTGCGAAATCGATGGTGCCACGAATGAGGGCATTTTCGATATCACGTCGCGACATTTGCACGCTTCGAATACTAATATGCGGCGCGATGAGTTGCAGATGTTTGGCTATTTCAGGTAAGGCTTTCGCTTCTAATACATCACGCATGGCAATGGTAAAGGTACGCTCGGCGGTGGCAGGATCAAATATTAGGCCGTCGCTTAAGGTCGATTCTAAATTCCCAAGCCCTTCGCGTACCCGTTCAACAATGGCTTTTGCCAATGGTGTTGGCACCATTTTTTTGCCAGATCGTTCAAATAAAGGATCATCAAAACGGTCTCGCAAGCGAGACAGCGCATGGCTTACCGCAGGCTGAGAAAGATTAAGGGCTTCGCTCGCACGAGTCAGATTACCCTCGCGGTAAATCACATCAAAGACGACGAATAAATTAAGATCTACTCGTGAAATATCAATACTCGCTTTCATATCGTTACCTTCATATAGGTATCCAGTCACTTTACATCAACCATAAACAATAAGAATATATTCTCATTAAAACTATTCATTTCATAGATAGTTCACGACATTTTAGTATAGTCTTAATAAAATCCAATAAGAGTCGACTCATAATGAGCAGAGTATTAATCACCGGCGCGGCAAGTGGTTTAGGCCGAGCACTAGCCCTTCGCTTTGCAAAAGAAGGCGCAGACATCTGTATCGCCGACATCAATCAAGTAGGCGCGGCTGAAACATTGACCCTAGTCGAGCAAGCGGGCGGTCGCGGCTGGATACATAACATTGATGTCACCAAGCCCGAGCAATGGCAAATTCTATTGGCAGAAGTTGAAAAACGCTGGCAGGGTATCGACGTGGTCATTAACAATGCGGGCGTCGCCACTGGCGATCGTATTGAACAAGGTGATTGGTCTACTTGGGAATGGGTTATCGATATTAATCTAAAGAGCGTTGCTTTAGGTTGCCGCACATTTACTCCAATGATGAAAAAACAGGGCAGTGGAAACTTTATTAATACTGCTTCTCTTGCCGGTTTAATGACTGCACCGTTAATGGCTTCTTATAATGTCACTAAGGCGGCCGTGGTTGCCCTCAGCGATACTATGCATCACGAACTTAAGCCTTATGGCATTGGCACTACCGTATTATGCCCAGGTTTCTTCCGCACCAATTTAGATAAAGGTATGCGCACCAGCGACCCGCAATTATTAAAGATGGTCGACAAGGTTTTTGAGTCTTCTGAGCTAACCGCTGATGATGTGGCGGATATTTGCTATCGTGATATGAAGAAGAATAAGCTAATTTGTAATCCTCATAAAATGGGACGTCGTGCTTATTTCATCAAGCGCTACATGCCTTGGCTTTTCTCTCATTTAGTGGGTAAAACTGCGGCTAAAATGAAAAAGTATGACCCAGCTTTTTCTCAAAATAAAAAGTAGCTTTTGATCTTAAATAGAAAGCCAATATAGAAAAAAGAAAAAACGTCATAATATAAATACGAGTTTATCTAGGATACTTTGATGTCAGAACAATTTATTGATCAAGCAAAAGCACTGCGCAGCAGCGATGCCTTTGATATTCAAGCCGTTCATGATTGGTTAACAAGCCAAGGCATTGAATTAGGCAATGAGCTACCCGAAGTAAAACAATTCTCGGGGGGTGCTTCTAACCTGACCTATCATTTAAAGTATCCTGATACCGTCACCGGTGGCGACTTAATTTTACGTCGTCCACCTGCAGGCCACAAAGCCGCATCGGCTCATGATATGAAGCGCGAATTTAATGTCATGAAAGGGCTAAAACCTGTTTACCCTTTTGTACCCGACATGATTGCATTCTGCGATGATCAATCGGTTATCGATTCTGATTTTTATGTTATGGAAAGATTGAACGGTATTATTCCGCGCAACAATCTTCCTCGAGGCATGACCTTATCTCCTTCAGAAAGTAGAAATTTTAGTTTTTCAGTATTAGATAAACTGATTGATTTACACAAGGTCGACTACCAAGCTGCAGGCCTTGATAATTTGGGCAAAGGCGAAGGTTATGTAAAGCGTCAAGTCTATGGTTGGAATGGTCGCTATACCAAATCTAAAACGTGGAATGTACCCAGCTTTAATAAAACAATGGATTGGCTCAGCCGCAATCAACCAGACGATGTATTGACCTGTATTATTCATAACGATTATCGCATGGATAACGTTGTTCTTGATCCTACTGACCCGCAACAAATCATTGGTGTACTCGACTGGGAAATGGCTACCTTAGGTGATCCGTTAATGGACCTAGGGAATAGCATGGCTTATTGGGTTCAAGCGGATGATGATTGGTTTTTACGCCAAATTCGTCGTCAGCCAACACATCTTCCTGGTATGTTAACCCGAGATGAAGTGGTTGATTATTACTGCGATAAAATGGGCTTTGATAAATCAAACTGGGCTTTCTACGAAGTCTTTGGTTTGTTCCGTTTGGGTGTTATTGTGCAGCAAATTTATTATCGCTATCACCATAAGCAAACAGATAATAAGGCCTTTAAGAATTTTTGGTTGATCGTGCATTACATCAACTGGCGCTGTAAAAAAATTATTAAAGAATCAGGCATTAAATAATGGGCAGTCAATAAATGGAACAGCAATAATGGCATCGATCTATCTCGTTCGTCACGGTCAAGCGGGCTTTAACAAGCTCGACTATGATCAGCTGTCCGATCTTGGCCACCAGCAAGGCGAACTAATAGGCCAATCGCTATTAGCCCGCTCTATTGAAGCAGGGCTTGTGGTTCATGGCGATATGCGACGCCATAGAGAAACTATGCAAGGCGCGCAAAAGAAATGGCACGCTTATGGGCCAATTTTTGAAAACGCTGGATTTAATGAGTTTGATGGCGACCATATTATCGCCGCCGCGCACGCAGAGCTTAATATCCCTGGTTACCATAAAGACGGTATTGCCAGCCATAAACTAGTGCAAAAAGCCGCGCTGGGGGCTTATTTAATAAAACAAGATAATCCTAGAAAAGCTTTTCAGGATTTGTTTTCCACTTCAATAAATCGCTGGATCAGTGGTGAGCACGATGATGATTATATTGAATCATGGCTGCAATTTACCCAGCGCTGCCGACAAGCATTATTCGATACGATAGAGCGAGCAGCAGGAAAGGATGTTGTAGTATTCACCTCTGGCGGGCCAATCACTGCGATTATTCAGCACTGCTTAGGCTTGAGTGATCATTATGCGTTTCAATTTAATGAAACATTAGTGAATGCAGGTATTACACAATTGCTCTACAACCCACAAGGCAGAATCAGCCTTGCCAGTTGCAACGAACAAGAGCATTTGATTAGCGCTGGTAAAAAGTTTTTAACCTATCGTTAATCGTATAATCAAGATCATTCTTCTACTGCATTAATACGATCAACTGATTCTATTGCTTCATAATCAGAAGTTTCAGTATTCTCAGAAGAGCTTTCTTGCTCTGGAGAGACTTCTTCTTCTGAAGCAATGTCTTCCGCTGGCTCAGTCACCTTAACGGGTGCTTCGTCGATTGCGGCAGCGTTCAATGAAGTTTCACAAGACCAGCCCCAGCTTTTTTGTTTTTCTACAAGAGCCGCCGCTTTTTCTTCACAATAACCCGCTAGGTTAGTCGCGCGCCAAGGTGTCTGAGTACCTTCTTCTTTACTATAACGTACTTCACAAGGCAGGTTGTCTTCTGTGGTATACACGACTTCAATCGTTCGTATTTTGTCACTATGGGTGCATACTGTTTTTTGGCTTTCAATGGCTTGTACAGACGTCACCGAGAGCGCACTAAAAAGTGCTGTCACTAGATATTTTTTCATAATATTCCCTTATATAGTTTGAGTTGTTGGTTGGCTCTCATTCGATTTTTTCGAAAAAGCACCTTACTTAATAACAAGTTACTGCTTTGGTCAAGGTAGCAAAATAATAATATGGGTAATTCGCTTAATATCTATTTTTTACTCGTGATTAGTCGTTAAAGCACGGGCGCGTAATTGTTCACCTTGTGAAAAATGCTGAGTATATAATTTATCTAAACTTACTTTATATTCTTCATTCGCTAAACCCGCTTGCTGTAACTGCTGTTGTTCTTGCTTAAAATCAATAATTCTTCCTTTCCATATCGCTCTTTTTTCATCAAGCTCCTGCAACCTACTCGCAGCGACGGCACCTACCTGCTGTTCTCTTTGCTGAAATTTTTGCTGTACGCTTAAGCCTTCTTGTTGGTTAATCTCTACTAGCGCTTTTTGTTGTTCATTACGCTGCACACTCAATATTGTATCAATCGGTAATTGCGCCGATAAATTAATCAGTCTTTGCTGTATTTGTTCTGCGTTTAAATCGCTGGCTAATAGCTCTGCTTTTTCTAACGTATAGCCATCGAGCTGTCGATCAAATTTAAATATAATTTCAGCGATACTCGCTCCCATTATTTGATCCTGTAAGGCGATCAGCGCTAACTGGCGCTGCTGTAAAATTATCAACTGCTCCCGTTTTTCTGGCTGACTGGAATACGCTGGATACTGCTGGTCAAATTCTACGAGCTCACGTTTATAGGTTAAATAACTGTTCCAAATGTCGATAGCTTGAGCTAATGCTTCTGTTTGTAATTGTCCCGCTAATTCTTTTTTAACTCTCTGGTTAATTTCTTCGGTCGATTCTTCACCCGCTGCTGACAGATAATAATCAAATAAATCTTTTAAACTGGCCGTGATAATTAATTGCTGATGACGTGATTTTAACTGTACGCCATGATGGGTCCCTGCCAATGAAGATGCTAGATCACTACGAAGAGAATCCGGAATTGAGGCACCTGGATTTTCCGTAATTTCTTCAGTTATGATGGTAGAATTATTTTCCAAAAATTGTGTAGAAAAAGTCGCGGAAGGAGTTTCTGTTTCATTCATAAAAACAGCCAGTGCTGTTACCAGCACGGCTGAAATTAGATAAACGGCATGACGTTTATTCATAAGTGATGATTATAACCCTGCTGTTTTTAAACGATTTGCATGGGTACGATAAACAGATAATGGATCGGTATCAAACAAAGTATGCAGACCCAATACTTGGTTAATTAAATCACCATGGTTCATCTTGTAATCATCACGAATCACTTTACCAAAGTGGCTAGAGCAGCTGCCGGTAATACCATCATTACTTGCGCCGGCAAACAAAAGGCCCGTCGAGCCAAATAAATAATCTAATGGATCCAGTGCGTTCGTGAACGTATCACCACCACCCCAAGAATATAAATTAATATCATGACCATTCAGCGTTACCGATGAAGGACCTTCACCACAATGAGTGGTCGGTAGGCCCGCAGGGTAAGTCGCATTAAAACTTGCGGCGCCTGCTGTGGTGAATTCTTCAGTCAATGCTCGTGCATCGCCTTTACCAACACCGTCTCCTGAAAGCGCATCAATTAAAGATCCTGCAGCGCCAACCATCACCTCGTAAGCACTACCGAGTATTGAGTCCTCCACGAACACATTATTAAGCACATCAGCAATTGGGGCACCTTGATGCGGTGAACCCATTGTCGTAAGCGAAGCAACTAAATCAGGACGCACACTCATAACATAGCGAGAGGTTAAGCCACCTTGGCTGTGGGCAACTAGATTAAATTTTTGAATACTTGGATCAACAGCACGAATATTATCGAGCTCTGCAATCAACTGCTCACCGCGGGCCTCTGAACCATTAAAGGCATTAATATGCGCGGTATAAACTGTTGCCCCTTCAGACTCTAGTTTTTCAGAGATTTTGTACCAATAATCAACACCTGCGATTGAATCAAAAGCTAAGATTCCTTGTACTAGCATAATCGGGTGCTGAGTTTCAGTATAACCAGAAGGTGCTGGCGTCGACGATGACATCGCATAAGTATTCAGTGAATATAAAGACGAGCACGCAAAAATTGCGCTCGCCGCTAGAGTTAATACGGGCTTGTTCATAGTATGACCTGCGTTATTATTGTTATTAGAGCAGGTCAATAGTAGTGAACGATATTAGAAATGCGTATGCCATTGTGGGCCACTATTGGATTATGGCACGATTGTACTTCAACTAAATTCTCATATTCTTAGTAAATACTTAACCAGCCACTACTCATAACCTTCTGCTATATGAAGGTCTTTTAACTTCACATAATTAGCCGCGGTGTACGGGAAAAACCGCAGTTCTTTCTCAGTCAAAGGACGCGCTTTTTTAACAGGACTACCGACATACATAAAGCCACTTTCTAAGGTTTTACCCGGTGGCACCAAAGCCCCCGCCGCGACAATCACCTTATCTTCAATCACCACACCGTCCATAACCATCGCCTTCATGCCAATCAAAACCTGATTGCCTATGGTGCAGCCGTGTAACATCGCCTGATGGCCAATAGTAACGTCGTCACCAATAATTAACGGATAGCCACCGGGGTTAAAATCACTGGCGTGAGTAATGTGCAAAACCGAACCATCTTGCACACTGGTGCGCTGGCCAATACGAACATGATGCATATCCCCACGAATCACAGTTAACGGCCAGACCGAGCTATCATCGCCAATTTCAACATCCCCGATTACTACCGCGCTGCGATCAACAAAAACCTTATCGCCTAATTTAGGGCTCATACCTTGATACGATCGAACTGAATCTTTCACTTTTTTCAACTCCTGCGCTGGTAGTTTGGCTGCTCCGCTTGAAATGTGAGCAATCGTCATCATCTATAGTTAATATCTAAATAGTTAACATCTTAAAAGCTAATATCATAATTTATTATGTACGTTCTACATAATCAAAGCCTCTAATCGAGAACCTATTCATGCCTAACACTGCACCTAGTACTAATGACAACCCATTATTACAACCCATAACGGCTAATGCGCTCCCTTTATTTTCTCGAATAAAAGCTGAACACGCACAGCCAGCTATGGAACAGCTGTTGAACAATAATCGACAGCGCATCAACCAATTACTCAGCGACATCAATTCAGGCAAAACCCCCGTCAGCTGGCAAGCACTGGTCACTCCAATGGAAGCGTGGGACGATGAACTCAGCCAAGCCTGGTCTCCGGTTAGCCACATGAACTCAGTGGTGAGCAGTGATGAACGCCGTGATGCCTACAATGCTTGCTTGCCTCTGTTAAGCGCTTACTCTACCGAAATGGGTCAGAACCAAGACCTGTATAGCGCCTATAAAAAGCTGGCCGAAAGCGCCGAATTTAACACCTTAAATACCGAACAAAAAACGTCGATTGAACACGCATTACGCGACTTCCGCTTAGCCGGTATCGCCTTAGAAGGTGAGAAAAAATCACGTTACGGCGAACTAAAACAGCGCATGTCAGAACTCACCAGCAAGTTTGGTGAAAACGTGATGGATGCAACGCAAGCTTGGACAAAGGTCATTACCGATAAAGCAGAACTCGCGGGTTTACCAGATTCTGCTTTGGCATTGGCGCAACAGCAAGCAAAAGCCAAAGCGCAAGAAGGCTACTTATTTACCCTAGACTTCCCTTCTTACTTTCCAGTTTTAACCTACTGCGAAAATCGTGAATTACGCCATGAAATGTATAAAGCGTATGCGACTCGCGCATCCGATCGTTACTCAGAATCAGGCGGTGATAACACGTTTGATAACTCGGTGGTAATGAATGAAATTCTGGCATTGCGCCATGAGCTTTCGCAGTTATTAGATTTCAATAATTACGCTGAATATTCCGTCGCCAGTAAAATGGCCGATGACCCACAGCAAGTGATCGACTTCTTAACCGACCTTGCTGAAAAAACAGTACCGCAAGCTAAACAAGAATTCAGTGAACTAAAGGCTTACGCGAAAGAATCGTTTAACATCGATACCTTAGAGCCTTGGGATATCAGCTTTTATGCCGAACAGTTACGTCAGCATAGATACAGCATCTCGCAAGAACTGATTCGCCCTTACCTACCGATTGATACCGTATTAAAAGGCATGTTCGAAACCGTACACCGTCTATACGGCATTAATATAGAAGAGCAAACTGAGTTCGAGACTTATCACCCTGACGTGCGCTTTTTCCACATTCAACAAAACGGCGAAGTCATCGCTAAGTTCTACTTTGATTTATATGCCCGTGATAAAAAACGCGGCGGCGCTTGGATGGATGAATGCCGTGTGCGCCGCACATTAGAAAGTGGTGCTTTACAGCTACCTGTCGCATATTTGGTCTGCAACTTCAGCCCAGCGGTTGATGGCAAACCTGCGCTGCTAACCCACGATGAACTCACTACCTTATTCCATGAATTTGGTCATGGCTTGCACCACATGCTAACTCAAATTAAAACCGCAGCGGTGAGTGGTATTAATGGCGTTGCTTGGGATGCTGTCGAACTACCCAGCCAATTTATGGAAAACTGGTGCTGGGAAAAAGAAGCCCTCGCCTTTATCTCGGGTCATTATGAAACGGGCGAACCTTTACCGGATGAACTGCTAGAAAAAATGCTAGCGGCGAAGAATTTTCAAAGTGCGATGATCATGGCGCGCCAAATAGAATTCTCATTATTTGATTTCCGTATGCACCGCGAATATCAGCCAGAGTTTAATGCAGAACAACAAAAGAACTTCATTAGCAGCATCATCGAAGACGTACGCAGCCAAGTTGCCGTCGTACCGATTGTTGAATACAACCGTTTTCAAAACAGCTTCAGCCATGTTTTTGCTGGAGGTTATGCAGCGGGATATTACAGCTATAAATGGGCTGAAGTATTAAGCGCCGATGCGTTTTCTCGTTTCGAAGACGAAGGCATTTTTAATACCACCACAGGCCAAAGTTTCTTAACCGAAATTTTGCAGAAAGGCGGTAGCGAAGAGCCTGCGGTATTATTCGAACGCTTTCGTGGCCGCGCCCCCACAACCGATGCGCTTTTGCGTCACTGTGGTATTAACACTGCTAACGCGGCAGCAGGAGCGTTGTAATGGGCCAGAAAGTAATTCAGAAGCGCTTTATCGCTGGCGTTGTCTGCCCTAAATGCGGCGAGATGGACAAGATCCGCATGTATCGCGATGAAGACGATACTGAGCTGCGTGATTGTGTTGCCTGTGGGTTTACCGAGACCTATACCCAGCATAAAGAAGCGAAAGAAGCAGCCACTGCGCAAAGCGAGCCGCTATTCGAAGAGCTAACTACACGGGTCACTCCAGTGGGGAAAGCGCTTTACGATGAAGAAGAAAAGCCGCTTCGAATAATGGACCCTGGGGCTAGCCGTAAGGATTCTTAAGTAGAGTATTTCTAGCGGATTTTGACTATTAATTAAACTATCATTGAGTTAGAATCCGCGCACCAAAATATTGATGTTTAAGGAAGTATAAAATGAAAAAGGAAATTTCGATTTCTTTGTTAGCGTTAAGTCTAGCGGCTTGTGGTGGTGATTCTGGTAGCAATGCAAATGAAGGTGAAAATTCTTCTAAGATCACTATTTCTTCTTATTCTTCAGCTGAAGCAACAGATACCTCACCAGTAGGTACGTGGATTGCTGTTCGTTCTAACATTCACTTCACGGATGACGTGCAAGATTACACATTTCAAAGCAGAGAACTGTTCACTATTAATGAACAAGGCGACAACTATCTAATAAATTCTTGTGATGGATTCATATCTCGTTCATCTGTTGCTAAGGATGCTTTTCTAACGGACGACATCGAAGATTCTGAGAGCGATAATTATTCAGAAAAATCCAAGCAGACATTTACATCCAATATAAATTTCACTGGTAATAGTGTATATACTGAAAAAGTAACGGGTGAAGGTAATGAAGCAGATAGCGAACAAAAATGGATTAAAACAACCGATGCTATAAAAATTAGTGATACCACGGATCTTCAGGAAAACATTAGCATCACATCACAAAATACTGACCTGTCTCACGATAAAATTGATATTAAGTGTGCTAATTTTCGTGAAGGAACTGATGGTCTATCGACAGTTAACATAAATTCACCGGATAACTTGAGCTTTACTCTAGAAAACGGAGCCACTGATGAAGATCATGGTATCTACTTTGAAAGTGAAAACCTAACATTTGAAGCTTTTAAAGATGACGATGAAAATGATGTCATTGATATCAGCTATGAAATCACAAATAACACCGTTGATAATTATTCTGTGACCGCTATTTATAGCGAGCCTTCTCGATCTGCGACTTTTAATGTCAGTGTAGATTTTAAGTAATAGCTTAGACTTATACCTGATTAATAATCACACCCTATAATCAATTTGCTGATTATAGGGTGATGAGCTCATGTTTTAATCCAATCAAGGCGTCAGAGTACTTGATTGATTAAAACACTAAAGACTTACGATCCCCTCCATGCTTATCACGACATATGCCTATTTTTTCTTCTATCCTTCGCTTTAATCGATCATCACCTAGAACCCATTCTTTTTGAAGCGCATATCTTATTTCGTTTAAATCCAACTCAGGCATGAGCCCTTGAAATAAAATTCGATAAACCTGTTGTCTTTTCTCACTGTTTTTATCAAGTTTTAAATATTCATTATGCGGGGTGATTAATTTTGCTTCCCATAAAGCACCAGTCCGCTGATGCACAGCGTTAAAATAACGAACATATTGACGCCCCAAACTTTGCATCATACGACTTATGTACCACCATTCATTGGTGTCACCAGCATGTGTACATGATTCGTCATTAAAACGTATCCAGGATCACAACGCTGTCAAACCAGCTCCCAACTATTCCGTGAACAACCACCGCACGATTAATATTTCAGACAGGTTCAATATCGCTACTCGTTGTCGTTTTGATCTGGCAAATTAATACGATAAGCCTAACCAGTTATTACCGACAGCTTTCACTAATATTACAAATACGGGAAATATGAAATTTAATTGCAGAACATGTGTGCATTTATTTTAAGAATTTTAGTCGAGTAGTTCATAGAACTGTTAATTAGTAGCGTACTATCAAGCCACCTTGAAAATTTTTCCTATAGTATGCACGCCATCAGATTAGTCGATAGGGCGCCAAGATGTATTACCTCAAACACATATTCTCAATAACAATACTAAGTTCATTGTTGAGCTTTCACGCTCATTCATCCGTTTCTCCTGATGGTATCTGGTCTGATATTACAAGCCGTAGCGCAGTAAATAAGGCATTCAATTACCGCTCTATTAATGCCAGTGCTGCAGAGCTGGTAAACCAATTACAGAATGCTCCACTGGAAGGTACATCGTCCCAAGGTCTTGAGTTTTTCTTACCAATGCCTAATGGCAGCTTTGAAAGAGTCAGTGTTTTTGAGTCTCCTATTATGGCTCCTGAACTAGCGGCTAAATTACCTGATTTAAAAACTTACAAAGTAACAGGGTTGGATAACCCGCTCGTATCCGGTCGCTTAGATGCAAGTCCTGAAGGATTTCACGGTTTCTTAAATACTGACCAAGGGGTGATTTATATTGAACCTGAATCCAGCTATAGCCCAAATGGATCAAAAGAAACTTACCGCAGTTTCGATAAATCAAATTTCCCAGCTTCTAAGCATGAATTTAAGTGTTCTGTTATAGGTCACGAACATGGCGATAGCCCTATTCAGTCTTTAGTTCACAATCGTCCTCAGACGTTTGCAATGAGAAGCTCGGGCACGAGTGTGAGAACTTACCGCTTAGCATTAGCCGCAACCGCTGAATATACCACGAAGGTGAGTACCGGAACGCCTTCGGTTGCAAAAGCGCAAGCCGCGATCGTGACAGCCGTTAACCGTATTAACGCTATATACGAAAAAGAAGTCGCTATTAAATTTTCTTTAGTTGATAACAGTAATATTGTTTTTACCGATACTCTAACTGATGGTTATTCAAACGATGACGGCTTTACCCTATTAAGTGAAAACAAGGCCAAGTTAGACAGCATTATTACTCCTGCGGGATATGACATCGGCCACGTATTCAGCACTGGCGGTGGCGGCGTTGCTTCTCTTGCTTCAGTTTGTGACGATGCGAGCAAAGCACAAGGAGTAACCGGTTCATACAATCCTGTAGGCGACCCCTTCGTAGTTGATTACGTTGCTCATGAAATGGGCCATCAGTTTGGTGCACCGCATACTTTTAACTCAGGTGGTAATAACTCTGGCTCATGTGACGATTCGAATCGTCAAAACCACCAAAGCACTGATGGGGGCACACAATTATCAGACTCTGCCTATGAGCCTGGCAGCGGTTCGACCATCATGGCTTACGCCGGAATTTGTTATCCGCAGAATATCCAAAACAATACCGATCCTTATTTTCATGCTCGCAGCCTAGAGCAAATCCGCGAATTTGTTGAAAATGAAATTCCATACTCAAATACTCAAGGAGGCTCCTGCGGCACAAGCGAGCCAACAGGAAATACTCCGCCTTCTGCAGAAGCAGGTGATAACTATACCATTCCTGCCAACACCCCTTTTGCCTTAACAGCCAGCGGTGATGATATTGATGCAGCTGATATTGCTTCGCTTAATTATACTTGGGAACAATTTGATTTAGGCTCTAAAACAACGAGCCGAGAAGAAATGCATACTGATGCGGATACACGACCGATTATCCGCTCTCGCCAAGGTACCAGATCTCCTACTCGCTATATCCCAGCATTAGATGCCATATTAGAAAACAATCTAACAAAGTATGACGGTGAACGTTTACCCACAACGGATCGTGATATGAAATTCCGCCTCACTGTGCGCTCTGGCGCAACAGGATTCAACCAAGATGACATGATAGTGTCAGTAGATAAAGATGCAGGCCCTTTTGCAGTTACAGCTCCTACAGTAGGGGTCACATTATCTGGTGGTTCTAAAGTATCTGTTACCTGGAATGTCGCTAATACACAAGCAGCCCCAGTAAATTGTGCGAATGTAGAAATTAAATACTCTAACAATAGCGGGCAAAATTTTTCGACAATTTTATTAGACTCCACCGATAATGACGGATCTGAATTTGTTACTTTACCAAACGTAAAAACAACGACAGGACGCATTAAGGTTCAATGTCTGAATAATATTTTCTTCAATGTTTCAGTAGGTGACTTCTCTGTAAATGAAGTCAGTTTGTTGGCAATTACTGCTAATTCAGCCAATAAAGTAGAAGGCGACACAGGAATAACCCCCTTTACCTTTAACGTATCTCGTTCGGGTATTACTACGGGGAGCACCCGTGTTAATTACTCGGTAACTGGCTTAGGAAACAATCCTGCAACCGCAACTGATTTTGTGGGCAATATTTTTCCAAGTGGATCGATTATTTTTGATGATGGAGAAGTAAACAAAACGATCACCGTTAATGTAGTCGGCGATATTAATATAGAAACTGATGAAAATTTTACAGTAGTACTTTCAGATTCTGTTTCCTCGACAATAAGCTCAGTATCTGCAAATGGCATTATAAGAAGCGATGATGCATCTCTATCAATCTCCGCTACCGATACTGATAAAGCAGAAGGCAACTCGGGAAGCACTGCTTATACTTTTTTAGTCATTCGTACTGGTATAACTTCAAATACCGCCAATGTTAATTACTCAGTAACAGGCTTAGGAAACAATCCTGCAACTGCAGCTGATTTTATGGGCAATATTTTTCCAAGTGGATCTATTATTTTTGATGATGGAGAAGTGAACAAAACGATCACCGTTAATGTTGCCGGCGATACTGATATAGAAACTGATGAAGGTTTTACAGTAGTACTTTCAAATTCTGTTTCCTCGACAATAAGCTCAGCGTCTGCAAATGGTATTATAAGAAGTGATGATACATCCTTATCTATCTCCGCTACCGATACTGACAAAGCAGAAGGCAACGCAGGAAGCACTGCTTATACTTTTACCGTCACTCGTTCAGGCGTTACTTCAGGTGCAGCAAGTGTTACATACACTGTAGCGGGCTTAGGAAACGATCCTGCAACCGCAGCTGATTTTATGGGCAATATTTTCCCAAGCGAATCGATTAATTTTTCCGATGGTGAATCAAGTAAAATGATCACCGTTAATGTTGCCGGCGATACTGATATAGAAACTGATGAAGGTTTTACAGTAGTACTTTCGAACCCTGTTTCTTCATTGATAAGCTCGGCTTTTGCAAACGCTATTATCGAGAATGACGATGTAGATTCTGACGCAGGATCAAATGCTGACCAAGACAGTACTTCAAGCGGTAGTGGTTCTGGCGGATTACTAGTCTGGCTATTACTTCCTTTACTTTTAATAAGACGGAAGCTGTCATAACAAAAAAAAGGCGCTAATAAGCGCCTTTTTTATTTATCTTATATTTTATTGGCTGTTTAAAATCTCTTGATTGTACCTTTGAGCATATTTTATAAATTTAAGTTGTAACTCTAAATGTTCGTTACCATAAACCACATCCCCCATAGCAGGGGCCATTCTCAATTGATAATTCTGTAACACATCAGAAATAGCACCATCAATACCAGGAATTTTAGGTCCCTTTCTCGTATTGTAAGCCCACAGTTGTGTGTCTCCTTTCTCAAGTGCCTTTGACGCGTCACTAACAGGATTAGCGCGCTCAACCCACAATAAGCTAGAGTAGCGTTCAGCTGAATTATAGCTGGTTAATATTGGCTGATCTCTAGCTTTCTCAGCACCTACTGATGGCGTAATATTTGTACATGCACTAACAGATAGCGTTATAAATAAAGGAATTATTAGTTTTTTCATGACGCCTTATTATGTTATTTAACTCGTGTATATTGTAAGTGATTATGACGCTAAAAGATCCATCTCAGGATAGAGAACTACGAGGGAAAACTACATGAGAACTACATGGACATCCATGTTATGTGATATCAAATAGGGTCTTTTTTATTTTCAGTTACGTCGGATTCTGATGTCATTTATACTAACTTTATTTATAAAGTTAGTATAAAAATAATAAAATTAAGTCGGCTTTTATATAAAAACCGACTTAATATTACTCAGAACTCTGCTAAATCCTGAGATATAGAAAGAGCTATCATATCGATATCTTCTGGCTCATTTTCTTCATCCCAGGTTCCCGTACCAATTTGAGCATTCACAGCAGCATTTCCGAAAGTGCCAAATGAAGTGGTTACTAAACCTGTTGCTGTTGAACCAACTTTTCTTTCTCCATCAAAAACGTCCACGGTGAAGGAGAATTTTGGTTTAGCCAATGAGTCGCCATACCCAAATTTACGCTGATAATTTACAATCACATTAGCTGTCAAATTACTGCTCTCACTGTACATCTCATTTTCTTCCAGGTGTGCAATCAGTTTTTCTTCTAGAACACCCTCAAGTTGATTCTGGTTCAGATAACCTGCTGGCTGTCTTTCTGTATTAAGAGTCAGCGTTGTTTCTCCCAGCTTGAACATGTATTTACCAGTAACCTGAGTTGGTTTTTCACCGTAATACTGATAAGGGGACGAAGCACAGCCTGCCAATATCAAAGCGATGCCTAACAATAATAAATTTTTCATTATTTCTCCATTTTATTGTGGAACAAGTCCGTTATATATTCTTTACTAAATTTTAGCGGATGCATTAACACATTTAATATTCCTATCTGCAAGATACAATTAGTTTTAATAATAACGAAATAAAGTTACATAAAAAATGTCTCTAAGCGCAGTATCAGTGATCATAGTTTCTAACCATCATTAACGCAGTATATTATAGACATAAAAAAGCCCAGAATTATCTGGGCTTTTTTATCACGTTTATAAACAATCCATTAACGCATTATTTACTTACGAATACCTTCTAAATACAGTTCTATTTCTACATGAGTAGAGGCAGGACCTAGGTTATAAGTAATACCATAATCGGATAGTTTCAACGTCGTTTTGCCTTCAAAGCCTGTGCGGTAACCACCCCATGGATCTTTACCTTCACCAATTTTTTGTACTGGGAAGCTGATTGTTTTCTTCACGCCATGCAACATGAAAGTGCCTGTTACAACAGCGTTATTATCATCTTTCACTTCAAAGCCGGTGCTTTTGAATACGGCTTTTGGAAATTCTTTAACGTTTAAGAAGTCAGTGCCTTTCAAGTGCTTATCACGATCAGCGTGGTTTGAATCTAAACTAGCGGTTTCAATAACGACTTCAATTTTAGATTTTTCAGGGGACGCAGCGTCGTAAGAAAATCCACCGTCAAACGTATTAAAGCGACCTAATAACCAGCTATAACCCAAGTGCTTTATTTTGAACTGAACAAATGCGTGAGCACCTTCGGTATCAATTTTATAATCAGCCGCTTGCGCAGAAATTGAAAACAAAGAGCCTAGTGTGATAGCCGATGTTGTGACAGCGGTCAGTAGTAATTTTTTCATGCATCCTCCTAAGGATAAGTTTTAATTATGAATCGGCCTTAGGACGAATCATTTTTAACAAAGTACCATCTTTATTGATAAAATGATGCTTAATAGCCGCCAAAGCGTGCAACGTAACCATTAAGATCAAACTCCAAGCCAATCCCCAGTGAATGTCACCAGCAATATCTTCTTGGTTTTCAATGCTAATCGACATGGCTGGTATTTCGATGAGTCCAAATACGTCAATGCCTCGCCCATCAGCGGTCGAAATTAAGTAACCCGTTGTCATCAATGCAATCATCAGGCAATACAATAATAAATGCACATAATGCGCGGCCTTCTTTTCGAATGCTGTGCCGCTAATGTCTGGGTGGGTATTAAACCAACGCCAAGTAATTCTTATCATCCAGATCAGCAGCAGTAAAAAACCAATATTTTTATGCAGCTCAAGCGAGCCTCGATACCAGGTATCATAATAGGTTAACTCAACCATGTATAAACCGAGGCCGAACATACCAAATATGCCAAGTGCCATTAACCAATGTAAGGCGATTGCGACCCAGCCGTAACCAGTTTTACTGTTCTTTACCATGGTATTTCCATTATTCATGCGGTTCATGACGACAGCGTAACGTTCGACGTCTTTTTTCACTAAAGATTCAATAAATCTACTGTACGCTGAAACTACTTGTTGAAAAATAGATAAAAAAGGGAAACTATTGTGCATATATGCACAACTCAATTTTTATCGAGGTAATACCATGTCGCAAGCTAGCTGGGATGATTTTCGCATTGCTTATCAAGTTGCCAAATCAGGTACGTTAACCAAGGCTGGCAAGGTATTGAACATGAACCATGCAACCGTACTTCGCCATGTAAATCGCTTAGAAGAAAGCCTAGATACTAAGCTATTTATTCGCCATCAACGGGGCTATCAGCTGACGGATGCAGGTGAGCTAGTGGTTAAAGAGTTGCCCGACATTCATAAAAGCTTTAGCCGCTTAGAGAATTTAATGGCCAGTGCTGAAAAGAATATCAGCGGCAATTTACGCATCACGACCCTAACTGATTTTTCACCGATTTTAAATCCGGCGCTAAAAGCCTTTCGCCAGGCTTATCCTAAATTGCGCATTCAAATAATCGCGACGGATGAAATTATCCCGTTAGCCACGGGGGCAGCTCATGTTTCTTTACGTGCGGGGGCTCAACCCAATGAGCCTGACTTAATCGTTAAAAAGCTGAACGCTCCTGAGATTCATTATTTTGCCGCCGATAGCTATGTACAAGAATATGGACTGCCTAAAAACTGTGATGAATATAACCAGCATTTATGGGCCTTACCAAGTGATAATAAGCGCCATATTCCTTTCGTTAAACAAGTACTCAGGCACATAAACGAAGAACAAATCATTTATCAGAGCAATCACTTTCCCGATATTCATAGTGCGGTTGTCGAGGGCATGGCAATTGGCCCAATGGGAGTTCATCACTCCATTAAGTATAATAATTTACAGCAATTGGATATCAAGATTGAACACGGTATAGAAGGTTTGTGGTTTGTATATCATAAAGATTTAAAGAACAGCGCTCGGATTCAAGCGCTGTATGAGTTTTTAGCAAAAAGCTTAAACTAATAAGGTATTAAGCAAATTGAAGGTGGCTATCAAGACCCATTTGCGTCGACATGCACGGCCAGCGTTGGGCAATTTGAATTAGATTATCGTTTTCTTTCTTATCCATAAAGGCTAAGAATTTATCATTTTTTTCGTAGGCATTTTCTTCACCGAAAATGCCTTTGGTTGCGATCATCACTACTTGCTCAAGCTCGTTGGCATAGGGTTCACTAATCAGTGAGTGCACAATCACATTCGACATAGTCATATCAAATGGGATCATTGGCTGACCGACGCGCATGATATAAGTATCGTTCACTTCTTCAAATAAACGGTGCGCTAGAAAGGCTTCGTCCATTAATGCTGCTAAGCCTGTTTCTTTATTAAGCTCTTTTGGCGGTGCCATAAAGAAACCCTCAACCACTTCTAGAATAGGGCTAACATAATTAAGCAACCCCGCTTCAACCGCACCCTGGTGCAAGTCTTCTAGCATTTGCGGCACTTGCTGAATATAACGTATAACAAATTCGTATAAGCGCTCAAGCGCTTCTACTTCTGGTAATTGTACAATGCGCTCTACAGTCTCTAAACGCTGTTGTAATAGCTGATGAAGCTGTCCAGTTTGTTGTTCTTCGGCAACGGACTTTTGAATCAATTGTTGCAACGCTTCAGTGTTCATCATTTTGAATCTCCAACTACTCTAAAATAAGTAAGCTTTTATCGGTTAGCACTTCGCAAAATATTAAAAGGTGTTCACTAAACACTCAATGGTCAAAGCGATAACTCGACGACGCTTTGTTTTTATAAAAGACCACTTGTTATACGTATTTAAAAAACCCTTTAAAAACAGTAGGTTAGTTACACTCCCTTACCGTTATGAAAAAAGTATAGTAAAGTTTGACGCTTCCGCTAGTTTTTTCCAACAAATATTTGATGTTTGTTCAGTATTGTCAGAAATGCGGGCACCATAAAGAGTGATCGGGCCAATAAAAACGAATAAAAGGCGAGCCATAAACCGTGGTTGGCTAGTTCTTGTGTCAGAAACCAGACAGGCAAAAATACAATAATGGCTGCCAATAACATGGCATTACGCATCGGAGCGCTCGCTTGCATGCCGATAAAAATGCCATCTAGCCAATAACTGCTGCAGCCAATTAAAGGGAGCCAGATCAACCAGGGGCTGTATTCAATCGCCACGGTCAATACGTCTTGCTGATCGGTTAGCAGTCCCAGTAAATTTTCACCTTGCCAAGCAAAGCCCGCCACCATGATAAGAGCAATGATTAAGGCATTGGTTCCCGTTAACCAGATACTTTGTCGCAGCTGGCGAAAGTTTTTTGCCCCCAAACTTTGGCCAACTAAGCTTTCAGCCGCATGGGCAAAACCATCAAGGGCATTAGAAATTAACAGTAACAAGGTGAGCATAATGGCATTCACCGCTAAGACTAAATCCCCTTGCTGGGCACCCTGTGCGGTAAAGAAGATAAAGACACTTAATAGACACAAGGTACGAACAAATAGCTGATGATTAATATTAATCAGCGGCTTCAGCTCTTGCCAGCTTGGCCAGTTGAATGACCATCGATTATTTTTTTGCCCCTGAGTCACGGTACGATACGCCCAATATAACCCTAAGCTCGCAGCAAAGTAATCGGCACATAATGTTGCCCACGCAACGCCGTCACTGGTCAGTCCATAGCCGTAAACCAAAATCACATCGAGCAATGCGTTAAGGCTGTTACTGGCGATGAGTAATATTAAAGGAACCTTGGTTTCACCACGTCCGATAAACCAGCCTATCAACACATATTGAATCAGTACCGCCGGCGTAGCCCCTAAACGAATACTGGCATACTCAACCGCTAATATTTGAACCGTTTCGCTGCCGCCAATAAATGCGATGATATTTTCGAGGGCTAAAAAGGCAAATAGCATTAAAGGAAGACTGATAAAAAGCGCCATAAGTAGCCCATTGTGTAAAACTCGCTCTAGGCTACCCTGATCATTTGATCCACCTGCTAAGCTGGCGCCAGTCGCATGGGCACTCAATGATGTTGTTCCCATGCGAAGAAAGCCAAAGCTCCATAATAATAGCGTCACGACTTGGCCACCCAGAGCAACACCGCCTAGATAACTCACTTCGGATAAATGTCCAAGCACAGCGGTATCCACTAAACTCAGTAATGGCACCGTGATATTGCTTAGCATGATCGGCCAAGCGAGCTGTAGAATACGTTTTTGAAGTTGCAGCATGATGGAAACAGTTTCTGTATGATGTGACAGATGACCAGTTTACTTTATTGAGAATACTTATGTCGCCAATCGAAAATAATACGCCGCCAGAGAAGAAAAACTTGATGCCTATTTTGGCGGCCATGAGCTTAGTATTAGGTTTAGCGGCTTTTATAGCTTGGCAGTCTCTGTCTTCTAATGACCCAGACTCTGCCTCGTTATCAGAACAACTGGAAGATAGCGGAGCTTTTATTTTCCCTCAACCTATTAACGTCACAGACGTGCCTTTTTTAAATGAGGAAGGTCAAACCGTTGGTAAAAATGAGAACGTAGGAAAGTGGTCTTTTCTATTTTTTGGTTATACTTTTTGCCCTGATGTCTGCCCAACAACCTTGGCGGTGATGCAACAAATGTGGGTAAAATTAAGCCCTGAAATGCAGTCGCAAACTCAGGTAGTATTAGTGAGTGTTGATGTTGAACGCGATACGCCTGAGCAGTTAAAAACCTACATGGATTATTTTGATCCGAGCTTTACCGCGTTCACGGGCAAGCCTGCTTCGTTACGTAGTTTTGCCGCTCAGCTCAATGCGGTGTATGCCAAGGTTGAACGCAGAAATGTACAAGGTGAAGCCGATACTGAGCTGGGTTATTTAATGGATCATAGTGCCAATATTACGATACTCGACCCTAATGGCAATTATTTTGGTTTTATCAAACCGCCTTTTAATCCAAAGAAAATGCTGAAAATTGTAACCGCGATTCAGACTCAACCCTGAGTCTGAATACCCGAGCGAGCTAATGAAATCGCTAGCAAAATAATGAGTTAAGCGATTAACAAAACAGCATGTAAGCTAAGGCAAAGAAACTTGGCAATGTAAGCCAAACAAGGTACTTTGCAGCAACGATCAAACTATCGATAAAATTAACGTTCAATCAACTCCCAACCAAAATTTCTCTTCAGAGAATAAGCCGAGATAAACCATGGATTATAGCGCTCTTAAACATTCACACATCGGATTAGCTTACTTAAGCATCTTATTATTTATTATTCGCTTTGCTTTATTCAAATTTAAGCCTGCCTTCAAAAGCAACAAAGTACTAAAAATATTACCGCACATCATCGATACCTTCTTGCTGATATTTGCCATTTGGTTATGCGTCATGATTGGCCAATATCCATTGACTGATCACTGGTTAACAGGAAAAGTTTTAGGGCTAGTGGGTTACATTGCCTTCGGTATTATTGCCATCAAACAAGGAAAAAACTGGGCGTTCGTTGCAGCCCTAATATCGTTCGCTTACATCTTCGGAGCAGCCAAGAGCCACAGTGCGCTATCGTTTTTTAGTCAATTCGGTTAAAATACCGCGCCTTATTTTTTAAATTTATAATTTTTTAACTGACAGAATGATGAGCCCACTATGAACATAGTTGTCTATCCTGGAACATTTGACCCGATCACCAACGGACATACTGACTTGGTTGAGCGGGCCGCGCGCATGTTTGACCACATCATTTTGGCGGTTGCTGATAACCCGAAGAAAAAACCGACTCTCGATATCGAGACCCGTGTAGACCTTGCCAATGAAGTGCTCGGGCATTTACACAACGTCGAAATCGTTGGTTTCAGCAACTTACTGGCTGATTTTGTAAAAGAGAAAAATGCTAACATCATTTTACGCGGCCTACGCGCAGTATCGGATTTTGAATACGAATTTCAACTGGCCAATATGAATCGTGTATTAGCACCCAATGTAGAAAGCATGTTTCTGACTCCTGCCGAACATTACTCCTACATTTCATCAACACTGGTGCGTGAAATTGCCGCCCTCAATGGCGACATTAGTAAGTTCGTTCACCCTGCGGTTGCCAAAGCCCTGAAAGAAAAAGCGTGAGGAAAAGAACATGTCATTAATCATTACAGATGAATGCATTAACTGCGATGTATGCGAACCAGAGTGTCCTAACGAAGCGATTACTCCAGGGGAAGAAATTTACGAAATCGACCCTTCAAAATGCACCGAATGTATTGGCCATTACGATACACCTCAATGTGTTGATGTTTGCCCAGTCGATTGCATTCCGCTTGACCCAGACAATGAAGAAAGCAAAGAAGAACTAGAAGCAAAATACGAATTACTTACCGGAAAATCGATCTAGTTTTCACAAGGCAGCGTGCTGCAAAAAACCGGCTCAATCTCTTTAGAACTTGCCATCATGGCAAGTTCTTGCCAAGGTAGCTGCAAAATTATTTGCTTAAAAGGATATCGTATCCATGCTCCCTACTTCATCTAAACTTATTAAAATTTCACTCGGCCTATCAGTCCTCATCGGTATCAGCGCTTGCTCGAAAACCGGCATTTCAACTGAATCGGTCGCAATACCATTATCAACTCCGTTTTCAATACCCAAGCAAGCGGCGATTGCCAGTGCACATCCACTAGCAACCCAGGCAGGAATGGACATTCTTAATCAAGGCGGAAATGCGTTTGATGCCGCGATTGCCGTTGCAGCCTCATTGGGCGTAGTCGAACCTTATAGTGCCGGCCTTGGCGGTGGTGGCTTCTGGTTAATTCATGAAGCAAAAGCTAATAAAAGTATCTTTATCGACGCCCGTGAAAAAGCCCCGTCTTCTGCCCATGCCAATTTATATTTAAAAGAAGATGGCAGTGTTAATCGTGACATCGCGGTGAATGGCGCATTGGCTGCGGGAATTCCTGGCCAAGCCGCCGCTTTTGTTCACTTAGCAGAAAAGTACGGCCAACTGCCGTTAAAGAAAACCTTAGCCGCAGCGATTCAACAAGCCAACGAAGGCTTTCCGGTTTATTCGCATTATCAAAAACTCATCGGCTATCGCCTTGAAGCGCTTAAACGCTATCCCACCAGCGCTAGTATTTTCTTAAACAATAAACAACAAATCCCTGAAATGGGTGCACTGATTAAACAGCCGGATCTTGCTTGGACGTTACAGCAAATTGCCGACAAAGGTTTTGATGGTTTTTATAAAGGTGAAAGCGCGCGTCGCTTAGTCGCAGGAGTCCAAGCCGCCAACGGTATTTGGACATTAGACGATTTAGCCAACTACAACATTATTGAACGCCAACCGATTGAAATTGAATACAAGGGGCATAAAGTCGTCAGTGCGCCACCGCCTTCTTCTGGTGGTATCGCGATTGCTGCAATGTTAAATATGCTGTCGCAATACGAACTGAATACCCTTAATAACGCGGATAAAACCCACCTAATTGTTGAAACTATGCGCCGTGCTTATAAAGATCGCGCAGAATTTTTAGGCGATCCAGACTTTGTTGATGTGCCCACGGCAGAGCTGATCAGCCTAGAGCGCGCCAAAGCCTATGTCACTGGCATTGATATGAATAAAGCGACCAACAGCTTGAGCTTAAAAGGCCCTAAAAATATTCAAGAAGGTTTCCATACCACCCACTTTTCAGTACTCGATAAAGCAGGTAACCGTGTTTCAGCCACATTAAGTATTAACCTACCGTTTGGTTCGGCTTTCACCGTGGCCAATACGGGAGTGGTATTAAACAACGAGATGGATGATTTCTCGGCCAAGCCGGGTGAACCGAATGCTTATGGCTTAGTCGGCAATGCCGCTAATGCTATTGCACCCAACAAGCGCCCACTATCGAGCATGAGCCCATCGTTTGTAGAAAGTAATGATGCTGTTGCCTTAATTGGCACACCAGGTGGCAGCCGTATTATCACCATGGTGATGCTGGGCATTTTGGAGCACATTGATGAGAAGCCTGTTGGCGACTGGGTTGGCCGCTCACGTTTTCATCATCAATACCTGCCTGATGTTATTCAGCATGAGCCGAATACCTTTAGCGCCGCTGAAATTAATGCCCTTGAGAGCAAAGGTCACAAGCTGAAAAATATTGGTCGTGAATATGGCAATATGCAGGCGATTTTGTGGGATAAGAAAACAGGTGCAGTGACAGCCGCTTCTGACCCAAGAGCCTTTGGCGAATCACAGGTTTCTGAATAATGGCTGGTAAAATTGCTTTCTAAATAATCAGAATACAATTAAATCTAATGTAGGTCGTGCTTTAGCGCGACAAGTTGTTAGCCTAAAGGCTAACCTACAATACGCCGCAAGCGGCGGGGAATTAAACCCGCTCAGATTAAATTAAGGTAGCGTATGGAACTCGGATTTATCATCAAAAAGCTAATTAGCATGTGGCTAATGCCTCTGCCTTTTTGCTGCTTAATTATTCTATTTGGATTAATCCTGAGTTTCTGGAAGGTAGCCATCGGCCGCATAATTGCCTTCTCTGGAGTTGCCTTACTCATGCTATTCAGCTGGCAGCCTTTTGCTAACTCGGTGCTCTATCCACTAGAGCATCAGTATCCTAGCTTTGACCTTTCACTACCTATAGATGCGGTTGTCGTGCTTGGCAATTGCCATTCGGTAAGCGAAGACATTCCACCGATGGCGCAGCTCTGCGGCACGGGTTTATATCGCTTAATGGAAGGCTACCGTATTTGGCAAGCGAACCCTGAAGCTGAACTTTTCTTATCGGGTTATGCCGGCGATGAAAGCCGACCGTATGCGGAAGTGGTTGGAGAGATTGCATTGAGTTTAGGTGTACCGGAAGAGAAGATTCGCTTATTCCCAACCGCTCAAGATACTCAGGAAGAAGCTGAACAGACAGCGCCTTTCCTCAATGGAAAAACGTTCGCCCTAGTGACTTCCGCTTCCCATATGCAGCGCTCGATGAACTGGTTTCAACAACAAAAAGTTGGGGAGCTGTATTTGCACCCCATCCCCGCACCCGCACATTTTGGTGCACCGAAGAAATCATCAAACTGGAAAATAGAAACCAGTGCCCTGTTAAAAACAGAGCGCTCTTGGTATGAATTATTAGGAAATATTTGGGCTGCCATAAAAGATTAAGTGATTAAAGCCGTTTACTTCTGACAAGCAGGGCAATAAACCGTTGCCCGCTGGCCTTGACGTATTTCTTTCAAGGTTTTGTCGCAGACCACACACTCTTCTCCACCGCGTCCATACACATTAAGCTGCTGCGCGAAGTAACCTGGCTTGCCATCACCACCAACAAAGTCTCTTAGTGTTGTGCCACCCTGCTCGATAGCGGCCGCGAGCACTTGCTTGATATGAAGAACGAGTTTTTCCATCCTGGCTTTACTGATTTTTCCTGCGGGTATCGTAGGGTTAATGCCTGCTAAAAATAAGCTTTCGTTGGCGTAGATATTACCTACGCCCACCACAACCTTACCATCCATAATGAACGTTTTAATCGGCGCTTTTCTGCCTCTGCTTTTTTCATACAAATAGGCGGTATCAAATTCATCACTTAGTGGCTCAGGACCAAGATGATTGATGTAATTGTTATCCACAGGATCTTCAACCCAGAGTAAAGCGCCGAAACGACGTGGATCGTGATAGCGTAAAATTTTACCACTGCTCAACTCCCAATCGATATGATCATGCTTGCCGAAATTTTCCACTTCGCTCGGCTCAACTAAACGCAGCGAACCCGACATGCCTAAATGCCAGAGCGCATAACCCGCTTCAAATTCGACCAAGATGTATTTAGCACGACGGGTCACCGATTTAATAACCTGACCTTCCAAAGCTTGAATTTCTTCACCCACTGGCCAGCGTAAACGCCCCTGACGGATTTTTACCGTTTCTAAGGTATAACCCTTGAGATAGCTTTCGATACCACGCTTGGTGGTTTCTACTTCTGGAAGTTCAGGCATGTTGTTCTCTCGTTTATTTTACTCTAAAGCGTCAACCCGCTACGGCTACATACGTTACTGAGCTCGAAATAGTTTTTGAGAATTGTATGTATTTAAGCCTGCCAATTTTAACATCGCAGGTTTGAATCATAAAACTCAAACGCCAGACATAAAAAAACCCAGTGTTGTTAGCTCTTACAAGCCAACAAGACTGGGTTTTTCAATGACAAAAAAGCTTACTTAATTTTAGCTTCTTTATACATTACGTGCTTACGTACAACTGGATCAAACTTTTTGATTTCCATTTTTTCAGGCATCGTACGTTTGTTCTTATCAGTTGTGTAGAAGTGACCAGTACCGGCACTTGAAACTAAACGGATCTTATCGCGTGGCATAATCTTCTCCTTTAAACTTTTTCGCCGCGTGCGCGGATTTCTTTAAGAACGGCATCGATACCCTTCTTGTCGATAATACGCATAGCTTTAGTAGATAAGCGTAAACGTACAAAACGATTCTCAGTCTCAACCCAAAAACGATGGGATTGTAAGTTCGGTAAAAAACGACGCTTACTTTTGATGTTTGAGTGAGATACATTATTTCCTGTTACAGGGCGCTTACCTGTAACCTGACAAACTTTAGACATTGTTACTCGCCCCGAGTCATTAAATATCAGACCTTCGTACGAAGAATCCAATGAAAAATCTTGTTATCAACTGGTCAAATTTGTGCCAGATGAAACTGTTAGTTCCCTCAATTTTTAAGTGGCATTTACCAAAGCAAAGCATCGGAAACACAACGACCTTAAAAAAGGGTTGCGCTTTATACCAAAAAATTAGGGTTGTTGGCAAGGACAATAGACTGAATTTTACTCAAACAGCACATAATTGCCCTTAAATGGCTATGTTAGACACTCAAACTCATTATAGCCAGCCTTTTTCAGCAAAAGACGTAAACTCACCGTCGCCAATAATTATATGATCCAAAACACGAATATCGAGCAAAGACAGAGCTTTCACCAAACGTTCAGTAATCGCCTTATCAGCTTGGCTTGCTTCCGAAATACCTGAGGGGTGATTATGGGCGAAAATAACCGCAGCTGCATTTTTAGCCAACGCCATTTTAACGACCTCTCGCGGATACACAGCGGCACCATCAATTGTGCCATGAGCCAATTCCACATATTCAATCACACGATGCTGACTGTCTAAAAACAACGCAACAAACGCCTCACTTTGCTTGTCCCTCAGTCGTGCCATTAAATATCGCTGCGTTAACTGCGGGCTCGTCAGCGCGCCCTCTTTTTGCAACGTCTGCTCAAGATGCCGGTTAGCCATCTCCAATACCGCTTGCAACTGAGCATATTTTGCAGGCCCTAAACCATGATGACCCGTAAAAGAAGCCTGATCAGCCACCAGCAACTGCCGTAAACCGCCAAAGCCCGTTAATAAATCTCGCGCCAAGTCCACCGCACTTTTACCTGTAACCCCCGTGCGTAAAAAAATAGCTAATAACTCAGCATCCGATAAATGCGCTGCGCCTCGCGCCAGCAACTTCTCTCTAGGCCTTTCATCCGCTGGCCAGTCTATAATTGACATAATTAATCCCTTAAAATCGGGCTGTTAAAATAGCCCTTCAACGAAAGTCCATATCCCCTTTTTGATTAGCCAACTCCGCGATATACTGCAAGCAGATATTTAAAGGGGCATTCCCATGCAACAACTTTGCAACAAACGTATTTTATTAGGCATAACCGGTGGCATCGCAGCTTACAAAGCCGCTGAGCTCGTTCGCGAATTGCGCAAAGCAAAAGCAGAAGTTCGTGTTGTTATGACCACCGCTGCCCAAGAATTTATTACGCCCTTAACACTGCAAGCGCTATCAGGAAATCCTGTCCACTATTCAATGTTAGACCCTGAAGCCGAAGCTGGCATGGGACATATCGAATTAGCACGTTGGGCTGATATTATTGTAGTAGCTCCAGCGACGGCAGATTTCATTGCTCGCCTAACTCACGGCATGGGCAATGACCTTTTAACAACGTTGTGTCTTGCCAGTGAAGCACCTTTGGCGATTTGCCCTGCGATGAATCAAGCCATGTGGCGTGATGAAATGACCCAAGCGAATATTCAACGTTTGATTGATATTAAGGGTAAGAAATTTCACAGCTTTGGCCCCGCAGATGGCGAACAAGCCTGTGGCGATGTTGGCCCTGGTCGCATGTTAGAACCCACGTTAATTGCTGAACAATGCGCCAAACTATTTACCTCAAATTCACTCTCGGGTTTGGATGTTGTCATCACTGCTGGGCCTACTCGCGAAGCCATCGACCCCGTACGCTTTATCAGTAACCACAGTTCAGGAAAAATGGGATATGCCTTAGCCGAAGCCGCGCGTGATGCTGGCGCTAGAGTCACTATAATCAGTGGCCCAGTACGTTTAGATGCACCTGAAAAAGTAACCGTAATTCAAGTAGAAAGCGCCAGTGAGATGCTAGCGGCCAGCCTTGAACAACAAAAGAATTGTGATATTTTTATTGCCGCTGCAGCGGTTGCTGATTATCGACCGTTACAAGTTGCTCAGCAAAAAATTAAAAAAGCGGGCGAACAAATGCAAATAGCGCTGGTAAAGAACCCCGACATCGTTGCGACTATTGCCACACTTGACACACCTCCTTTTGTCGTGGGTTTTGCCGCCGAAACCCAGGACGTAGCAACCTACGCTCGTGGAAAATTAGAAAGCAAAAACCTCAAAATGATTATCGCGAACGATGTATCCAATGCTGATATTGGTTTCAATAGCGATAGCAACTCGGTCACTGTATTTTGGGGTGAGAACCAGCAGGACTTTCCACGCATGTCTAAGTCAGCGTTATCGAATGAATTAATTGAGTTAATCGCTCACCAATATACTGTCAACTCAAACCCTGAGAACAAATAACATGAAAAAACAGTTACAAGTTAAAGTGCTAGACCCGCGCATCGGCGATACCATCGCAATGCCTGAATATGCGACCGCTGGCTCAGCAGGTTTAGATCTACGCGCATGCTTAGATGCGCCTCTTACGCTGCACCCAGGTGAGACGCAATTAATTCCAACGGGGCTTTCTATCTATTTAGAAGATCCTTCTATTGCCGCTATGATTTTACCGCGTTCTGGCCTAGGCCATAAGCATGGTATTGTATTGGGTAACTTGGTTGGACTTATCGACTCTGATTATCAAGGCGAGTTAATGGTTTCTTGCTGGAATCGCGGCCAGCAAGCCTTTACAATCGAAATCGGCGAACGATTAGCCCAGTTAATTATTGTTCCTGTTGTGCAAGCCGAATTTAATATTGTTGAAGAGTTTAAAGCTACAGATCGTGGTGAAGGAGGGTTTGGCCACTCAGGCAGAGGCTAACTCATAAGTTGTAAAGGCTAACTCCTACAAGCAGGGGCTGGAATAAAGGTGCCATAAGAGTACTTATATTGTCACCTCCTGCTAATCTATAATAATTACAAAGAAATAAGTGGCCGTGGAAATGAAAGCACCTCAGCGCACATTAGCGTTCTATAATAGACTTGGAATCTGGGTCGCCTTATTATTTATTTCCCTTGGTTTGTCGATGCAAAGCTTGCAAGTGAACCTATTCGCCCAAGCTACCTTAGATAAAGAATATGCCCATGCCATGGCGCAACAAATGGCACAAAGCCTGCGAGTAAAGCTGGCTGAAACCCAAATGCAGCAAAAAAATGCAGCTCGCCATTCACAAACTATCGCTTACCTCGACCAAGAAGATCTTAGCTGGAAACGTACGCTTAAATCTCTCATTACCGGCGCCGAACAAATTTTAATTTTAGATAACCTAAGCGCATTAGGGCTGCAAGATAAGCTGGGGTATGCCGTACAAGAGCTCGCCACTAACACATTAAAAGGCAAAGAATTTCCATTAGAAGCGGTGCAATTAAACGGAGAAATTCATTTCTACCTTGCAACGCCGATCAAAGATTACACACAAACCATTAAAGGCATTTTGTTAATAGAGTATGGCACTGACTGGTTAGATCAGTTGCGCCAAGGTGCGGCTGCAAAGCATGGCTTAATCTCAACTCGCCAAGTTTTAAAAGACGACCCAAGTAAAGGCTTACAGGTTTTTGAAATTGGGGCAAAGAGCGCTTCTCGCTTAACCATCGTGACCGAATCGATTAATGACTATTGGTTTTTAACCTTTATTCCAGCCGATACCCGACCACAACTAGCCACCACGTCGATTGTCACCCCTTGGATTGTTGCCCTGCTAGGCACACTCATTACCTTATTTATCATAACTTGGCTGCAAAAACGCGAAGTCGATTATAACCAGCTGATGCTACTCAATTACGTGCGTCAGCTTTTTCGTAAGGGCGAAAACAAATGGCCTAATTTCAACATCAAAATTTTTCATGATGTCGCCAAAGCAATGGAGCATTTAGCCCACTCCAAAGGGATGATACAGAGCGCTGAAGAAAACCATGCCCCGATAGCCGCGCGGGAAAAACAAAAGATTGACCTAACCCAACCCACGAACAAAAGCCTAACCTCTAACACGGCCAGCAGAGCTGTGTCGAAACATAGCAGTGCCCCTATACCACAGGTTATGGTTGAAGAGGTCGAGCACGATACCGCGGTCGCCCACTCCATTTTTCGAGCTTACGATATTCGCGGCACAGTAAACGATAATTTAACCCCAGATGTCGCCGAACAAATTGGCCTAGCACTCGGCAGCGAGCTGTTAATTCGAGGGGAAAGCAAGATTGTGCTCGGCTGGGATGGTCGTTTATCAAGCCCTGAATTAGCAGCAGCATTGCAAAAAGGCTTACTCTCAACAGGCTGTAATGTGATTAATATAGGCTCTGTTGTCACCGGTATGATGTATTACGCTTGCCATGAATTAGACACAACGAACGGCATTATAGTAACGGGTAGCCATAACGACTCGAGTCTCAATGGCTTTAAAATCATCATCAATCGCCAAACCCTAATAAAAGAATCCCTCATGGCCCTTTACCACAGGATTCAGCGCAAAGATTTCCGCACTGGCCAAGGTCTAATAGAAGAAAAGAATATCAGCCATGATTACCTTGATCGAATCCAAAGCGATATCCAATTAAGTCGACCGCTTAAAGTTGTATTTGATGCGGGTAATGGCATTGCAGGCCCAATTGGCCTGAAGTTACTGAAAACGATGGGATTAGAGGTAGTGCCGTTATTTTGTAATGTTGACGGGAATTTTCCGAATCACAAACCAAATCCTAGCGACCCTAAAAGCTTAATCGCCCTGCAGCAGGCTGTCGTTGAGCAAGGTGCCGATCTGGGCATTGCCGTTGACGGTGATGGTGATAGCATCGGTCTTGTTGACGAGAAAGGTTCGATCATTATGCCCGACCGCATTTTAATGCTTTTAGCCAAAGACATTATTAGCCGTCATCCTGGCTGCGATGTCATTTACGATATCAAATCTTCTCGTCGTCTAAATCAAGTCATCGCACAATGTGGCGGGCGCCCAACGATGTGGAAAACAGGCCAAAGCCTGATGAAAGCAAAGATGGAAGAGCTGCAAGCGACATTAGGGGGCGAACTTAGCGGCCACATTTATTTTCGTGATCGCTGGTATGGCTTCGACGATAGCTTGTATGTCAGCGCGCGTTTATTGGAATTATTAAGTCATCAATTAGACACCGTTTCTGAAATTTTCTCCGAGTTTCCTGATGATGTTTCGACAGACGAAATCACTATCAATACCGATAATAAGAGCAAGTTCGATATCATTCAAAAACTGGCATCAGAACCCAGCTTGCAACAAGGAGCTAGGGTCTCTACGATTGATGGCATTCGCTCTGATTTTCAAGATGGCTGGGGGTTGATCAGAGCCTCTAATACCTCACCCAAATTAACCCTGCGCTTTGCCGGTGATAATAACGACGCTTTGCTGCGCATTCAGTTATTGTATAAAGACGCCTTGCTGCGCCACGCACCCGGATTAAATATCCCTTTCTAAGCGCTTTCTACTGAAATACTGCGATGAGAATAATCTCATTGCAGCCTTTTTACTCATCATATTCATTCGATAGATGATTCTACTAAGCGGCCAAGCTATAATGCGCCGCCTAAAGATTTTTTTAGCTCATCTATTTTTTATATCAGGAAATTATTCAATGCCATTGACTCGCAAAGAAGCAGTGATCACCACCAAGGTGCTTAGTGAAGCCCTGCCTTACTTGCAAAAGTTCAGTGGTAAGACCATCGTCATTAAATACGGCGGCAACGCCATGACGGACGAGACTCTAAAGAATAGCTTCGCCCGTGACATGGTGATGCTGAAACTGATCGGCATTAACCCAATTGTTGTCCACGGTGGTGGCCCACAAATTGGCGAAGTCCTTGCGAAGTTAAATATCAAAAGTGAGTTTGTTGATGGCATGCGCGTAACCACCAGCGAAACCATGGATGTGGTCGAGATGGTTTTAGGCGGGTTGGTTAACAAAGATATCGTTAACCTGATCAACCAAAATGGCGGTAAAGCCATTGGCTTAACTGGTAAAGATGGCCAGCTTTTACATGCAAAAAAATTGCAAGTGACTAAGCAATCTCCAGATATGCAGCAGCCTGAAATTATTGATATTGGCCATGTGGGTGAAGTAACCCGAGTGAATACTCAGGTATTAGACATGCTTTCTCAAAGCGACTTTATTCCTGTTATCGCACCGATTGGTGTCGATGCGGATGGCGCTTCTTATAATATTAATGCCGACTTAGTCGCAGGTAAGGTTGCCGAAGTACTGCGCGCTGAGAAGTTAATTTTACTGACTAACATTTCTGGTTTACAAGATAAAAACGGCGAAGTTTTAACCGGATTAACAACGCAAGAAGTCGACGAGTTAATCGCTGACGGAACCATTTATGGGGGAATGCTACCGAAGATACAATGCGCTCTTGATGCGGTTCATGCCGGTGTAACCAGTGCTCACATTATTGACGGCCGCGTACCGAACGCGACCTTGTTAGAGTTATTTACCGATGAGGGTGTCGGTACCTTAATTACTAACCGTAAAGCTTAATTGGGGAAGAATGATGAGCGAAACGGAAGTCAAAATATCCCGCCGCGAGCAGATATTACAAGCAGTGGTCCACATGCTGGAAGCAAACCCAGGTGGTAAAATTACAACGGCCAATATCGCTAAAACGGTGGGGGTTTCTGAAGCGGCTTTGTATCGCCACTTTCCCAGCAAAGCGAAAATGTTCGAAGGCTTAATCGAGTTCATTGAAGACGCTATTTTTTCACGTACGCACCGTATTTTACAGGATTTTCCTGAAGCGGACGTACGCTGTGAAAAAACACTGACTCTGGTACTGACATTTGCCGAAAAGAATCCTGGGATGTGCCGACTATTAGCAGGTGATGCTCTAGCCGGAGAAACTGATCGCCTACGCCATCGTATACATCAGTTTTTTGAAAGATTAGAGACTCAGTTAAAACAGATTCTACGTGAAGCCGAATTGCGCGAACAGAAAGTCACCAGCATATCGCTTACTGCAACAGCCAACATGCTCAACGCACTGGTTGAAGGTCGTATTCGCCAATATGTACGCACAGAGTTCAGCGTATCTCCTACTCAGCATTGGCCAGAGCAATGGAAGTTAATTAACCAGCAGATGCTACGCAGTACAGGTTAAAGTAGCTTGAACCGACAGAAATAGTCATCATTAAAAAAGGAGCCTAGAGCTCCTTTTTTAATGATTATCTTATTCCAAAGGAATATCGCTTTCTAGCGTTCCTGGCGGGTACTTCAATAAGGTCTGCATCCGAGCGTACTCTTTCGCGAACACCTTCGTACTTTCAATTTTTTCTTTTTTGCGAAGATTAACATTGGAATGGCTTTCGCGAATTTGCTTTTGCAGCTGTGCTATTTCCAGGCGCATCTCCACAGGAACTTCTAAACCTGCGCGTTCTTGATTGGCTGCACGCCCTTGAGCGCGCTCAAGCTTCTCGCTAAAATCAACAATCCGACGTTGCTGCAAACTGATATAACCATCGATATTATCCACTTTACGCTGGCGTGCACGCTCAACATCACGGGGCTTAGAATAAACTCGCAACAAGGCCTGATCCGCTTCACGACGGACACGAATACGTTCAAGACGCGCTTCTTGTATCGCTTCTGTTGCAGCCATTGCCGCTAACTCAGACTCTGTGGGCGCTGCTTCAACCCGTCTAATCACTAAGCCTTGATCATTTAATATCTGATAACCCATCTGTGCATATTCGGGTGGGATGTGATCCTTTAGAATCAATTGGCCATCCACTTTAAAACGATAAAGTTTAGCGGCAAAAGCCACTGGGCTCATTAAAGCTAAAATCAAAGCGCCCGTTACGAGCTTCATACCTATACTCCGTATTTCTTACGATATGCTTCTATCGATGCCGCATATTGTTTTAATTCTGGCTGATCAGCCACATAGGCTAATACTTGCTCTAGCTTAACAATACTAATCACTGGAATGCCATAGTCGCGTTCAACTTCTTGAATAGCAGACTCTTCAGCTTTGCCTTTTTCTTGGCGATCTAATGCAATTAACGTTGCTGCAGGTTTTGCACCTGGAGCTGCTTCTATCATAGACATCACTTCACGAATGGCCGTTCCCGCCGTAATAACATCATCAACGATCAAAACTCGGCCTTCTAGCGCCGATCCGACCAATGTGCCGCCTTCGCCATGAGCTTTTGCTTCTTTGCGATTAAAAACATACGGAACATCTTTTCCATATTTATCAAATAGGGCTACGCTCAAGGTAGTGGCTAAAGGGATACCCTTGTAAGCTGGGCCAAAAATAACATCATATTCAACCCCAGCATCTTCAAGGGCAGCGGCATAAAAACGACCGATTTCAGCTAAGGCTTTGCCTGTATTAAACAAGCCAGCATTGAAGAAATATGGGCTTACTCGACCCGATTTAAGAGTGAACTCGCCAAACTTCAAAACACCTTGTTTAATGGCAAATTCGATGAAGTCACGTTGATAATTTTGCATAATAAGCCCTAATAAGCCCCAATAAAATTGCTGTTCTGGTTTCAGCAACAAAGAATCCCAACCAGAAGTTACCCTAGATCCCCAAGGATCAGGTATCATACACTCTTCAGTATGCAGGAACCATGTATGAGGATCATCAGCCTACACGTCGACGGCTTAAAAAAAGCTGCCGAACAAGGGCTCTTCGAATGGCTGAATGAAGAGCAAGCGGATGTTGTGTGCATCCAAAACACCCTAGACAGAGAATATAAGCTGCCTGACAGCGTATTGTATCCTGATGGATATAATGGATATTTCTTTGAAGGGGAAACCGACGATTATTCAGGCGTCGCTATCTATACCCGCGAATTGCCAAAAGCAATTATGACAGGGCTAGGCTTTCCTGGGTGCGATTTTCAAGGTCGCTATATTCAAGCAGACTTTGAACATGTCAGCATCGGTAGCATTCTTTTTCCCAAAGAAGATGCTTTTCACAGCCTAGAAGATAAACTTGCCTTCCAGCAAGAATTCTTGAGCCACTTAAAAAAGACTCGCCGTAAGCGTCGTGACTTTATTTTCTGTGGCAACTTTGAAGCCGCTCATAAAACAATTGATGTCGCGAATTGGCGACAGCAACAAGATGAGTCTGGATTCTTATTAGAAGAGCGCGCATTTTTAGATCAGGTATTTGGTCCAGTAGGCTTTGTCGATGCCTTTCGTGAAGCGAATTTTGGTGAAAACCAATTCACGTATTGGCCCAATGAAGAAGCACGTCGTCGCAATAGCGAAGGCTTCCGCTTTGACTATCAGATCTGTACCCCAGATTTACGCCAGTTTGTGGTGGAATCTAAGATTTTGAAAAACCAAGTATTTAGCAGCCACGCACCGGTACTTGTAGAATACGAATTTGATGACGAATAAGGTTACTAAAACCAAACCTTATTAGAGCCTCAATAAAAAAGCCCAAATCAATGAACTGATTTGGGCTTTTTTGTATTGACTGCATTTACATGTCGAATTATGCACTTAGCGCTTGCTGCTGCTTTTCACACAACTCAGCAATACCGTCTTTCGCCAATGCCAACATCGCCGTTAGCTCTTCTGGCGAAAAAGCTTCTTGTTCGGCTGTGCCTTGAATCTCAACAAAACCACCCGCAGCCGTCATGATCACATTCAGATCAGTTTCAGCAACAGAGTCTTCGGCGTAATCCAAATCCAATACAGCAGTCCCTTTATAAATACCTACCGATACCGCAGCGATGGGGCTTTTAATAGGATTTTTTTTAACCTTGCCAGCTTCCATCAAGCCATTAATCGCGTCTTGCAATGCCACAAAAGCGCCTGTAATCGCCGCTGTTCGCGTACCACCATCGGCTTGAATGACATCACAATCCAGTTGAATCGTATACTCACCCAAAGCTTTCATATCAACTGCAGCACGCAAGCAACGACCAATTAGGCGCGAAATCTCAACCGTACGTCCAGTCTGCTTGCCTTTTGCTGCTTCACGAATCATACGATTGCCTGTAGAACGAGGCAGCATGCCATACTCTCCATTGACCCAGCCTTTGCCTTCTCCGCGCATAAAGCGAGGCACGCCTTTATCAACACTCGCCGTACAGATCACCTTTGTATCACCAAATTCGACCAATACCGACCCTTCTGCATGCTTCGTGAAATTTCGAGTGATGCGAACTTCACGTAATTCATTTACTTGGCGGCCACTAGGTCTCATACAACGTTCTCCAATAAGAATCTATCAATCTAAATACAATAACGGCGCGCATTATACTGACATCTCAATAATATAGTTGCTCTGATTACGGCTATTTGACTCCTAATATCGCCTCTATTCGCAACAACGTATTTGAGCATTGCCCGTAACAGGTTAAAATAGTCTTAACTTATGATGTTCGAACACAATTTGAGACTCCCATGCAAAAAACCTCTACCGGTACTCTTTATGTTTTCTCCGCACCTTCTGGAGCAGGGAAAACGACACTCGTAAAAGCACTACTAGAGCAAACAAGCGAGATTGGTGTTTCAGTATCGCATACCACTCGCGCAGCCCGTGCAGGTGAAGTCGATGGCAAAGATTATAATTTTGTTAGCCAAGAAGCTTTCAAAGAATTAATCGAACAAGATGCTTTTTTAGAGCATGCACAAGTATTTGATAACTTTTATGGCACCTCGCAAATTTGGGTTGAGCAAGAGTTAGACGCCGGTCGTGATGTTATTTTAGAAATTGATTGGCAAGGGGCACAGCAAATTCGCCAGCAAATGCCCGACATGGTAAGTGTTTTTATTCTGCCACCGAGCCGTGAAGAATTGCTCAAGCGCTTAACCGGTCGCGGCACCGATGCTCAAGATATTATTAACCGCCGCATGCACGATGCCGTGAGTGAAATGAGCCATTATGGCGAATTTGACTATTTAATCATCAATGATGAGTTTGATACAGCCTTGCAAGAATTACGTTCTGTGGTTCTCGCTCGTCGCCAAAGAACAGCAGTACAAAGCCAAAAACAGCAGCAATTATTAGAAAACTTACTGAATTAGCTAAAAAATAACCAAATACTGTCTATATTACTTCAATCATGGCGCTGTATTCGCTAAACTACAGGGTCATCATTGTCGATGGGCTGCATGCTCAGACAAAGAACCCAAATTTTGTAACCCGCAGGAAGTTAATTCATGGCTCGCGTAACCGTTGAAGATTGTCTAGAAAACGTTGATAACCGTTTTGAATTGGTCATGTTGGCCACTAAGCGTGCTCGCCAAATTGCTGTACAAGGCGCTGAGCCATTAGTTCCTATTGAAGGTGATAAGCCGACTGTAATCGCTTTACGTGAAATTGCAGCGGGTCTTATCTCGACGAAAGGCATGGCCGCGCAAGAAGCCGAAGACGCAGAATAATTCTCGTCTTCACAAACCGAGTTTAGGCTTTAGCCTGCTCGGTTTGAAATTTCATCACATCAGGGCCCAGCCGTGCCAACTATAGACGCCTTATCTGATCGACTTTCTACCTACCTCTCTACCGAACAAATTCAACTTGTGCGCCGTGCTTACTTTTATGCAGAGCAAGCCCACACAGGCCAACGCCGTCGCAGTGGCGAACCTTACATCATTCACCCGTTAGCCGTTGCTAATATTCTGGCCGACATGCGTCTCGATCATCAAAGCCTTATGGCTGCCATGCTCCATGATGTGATCGAAGATACCGGAATTCCCAAAATTGCTTTAGCAGAACAGTTTGGCGATGTGGTAACTGAGTTAGTCGATGGTGTGAGTAAGCTGACCCACATTAAGTTTGAGAGTAAAGAAGAACAGCAAGCCGAGAACTTTCAGAAAATGGTTCTGGCGATGGCAAAAGACATTCGCGTCATGCTAGTAAAGCTGGCTGACCGCTTGCACAACTTGCGCACGTTAGGCGCTCTGCGCCCTGATAAACGTCGCCGTATTGGACGCGAAACCCTTGATATTTATGCTCCGGTTGCACATCGCCTTGGGTTAAATAGCGTACGCGTCGAAATGGAAGAACTCTGTTTTGATGCCATGTACCCAATGCGTTCTGGTTTAATCCGCAAAGCGGTAACCAACGCCCGTGGTAATCGTAAAGAACTGGTGGATAAAATATCGTCATCTTTACGCAATCGCTTAAAAGAAGAAAATTTACCGAGCCGTGTACTCGGTCGCGAAAAGCACATGTTCAGCATCTATACCAAGATGAAAGAACAGCGTAAATCTTTAAACGACATTCTCGATGTGTATGGTTTCCGCATTGTCGTTGAATCCGTTGATATGTGTTATCGCATATTAGGGGCTGTACATAACCTCTACAAGCCTATTCCTGGGCGCTTTAAAGACTATATCGCCATTCCCAAAACCAATGGTTATCAATCGTTGCATACCACCTTAATTGGCATTAGCGGTGTTCCTATTGAGATTCAGATACGCACCGAAGAAATGGATGCGATGGCGAAGCACGGCATTGCCTCTCATTGGCTGTATAAATCAGATACCAACACCTCAACCAATACCAGTGGTAGTCAGCGTGCTCAACAATGGGTGCAAAACTTACTCGAATTACAGAAAAGTGCGGGGAGCCCAATAGAATTTATCGAGCATGTAAAAGTCGATCTATTCCCCGATGAAATCTATGTATTTTCTCCAAAAGGCCGCATCTTTGAATTGCCGAAAGGCTCTACCACAGTCGATTTTGCCTACGCAATTCATACCGACGTGGGTAACTCCTGTATTGCCTGTCGCATTGATCGCCAACTTGCACCACTAAGTTCGAAATTACAAAACGGTCAAACAGTGCAAATCGTCACAGCTCCCGGTGCACAACCAAATCCTGCATGGCTAAGCTTTGTGGTCACAGGTAAAGCCCGTTCTAATATTCGTCACTTCCTAAAAAGTCAGCGACGTTCTGAGTCTGTCTCTTTGGGTGAGCGTCTACTACATAAAGCCCTAGGCTCTCTTGGAAAATCGATGGAAGACATTGACCAAGAGCATATCGATTTAGTCTTAGAAGAAACAGGTCTCGAGTTACTAGAAGATATTATGGAAGATATTGGCCTAGGCAACCGCATGGCTTCCTTAGTCGCTCGCCGTTTATTGGTGGCTAAAGATACTGACATCGATCTCGATGATATGAGTGACGACGCTCCTCTTGCCATTAAAGGCACAGAAGGTTTAGTGGTAAGCTTTGCTAAATGCTGTAGCCCAATTCCTGGCGATCCTATTTTAGGGAACGTCAGCTCAGGTCGTGGCTTAGTGATTCATACTGAAACTTGCAAAAACGTGCAGGATATTCGAGGCAATCCAGAGAAGTGTGTAATTCTCAGTTGGGATAAAGACATCGATAGTGAGTTCTCTGTCGATTTACGTCTGTATTTAGAAAATCGAAAAGGCGTGGTTGCTGAATTGGCTTCGGCGATTACTCAAGCCGATGCCAATATTGAAGGTATTAGCGTTGAAGACCGTGATGCTCAGCTTAGCGTTACGCAGATACAACTCAGTGTGCAAGGGCGCAAGCACTTGGCACGAGTGATTCGACGCCTACGTAATATTCGTGGTATTAACAAAATTGTACGCGTTAAAAACTAGACACTGTATTAATCAACAGAGTGTTTTAATTAATAGTTAAAGAGTTTAAGGAAAAATTTATCATGGCCAAAACCATCATCAATACCGACAAAGCACCACAAGCCATTGGTACTTATTCACAAGCGGTAAAAGTGAATAATACCGTTTACCTTTCGGGCCAAATTCCTTTGGTGCCAGAAACAATGGAAATGGTTGAAGGCGATATCGAAGCTCAAATCCGTCGTGTATTTGAAAATCTAACGGCCGTCTGTGAAGCCGCCGGTGGCAGCTTGCAAGATATCGCTAAACTGAATATTTTCTTAACCGATTTAGGTAATTTCGCCACGGTTAATAAGGTGATGGCTGAGTACTTTGAGCAACCTTATCCAGCACGTGCTGCGATTGGTGTTTCTCAATTGCCTAAAAATGCCGACGTTGAAATGGATGGCATTTTAGAGCTGGGTTAAGACAATAGCCGATTACCTTGCCAGTGAATCATTCAGCTTCAGAGCGATGATTCGCCGACATTCGATTTTTATGGGAGGTGATGAACTAGTTAGAGTTCTAATTCTTTTAACATAAACTCATAACCTTCCTGATAATTATTAAACTTAAATCGATAACCCTCATCAATTAAACGCTTATTGCTGCAGCGACGATTAGCACGACGGGTCGCCTCAGGTAATTCATAATCTGGCTCAACTTCGCCAATTCTATCTTTCATCCACTCAAGTATTTCGTATAACGTCGCAGGCTGTGAATCACAGGCTAGATAAACACCCTCAATAGCCTCACCCGCGAGGACTTTCTCAATTAAAAACTGCAGCACTCCAACGCAATCATCCCGATGAATTCGATTAGTCCAGACTTCCGGAGTTGGATCGCAGTGACCGCCTTGACGAGCTTGCTCGATCATGCGATTGCGACCAGGCCCATAAATGCCAGGAAAACGCACAGAAGTCGCGGGAATATAGCCTTCTGCTAACGCATTTTCTGCCTGCAACAATTCTTTACCCGCAAAGCTCGTGGGTTCGGTAGTGCTATTTTCATCGACCCAAGATGCATCCATCTGGTGATAAACACTAGAACTCGACGTAAAAAATACATGCTTAGGTTTCTGTCCTTGGGCTTTTAGCGCGTGTAATACATGCTGAATCCCCCCGTAATAATATTTGTGGTACCCTTCCACAGAAAACTCCGGTGACGCAACGCTGTAGACCACGATATCGATATCATTGGGGATATCTAATAATGTCTCCGGTTCAGAAACATCGCCCACTATGGTCTGAACACCGTGCCCGATTAGCTTATCAGATCGACGTAGCCCCCAAACCTCATGACCCGCTTTCACCAGTTTAATGGCTAACTGACCACCGATATCACCCGCGCCGACGACTAAGATTTGCGCCATTTTTTGCTCCTTATTACTCTGCTTAAGCTAAGTTTAGCTGAAAGTAGACTTTCCATTCTTTATTGCAATAGTTAATATAAATCAAAATAGCAACTTTCATTAATGGCGCCTAATTAACCACGCCTAAATTATATGAGAATTGCTAGAGTTCTTATTTTATTGACGAGGCATTATGACTCTAACCGAATTACGCTACATAGTAACCCTAGCCAAAGAACGTCATTTTGGCCGCGCAGCGGAAAAGTGCTTTGTCAGCCAGCCTACCCTGAGCGTAGCGGTAAAGAAGTTAGAAGGCGAGCTGAATATGGCCATCTTCGAACGCAGCAAAAGTGCCGTCAGCCCCACTCCATTAGGGGAGAAAATCATTCAGCAAGCGGAAAAAGTATTAGCCGAAGCACGCACCCTTAAAGAGCTGGCTGAAACCGGCAAAGATCAATTGAGTAGCCCCTTAAAAGTCGGCGCTATTTTCACCATTGGACCTTATCTTTTTCCTCACCTTGTTCCTCGTATTCACCAGCAGGCACCACAAATGTCGCTCTTTATTGAAGAGAGCTATACCGCTGTACTGCGTCGTCAGTTAAGGGAAGGCGAACTGGATGCCATCATCATTGCACTGCCATTTAATGAGCCCGATGTAATTACTCGCTCGTTGTATGACGAACCCTTCGTCGTGGTGATGAGAAAGGACCACGAGATGGCCAAGCTAGACTTTATTAATGCTGAAATGCTACCCGACCAAAATCTGTTATTACTGGGTGAAGGTCATTGCTTTCGCGATCAAGTAATAGAACTGTGCCCTGCGTTAAGTCAGCAAAAAAACAACCAAGTGGGCAGCGTAACCCAAGGCAGTTCATTAGAAACGTTAAAATACATGGTCGCGACGGGCCTAGGGATAACCGTGCTACCCGAGTCTGCCGTAGGGAATTTAGATTCAAATCTAATCACCACCCGACCTTTTGCTAGCCCAGCGCCCACTCGGACAGTTGCACTCGCATGGCGGGCAAGCTTTCCACGCGGGCAAGCGATCGATTTATTACTGGATACCGCGGGTACATGTCTAATAAAACCTTAATCGATAAGCAGTTAGCGCTCACCCAACTAAAAGGGGTTGGCCCTAAGCTGGCACAACAGTTCGCGGACTGGGGGATTCACGACCTAGTGAATTTACTCTTCCACTTGCCATTTCGCTACGAAGACAGAACCCGTGTTACCCCGATAGCGGCTTTACGCCCTCAGCAAACCTATGTGGTGCAAGGCTTTGTGCGCAGCAGCCAAATTCTATTTGGTAAACGACGCAGTCTGAGTGTGCGTATTCAAGATCAAAGTGGCAGTTTAGGCCTGCGTTTTTATCATTTTACCGCCGCCCAAAAAAATCAATTTGCCGACGGCACTGAAATTCGTTGTTACGGCGAAGCCCGCCGTGGTGCCAGCGGCTTAGAAATTTATCATCCCGAATATCAAATCGTAGCCACCGGTGAAGATGAGCTGGAACAGAATTTAACCCCTGTCTATCCCGCCACCGAAGGCATTAGCCAAAGCCGCTTACGCACTATGATTAGCCAAGCACTCGAAATGCTGGCCGCAGATAAATTCCAGTTACGCGAATTATTGCCCGCCAGCTGGTTGCAAGAATGGCAACTGCCCTCACTGGCACAAGCTCTCCAGTATTTGCATCAACCGCCAGCAGAGGCCAATTTAGAACAGTTAGAAGCTGGTCAACATCCTTGTCAGCGACGACTGATTTTAGAAGAGTTACTCGCCCATCAACTATCCATGCATCGCGCACGTTTAAGAGTTAAGCAAGAAAAAGCGGCGCAAATTCAGTTTATGGGCCCCAGCCAGCAACGGATAATAGATTCCCTACCCTTCACTCCCACCGATGCACAAAGACGCGTAGTGGAAGAGATTCAGTTCGATCTTAATCAGCCTCACCCTATGCTTCGTCTAGTTCAAGGAGATGTAGGTTCGGGTAAAACCTTAGTCGCCGCACTCGCAGCCGCGCCCATGGTCGATGAAAGCTACCAAGTTGCTATTATGGCCCCCACCGAGATTTTAGCCGAACAACATCTGCTGAATTTCACCCAATGGTTTGGTCCTATCTTTGAAGAACAGGGGGAGGAACAGACTTCTGACAATCAGAGCAAGAAGAAAAAAATAGCTTGGTTGACGGGGAAAATAAAAGGCAAAGCACGAGAGAAAGTTTTAGCAGAAATCGCCAGCGGAGAAGCCAAACTCATCATAGGCACCCACGCCCTGTTTCAGCCAGAAGTAGAATTTCATCAGCTCGGCTTGGCCATTATTGATGAACAGCACCGTTTTGGTGTCCACCAGCGCCTCGCATTAAGAGGTAAAGGAAAAGCGTTAGCACCGCACCAATTAATTATGACCGCTACCCCAATTCCACGTACTCTCGCCATGAGCGCCTATGCCGACCTAGATGTTTCTGTTATCGATGAATTACCCCAAGGTCGAATTCCGATTAATACCTTAGTCGTCAGCAATCAACGAAGACACGAAATCGTGCAGCGCATTAACGAAGTCTGCCAAGGCGGCACTCAAGCTTATTGGGTCTGCACCCTGATCGAAGAAAGCGAAAGTCTGCAATGTCAGGCCGCAGAAGTCACCGCTCAACAGCTTACCGAAGCGCTACCCAAATTACGCATTGGCTTAATTCACGGACGCATGAAAGCCCAAGAAAAAGTCGATATTATGCAGCGCTTTAAAAATCACGAAATCGATCTACTCGTCGCCACTACCGTGATCGAAGTCGGTGTGGATGTACCAAACTCCAACCTAATCATCATTGAAAACCCGGAACGTCTAGGCTTAGCACAGTTACATCAGCTGCGTGGGCGCGTTGGCCGTGGCAATCAGCAATCTCATTGCGTATTGTTGTATCAAGCACCTTTAGGCGACGTCAGTAAGCAACGTTTAAGTGTAATGCGCGAAAGCACCGATGGTTTCTATATCGCCGAGCAAGATTTACTCATTCGCGGCCCTGGTGAATTATTGGGCAGTCGCCAAACAGGCTTACAGCAGCTGACAGTCGCCGACCTTGAGCGCGATGGGCATTTATTACCGCAAGTTAAGGCTATGGCCGAACAGTTGGTTAACCAGCACCCTCAGCATGTTGATGCCATTATCAAACGCTGGATGGGCAATGCGGAGCAATTTGCTCAGGCCTAAATCCATTTTTTATCGGCAGAAGTTTAATTCTGATCTATATTCTATAGAGAAGTTTTAATGATTAAGGCCACATACAAATGACCATTCCAGCCACAGTGTTGAAAGTATTAGATGACTGGCAAGTTGACTACCAACTGACGAACGACGAGGATACCTTTCAGCTTATGCAGGGCAATCCAATGACCAGTTATTCGAGTAAGCTCGCTCGAGTTATTTTTCTTAAAGACAGTATTGGCCAAGTGCAAGTGGTCATCCCGAGCAACCGCATCTTAGACTTGAATCGCTTATCACAGCAATGTGGTCGCCAATTCAATGCGCTAAAGCCTGAAGAACTAACAAGGCTGAAAACCAAACTTGGTATCGAAGACTTTCCTGCTCTGCCGCAAGTTACCCAAATTGATAGTATGGTTGACGAACACCTACTGGCAGAAGATGAGCTGTTTATCACATCCGGGGATAATCATGAGTGGATCAAGCTGCCTGTAGACTGCTTTAAATCCTTAACGACCAGTTCCACGATTGGGGACTTTACAGTACCGCTTCCCATCCCCAGTTATCAGCAAAGCCCAACCCAAGATTTAGATGATGTTCATGCAGCCATTAAGCAGTTTACCCCGTTGCGCATTAAGCAGCGCCTAGAAGAAACCTTAGATTTACCACCGCTGCCTGAAACAGCCCGTAAGATTATAGAACTGCGCGTCAACCCCGATGCAGATACTACAGAATTAGCCAGCGTGGTTGAAATGGACCCCGGTATGGCCGCACAGGTCGTTAGCTGGGCACGCTCGCCTTATTATGGGGTGAAAGGTGAAATTAAATCTGTAGAAGATGCCGTCATACGCGTACTGGGTTTTGATCTAGTTATTAACCTCGCCTTAGGCTTGGCACTAGGCCGAACCTTGACGGTACCGAAAGAAGGTCCAAATGGCTATGCCCCCTTCTGGCAGCAAGCCGTTATGACAGCCGCGTTAATGGGAGAACTTGCGCGTTTAATGCCTGTAAAGAGTCGTCCCAATACAGGCACGGCCTATTTATGTGGCTTGCTGCATAACTTTGGCTACTTAATCATGGGTCATGTTTTCCCGCCACAATTCTCCTTAGTTAATCGCCACATCGAAGCGAACCCTCATATCAATCGTAGTCTGCTTGAAAAGTATTTGCTGGGGCTAAGCCGTGAGCAAGTCAGTAGTTTATTGATGCAGCAGTGGCGCATGCCAGAAGAAGTGGTTATTGGACTGCGCAGCCAACACAACCCCAGCTATAAAGGCGATTTCAGTACCTGTGCAAACTTACTCTACGTCGCGACACGTTCATTACGCACCCGCGGTTTTGGTGATGGTGCCTGGGAAGAACCTCATGATGAGGTTTTTGAACGCTTAGGCATCACTGCAGAAGCCGTCCACAACGTCACTGAAAGCTTATTAGAGAAAGCCGACGACCTGAGTGAACTCGTTCAGATGTTAAATAAATAACCTATTGTTAACCAAACCTATCAGAGACAAAGGGAAGCTCGTTATTTATTTAACCGTATTAAGAACGTCCTTATAAAACTGACTTAATTCTGGCTGTTTAAAGCTATCTGCTATCTGCTTCAATTCAGTATTAGGTGTTTTGCGATACGCGTAAAATAGAAATTCTAAAACATCTTGTCGAGCTTGCTTTTCCCAAGCCCCTTCTGGCTGCCAACCCTTAACCTGCTGCTGTATATCGTTAATTACAACCGATCGAGCTTGAATAATTATTTGTGAAAATCCAGATTGCTTATCTAGATTTTCAACCAACTTCCAACGCGATGCCGCGGGTGGACGTTGTCTTAATTTATTCATGTAAAGCTGATACGCAGGATCACTTTGTACACTGATCGCCGCGCGCTCTTTACGCTGGGCTGCTTTTATCATCGGATGCAGGAGCTGCTGTTGAATAGAGCGCTGTGTGGCTACTGGCATGTCATGAATGAGCACCAATAAACGCTGTTGCCACTCCTCTTCCGTCCAACGCTTAGCAAGACTTTTAGCAATAGCAAAATGCTGGGCATGATTGATAGAAACGGCCGCAGGCTTCTCTATTGATCCTGCAATTAAGCGTTGCGCACTATTTTTAATTTGCTGCGATAAGCTTAACAGTCCAGAGGCTTCTACTAGCTGATATTCCAACTCAGTAAATGCATTTGCTGTTTCAGCATTTTGCATCAATCCTGATTCGATTGATTTTTTATTCGCCGCGGATGCCTCAAGCGCCTGCACATGAGAGGTAAAAGCAAAAGCACTCGCGAGTACAAGAAAAGATAAACGTAACATTAAGATTGAGTTTCCACTTTGCTCGCCTGAAGGTCTAGCGGACCCGCATTGCGATCATTAAAAATTGTTTTATCCATGGCGTTTTCTGAATTCGCCACGATACACGATACGGTAGCATCACCCGTAACATTAACCGCCGTACGCACCATATCTAAAATTCTATCCACACCAATAATCAAAGCAATACCCTCAACAGGTAAGCCCACTTGCTGCAGAACCATCGCAAGCGTCACCAAACCAACACCGGGAACACCCGCAGTGCCAACTGAAGCCAGTGTCGCCGTTGCAATCACTAACAAATAATCGGTCAGCCCCAAATCCAAGCCAAACGCTTGAGCAATAAAGACCGTCGCCACGCCTTGCATGATCGCAGTACCATCCATATTAATGGTCGCACCCAAAGGTACCGTAAAAGACGCTATTCGATTACTCACCCCTAAACGCTGCTCAACTGTACGCAAGGTAATAGGAATAGTTGCTGAGCTAGAAGCCGTACTAAAGGCAAATAATTGGGTATTACGCATTTTGCGTAAAAACATGATGGGGTCTAGACCAGAAAAAACTTTCAATAATAACGGGTATACGCCCAAAGCATGTATAGCCAATACCAATAAAACGGTAACCATATATAGAGCAAGATCACCAATAACGCCTAGACCTTGCTTGGCGAACAAGCTGAATAATAAGCAGAAAACCCCATAAGGCGCCAGCTTCATCAGCAAGGTCACTAAGGTCATCATGATCTCATTCCAGTCGTTGAAATGACGAGTAAGTCTTTCACCGTGTACTCCACTGCGACTGATTGCCAAGCCAATCAAAATAGCAAAAACAATTACTTGCAGCATTTTGCCTTCGGCCATCGCTTTCACAGGATTGTTGGGGAATATATTGATGAATACCTGACTCAAAGACTGAGATTCAGGCGCCGTAAAGTCAGCAGCGGCTTTCATTTCGATGCCGATACCCGGCTGTAATAATTCGGCCACCAAAATAGCAATAGAAATAGCAACCGCTGTCGTCAGAAGGTATAAGCCAATCGCTTTTAAGCTTAAGCGGCCCAGAGAGGTCTGCCCTTGCAGCTGACAAGTACCACACACCAAAGAAATAAAGACCAAGGGTACAACCAGAACTTTTAAGCTAGCGACAAAGACTTCTCCGCCGACATAAAATAATCCGCCGGCTAAGCCATCGCTTAATGTAGTGGCTAGCCAAGAGGGGATGTCAGGCCATAGTAATAACTGCTGCGTTGCACTGCCTAACAAGATGGCAGCTGCCATCGCCAATAAAATCCGTTGGGTTAGATTCATCTGGCTATCCTTATGGTGTGATTCGAGCGGGTATTATTATCTAATTAGCGTGTCGCTAAAAAGGCTGACATCTTCTTTTGTTGTTTCGCTTACTTCTTCTTTTTACTTTTAGGTTTAACGTGTTTCACAATACTTTGGAACCACATAACCAATGACAGATCGCCATCAATCTTAATGTCTTTCTCTTGAATGCCTTTCATGAAAGCATTTTTGTCTTTAGCCGTCATGATATAAATACCCGTATCAGCATCTTTAAAAGAAATACTAAAGGCAGGATCTTTTACTGCACCACCTTTCGACTTAATACGCTCATCTTTGACAACAAAATGACGTGCAATATTGCCATCTTGAGTTTGAATTTGAAACGAAAAGTCTTTACCAGCCAGCTGTTTTTTAAAGTCAGGATTATTCTTACTGGCTTTTTTCATCATTAGGCCAAGAGCCCAAAGCAACATACGGAATTTCATAGTAGTTCTACCTTTTAATTGAATACACATCTGATAATCGGCAAGCCATAGAATCGAACTTACTTACTTTTTCACAAAAATTGCACTATCCGCCAACTCTGGCATCAATTGCAATAATCCTTCTTTACCTAAACGCTGCATGTGGCGTTTATTACGCTCTGGAATCGCTTCCGGTTTAGTCACTGTTTTTAACGCTTCGCTAATGTGATTCTCGCGAATAAAGTGGATCATCGGAAACGGTGAGCGATTGGAATAATTTGTCATCGATTCAGCTTCTTCGCCTTCAAACTCATAGTGAGGATGAAAACTGGCGATCTGAATATCACCTTCAAGACCCGATTGCTCGAGTAAATCTTCGCACAAGAACAACCAATCCAGATACTCATCAAAATCGCCCAATGCTTGCGACACAATAAATAATGCAGTGGGCAAATCGTCATCATCCGCGAGCTGCATTTCATTGAGTAATGATAAAAATGCGCGGGTAATTTGCTCTAGATCTTGGCTTTTACATTCTTCGATATGGAGTTTATCCATAATCGGGTGAGCGAAAGGACAAAGTCCTTCCCCCACGACCAACTTTTCTACCCATAAGCGGGTTAAAGCAATGTTCGACAATGTTTCAGCTGCAACAGCTTCAGTCGCTGCTGCATCATTCAATAAGGAATCAGTCACAGTTATTGAACTTTTTCCTTTAAGCCCTTACCCGGCTTAAATGCGGCGGTATTACTCGCTGGAATAATCAACTCAGCACCCGTTTGAGGGTTTTTACCCTTGCGCTCTGCACGAGAACGACGGCTAAACGTACCAAAACCGATTAGGCCAACGGTATCGCCTTCGCTTAATGTTTTAGCAATTTGGTCAGTAATCACGGTGATTACTTCATTTGATTTTTCTTTAGTTAGGCCTGTTTCTTCTGCAATCGCAGCGGCTAGTTCTGGTTTACGCATGTCTTGATCCTTGATTTTTAATTTTTTGTTTTCTTTAAATAAGCTACTTCAATATAGCGGGAAGTTCTTTGTTAAGTGCTAGTTTATCAGCAACACAAGTTCCGGTAAGAGCATACCCTAATAATGCGCCAGCATCATCACGACAGAGTGCTTTTACATTCACGCCACTGCGCTCGATGTCCCATAGACCCTCAGTTGCAGGAGGTGATACCACAACAGGAACCACCGGTGTTTTGATCATAATAGGCATTGCACCATAGCTTACATCTGTTGGCTGTCCCGCCAAAGTTTTAGCGAGAGCACGGGCACTAGCCATTAAAGGCATCACGTACAAAAGCACTTTACCGTCCACTTCGGCACAGTCTCCTAGCGCGTAAATATCAGCGTCACTGGTCTGTAGCGAACGATCAACACAAATGCCTTGATTGACCTGCAGACCGGCCTTAACCGCTAAATCCAAGCGAGGGCGTAAACCAATCGCCGATATAATAATGTCGGTTTCTACCTGTTCACCATTCGACAAATCCGCTATCAAACCTTGCTCAGTTTGAGTAACTCGCCTAACGAGTGGACCTAAATGAAACTTAACGCCCAATCCTTCTAGACCATGCTGTACTGCACTTGCTGCTGGTTCAGGTAATAGGTTTGGTATGATTTGGTTGCAGGGTGCAACGACGTCTACCTCATAGCCCCCATTACTTAAATCATTCGCGTATTCACATCCAATTAGACCTGCGCCCATCACTAATACACGTTTTTTATCGTCCAATTCCGCACGAAAATTCGCATAATCCTGCAAATCGTTGATGGCAAAAATATGCTCACCCGCATCGCCTTCGATACGAACAGCAACGGGTTCTGCACCCCAAGCAAGCACAAGTTTGTCATAGGCAATCGACTCTTCACCAATGAAGATAGTATGTGTTTCAGGATCAATGCTTGTCACACGGGTATTCGTACGAATGGTAACATTTAACTGCTCAGCCATTTTCCCCGCATCAGCCATTGCCAGCTCACTGGCACTTTTACCTTTGGTAAAACCGGTTGATAGCATTGGTTTAGAATAATTACAGCCGTCATCGGCGGTAATCATTAATACCGGTGTTTCAGCATCTTGCTTGCGAAATTCTTTAACGAGGTTATAACCCGCTAAACCGGTTCCAATTACAATCACAGGGACTTGGGTTTGAGACATATTTTATTATCTTCGTATCGGTGGAATATTTTACTGGAAATTGCTGAAATTAAATCTCAACCATCTCAAAATCATCTTTACCTACACCACAATCTGGGCAAATAAAATCATCAGGGACATCAGCCCAAGCAGTACCGGGTGCTAAACCTTCTTCTGGGCAGCCTTCTTCTTCATCATAAACCCAACCGCACACTACACATTCCCATTTCTTCATGAGCACAACTCTCTTCAGTTTATATAATCACTATTAATGGTGGCGTAACCTACTGTTCATCGGCTAAAAAATCAACCCAAATGATTAGGCATCTTGCCTTTAGCTCAGTTTTCATACATGCTCCGCGCCATGAATCATCAGTCAATTATCAGCCAATATTTGTCTCAATCCTTCCCGTCGTGGTCCGCGCGGAATAAGCGAGAAACCTTCACCGTACCGGTAGGTTGGCGTAAAACATTATTTGATACTGGCTCGTTAACAGCACAGCTCATCGCCATAAGTGACGGGGACTTCTCTGTTCAAGTCTTATGGCAAGGGTGGCGAAAAATGAGCCAGCAAGAAGCCTTACTCTTAGGATGCTCTGGTAATGAGAAAATTGCTTGGTGCCGTGATGTTGTCTTAAAAGTACAAGGCAAGCCCCGAGTCTATGCACGAACTTGCATGCCTAAAAGCACATTAACAGGCAACGAATGTCAGTTAAAACATTGGGGGAGCAAGTCCATTGGCACTTACTTATTCACGCATCCTCATATGCGCCGGGGTAAAATGAGTGCTTATCGCATTCCCAATAATGATCTATCTTTATCATGGGCACGGCGTTCTGTATTCTATTTACAGCAAAAACCGATATTAGTAACGGAAGCTTTTACACAGCCACTTCCTACTGAATAAATAAACACACCCACTGAATAACGAAAAAGATATACCATGACATCTATTCAGAGCTTGCGACAACATCCAATTCTTGCCAAATATTGGCCAAAAATTACGCCATTTATTGAATTGATGCGCCTTGATAAACCCGTTGGCATCTATCTTTTATTGTGGCCAACACTCTGGGCGCTCTGGATCGCTGCGAAAGGTATTCCAGATATATCGGTACTCATCATATTTACACTTGGAGTGTTTTTGATGCGCTCTGCCGGCTGCGTGATTAACGATTATGCCGACCGCAAGGTTGATGGCCACGTCACCCGTACGGTGAATCGCCCTCTAATAACCGGAGCCGTAACCAGTAAACAAGCCCTCGTTTTATTTTTCATTTTATTAGCCACTTCCTTTGTGCTCGTGCTATTCACTAATACCCTAACCATTCAGCTGTCTTTTGCGGGGGCTGCGCTGGCTGCTATTTATCCTTATATGAAGCGCCATACTCATCTACCACAGGTATTTTTAGGGGCCGCTTTTTCTTGGGCTATTCCCATGGCATTTGCAGCACAGGCGGATGAATTGCCTAAATATGTCTGGTTGATTTATATGGCGAACTTAAGCTGGACCGTCGCTTACGATACAATGTATGCCATGGTCGATCGCGATGATGATATAAAAATTGGGGTTAAATCGACCGCTATTCTATTTGCCGATGCCGACAAGGTGATGATTGCGATCCTGCAAAGTGTCACGATATTCTGTTTATTTTTACTGGGCTCAGAGCTGTCTTTAAATGCTTTTTATTATCTAGGCTTACTGATTGCCATTGGCCTGATGATTTATCAGCAGTGGCTTATTCGTGCTCGCGACAGATCAGGTTGTTTTGCTGGTTTTATTAATAGCCACTGGGTGGGTGTTGCTGTTTTATTTGGGCTGATTCTCGCTTATCTATAAATCATTCGGCAGGTAGAGATAACTTAGTTCACGCTTGTCATATAGCTGTAACAAAGTTCGGTTGTAATGAAGCTCTCAATTTATGACAGCAATGTGACGACCAGCCTATGACCACACCTGGCAAGACAGTTTTAATCGTTGATGATGAAGCCGCAATTCGTGAAATGATCGCCGTTGCGTTAGAGATGGCAGGCTATCATTGCTTAGAAGCCAGTAATTGCCAAGATGCTCACGCCATCATCATAGACAGCAAACCCGATATGATTCTGCTCGACTGGATGCTACCTGGCACCAGTGGACTAGAATTCGCACGTCACTTAAAGCGCGATGACTTAACCAAAGAAATACCCATTATTTTATTGACCGCTAAAGGTGAAGAAGATAATAAGGTTCAAGGACTTGAGTCAGGCGCAGATGATTACATCACCAAGCCTTTTTCCCCTCGAGAACTCGTTGCCCGTTTAAAAGCGGTATTACGCCGAGCAACACCGTTAGGCATTGAAGAATCTATTGAAGTGGAAGGTCTGATCTTAGACCCCGCTTGTCATCGTGTGACCGCCAGCCAGAATCCAGTTGATATAGGGCCTACTGAGTATCGCTTATTGCAGTTTTTTATGACGCATCAAGAGCGCGCTTATTCGAGAACCCAGTTATTAGATCAGGTTTGGGGAGGAAATGTTTATGTGGAAGAACGAACAGTGGATGTGCATATTCGTCGCTTACGCAAAGCATTAGGCAGTGCACACGAACACCTTATTCAAACAGTTCGTGGCACGGGTTATCGTTTTTCGACCAAAACATCTTAAACTATTGAGCTAGCGGACTTTGGCGATAAAACGCGACAAGGTATCCAGTTTTACTGGATCGTCGTCGACATAGCGGATGACGATTTTAATCGTGGCTGCATCGGCATTGTTTTCGACCGCTTGCAGCATTCGAACATAGCAATTGATGCGGGCAACCTGCCCCGCATCTTGATCAACAATATCCAGCACCGCTTGCTCTAGAAGCTGAGGAATCTCTCCCTCGCGCTTAAAAATCCCAGACATTTCCTGCAAATTAATATCCTTGATCACGCACTTAGCACTACCACCTGAACCAAAGCGCAATTCCGCAATGCCTTTTACCTTTGCCCCACTCTTAGGCGAAGCTTTGGCCACTGGCTTAGCCGTCTGCTCAGTCTGTGCGACGAAAGGATTACCTATAAGCGCTGCTGCAGATCCTTGATTGGCCGCCGCGGGACTTGCAGGTTTTGCCACCGACTTTGCCTGAGGTGCTGTAGAAGCACCCCCCATCAATGCCGCAACGCTGGCATCTTGCGGTTTTGCTGAAGCTTGTTGAGTATCGTTAACCGAAAGGCCAAGGTGCTTAGATAACAGTTTATTGACCTTGCCCAGGAAATTGTCTCGAGTGAAAGGCTTGCCGATGTAATCACTCACCCCCGCAGTCACGGCCTTAATTACATGGTCACGTTCGCCACGACTGGTAATCATCATAAACGGAGTTTTGGCATACCGCTCTTCTGTGCGCATCCAAGTGATCAATTCAAGGCCCGACATTTCAGGCATTTCCCAATCACACAACACCAAATCGATAGGATTACTTTTCAAAATGCTCTGAGCTTTTCGACCATCAACCGCTTCATGTATTTTGAAGCTTGGGTAACTATCGCGCATGGCTTTTTTGATCAGGTCGCGAATAAACGCGGCATCATCTACAACTAATACATTGAGCGCTTTCATCGCCCCCCCTAACTTTAAGCTAATACTCTTTTTAGCATAGCCTAAAGTGATTTTTAGGCAGGTTTGAATTCCGCTTTTATTTGCTCACACCAATAAAGTGTTGCTCCACACACCGCCGCAGGCATCACAAATAAATTAACAATAGGTACCATAAAACTGACGGCCACCACAAAACCAAAACCTAGGGTCGTTAAAGGTTGAAGCTTCAGTGCTTTGTGCAAATCAGCAAAACTATGGCCATTATTATCTAAAGAATAATCAAGGAATTGCAGCGTTAATACCCAAGCTCCAAAAACAAACCAAAGCACAGGGCTAACAAAATTAACCACTGGAATAAAACTGATCACCAATAAACCCAAATAGCGCGGAATGAAATAGCCTAGCTTTTGCAGCTCACGCTGAAAAGTACGTGATGCTAGCTGCGACATAGGCTCATCCGGCATTTTCTCTCCGGTAATCTTTGTCTCAACCGCTTCGCTTAATAATCCATTAAGCGGGCTGGCCACTAGATTCAATACCGCACTAAAAAAATACAAGGTGACCGAAATCAGCGTTAACGCCGCCACAGGTGTAATGATCCACGTTAACCAAGATAGCCAACTAGGAAACCAATCAACCACCCATTTAATTTGGTCCACCAGCCAACCACCGCCAAAATAAATGAGTGCCGTCATTAACAGTGCGTTAATCAAAATAGGGAAAGCAACGAAGCGTTTTAACCCTTTATTTGATAATAATGAAAACCCTCGACCAAAATACTGAATGCCAAGTAATGGGTTACCGCGCATATTCATTTCCTTTTTATTGCTCTAATCGCTAAAATCGCGCTCTTTTATACAATACCTGCCGTAATGATGGCTAGCGAAAAGGCTTATTTCATGACTCCAGAACGCTATGCGCGCCTTAAAGATACCTTGAACCGTCGTCAGCCAGACTTAACGGTCGTGACCGATGAAGTTCATAAGGCTCATAATTTATCTGCCATCATTCGCACGTGTGACGCCTTTGCCGTGCCCAAAGTTCATGCGATTTGGCCGTATGATGATTACCGTACTTTTCGTGGCAAAGCCAAAGGCAGCCAGCAATGGGTAGATGTTGAAACGTATCGCACCACAGAAGATGCGATCAGCCAGCTGCAAGGCCAGGGCTTTAAAGTCTGTATTGCTAACTTCAGTGAGCGCGCAATTGATTTTCGAGCATACGACTTCACGCAACCGACCGCCATTATGATGGGGAATGAATTAACGGGAGTGACGAATATTGCTGCAGAAATGGCCGATGAGCATTTAACGATTCCCATGTTAGGCATGGTTCAATCTTTTAACGTATCCGTCGCTGCCGCTTTATTATTGAGCGAAGCAGAACGTCAGCGTTCACTGAAAGGCATGTTTGATGAGTGCCGTATTCCAGATGAAGAATATGAACGGTTGTTATTTAAATGGAGCCACCCCCTTTATGCCCGTATCTGCAAAGAGCTGGGATGGGAATATCCAGAAACCGATGAAGAAGGTGAGCTAGCCGATCCGCAAGGGTTTTCGGCCAGAGTAAATGCTTCTGGCAAGCGCTTTCGTTAACCTTTAAATCATCACCTTGCTAAATCGTCATTGTCCTAAATCACAACGGTCTGCAAGCATAAGGTCTTAGGGTCTAGCTGTGCTTGCAAGCACTCAGTATGACGATAGTTAATGTCTTGAGATAAATACTGTTTAACCTGCTGGCAATATTCTGAGCTACAACGATAGCCCAAGATTACACGCTTCACCGCTTTGGTCGGCAGGCGATACATGGCCCTCTCAGCACCTTGCACTTCAATCTTTCGATCTGCAGCCGCCAGCTTCCGCACAAGTCGCCACTCATGCTGATTTAAACGGCTTTCTTGTGGTCTATTAAATAAATAATAAAGATCATCCTCAGGCAGCCAAGACGTCACCTGCTGAACTTCCCTTAGGTGCTGAGCCTGATCGTTATACGTTTGAGTCTGAAAACCGGACTGAGCTAAATCAAACTCCACAATCAATCCTTGACCCTCTGCCGCCATAGACTGCCATAATTGCATATCTTGCCAATGTTCAAACATTGATAAAATTCGCCAGTCTTGTAAACCCTCAGCACAAAAAGGCTTAACGGCTTCAGCTTGCTGCTGTTGCGCGATCAGCGATTGTTCTATTTCAGGTCGCTTCGCTTCAGATTGTTGCTCAAAATAATCAAAGTTCATCATTTCTTTTAATGACGGGGGCAGGTTTTGATACTGCTGCTGCAAAAAACGTCGATAGTCTTGAGCTGATACCTTAATCGACTCGTTAACTAAATAGGCACAACCCGACTGCAACCAAGGCTCAGGCAGTTGTGCTGGAGTGAGGAGAGGCAAAAGCCCTCGTTTCAAGAAGATGAGTCCTTCTGTCGCCAAAAAACAGTACAGTGAATTCACTCAATAAAACCTTAAATACAGACAGTTAATTGATTATGGCCAATTTTTATAAAACTGTCGGTTTTTACTTGTGAGACATTGACCTATTGAAGCGTGAGATATATCTCACACGGTCGGTGGGATTATGTCAGCAATACTCTACTACTATCGGCTGATACTTATTGATAAAAACCCTAAGATGTTGATATATAAGGATTTTTATATTGATAAAATACATATTGGAAATAAATAGTTCAAAGGCACTCTTTTCACTTTTTTACATTCTGCTAACTTTAATAGCACAAGGACGGCAGCGTTACAGGATGTAGCGGTTAAGGATAACAACATTGCCACGGACTGCTTCAAGGAAGACTGTTAGCCATTGGATGGCTGCTAGGGTGCTGAGACGGGATGAACAGGATGTTCTCCCGTCTTATTTTCTAAAGGACTAGAAAAACCTTACTTCCTCTTTTTACACGTCTATTTAATCTCTCACATTTTCGTTACTGCATCACTCTTTATTAACTATCTCGATTTCTGAAAGCGCTCAGCCAATATACCTACCGTTAAAAAACTCCCAATAACCGTCACTACATAAACCACTGAACCCTGATTTTGTAAAAAATTCGACAATATAGGGGTCAGCCAGACCGATAATGCGCCATAACCCACACTGCACAAACCAATAAAGGCACTCACCCGCAACCAAATAGGCTGCTTACGCACCAAGTGCTTTAATGCTCGGTTAATATGATCGCCAAAAATAACTAATAACGTCGCCACCATAGCCAACGCAATTTCTGAGCTATGCGGACGCATAACATCTGCTAACCAAACAATAGGTTGCTGCCAATTCATAATCACACTGCCTCGTCCAATCTATAACGCTTTATACAAAACGTTCTATCAAGAACTGTTTATATAATATATTTTTTTCATTGTTCCAATCAGAGATTCAATCATCTCTTAATATAGATTAGCGTCCCATTTATGTTTTTTCTATTACATTGAGTTACTAATTGTTAAGTAAAGCCGCTGGTTAAATTTTAATCTTATGCCAATCTATAAGTAGAAGATTGTTATTAACTGACCAAGGGCTTCTAATGTCAGATATACCCCTACGCTTAGGGCAAATATTATTAGCTAAGCACACCATTACAGAACGACAGCTAGAGCTCGCTTTGCAGTATCAGGCGCTCCATAATAAACCAGTTGGTCATTGCTTAATGGCGCTGGGGTTTATCGAGCAAAAAGATCTTAATCGAGCCCTGAGACGTCAAAGCTGGTTGAAGCCTTGCGCTGCTTGTCTTACCTGCTTATGTGCTCCGTTCACATTCGCACCCTGCTTTGCTGACGAAAACTCAGACGATGACCTGCACCCACAGTGGACGGAACAACATGATCCCTACAGCCATTGGTCTAATAATGTTCATTTAAGTGAGAACCAGCTTGCTACGGTAGATGTACTTAAAGTCGCAGCAGGAGCAGCCTGGGGTATTTATCAAGGCGAACCAAGATCAGGAGAATGGCAATACGCTATCTCAAAGCAAACCTCAAACGATGGTTATTCAATTACTATGCAAATGTTCTTCTAATAAAAAACTTAAATAGGAGAAACTCTAAACGCCAAACACCCATACCTGCCCTACATGATACATGGGCATGAAACCTACCCTAGTGACCCAATATTTTGATTCTCCCCACGCAAAGCCTATTCGTTATTTTTCACATCAAAATCAAAAAAATAATTAAAAAATGAATTACGCTCATCATAAAAAAGCCAGCAGGGCGATGGTATGAGAGATATTTAGTAAAAAAACGATAAAGCATGAGCAATATCAATAAGTTCTATTGAGAAAAGTATTAATCTATTACAGAAGTGTGAAAACAAACAAGCTGATGCCGTTTTAACGAATGATAACGTTATTAGTTTGATGGTTGAACCTATAGACTCTTAACACTATTTCACATTAATTTTTATACTTGGAGCCATACCTCATGATGATTAAATCAACACTGAAATCACTCGGTACAATCGCTGTTGTGGCAGTACTGGGTGGAGGTGGTTGGTATGCTTGGCAAAATCTGCAATCTGATAGTCTCTCTGAAAAACTGCCTTCGAGTGTGGTGTATGGCAACGGTCGTATTGAAGCTACCGAATATGACATTGCAACTAAACTGCCAGGGCGTTTAGTTGAAGTTTTAGCGCAAGAAGGTGACATGGTTGAAAAGGATCAAGCTTTGGCCGTGATTGATACCGATGATCTTAACGCGCAACTGCGTGAAGCCAATGCCGGATTACGCGAAGCAAATGCATCTCGCCAATATGCCTTGGCCATTGTTGATCAATATAAAAGCCAACAAACCCTTGCCCAGACTGAATTAGGTCGCGCTTTAAAATTATTGAAGCAAGGTAGCATTCCCCAAGAAGCCGTCGACAAGCAACGTACCGTTGCTACTTCCGCTGAAGCCGCTTTAAAAGCCGCCAATGTGAAAGTGATACAGTCTGATGCTGGCATCGAAGCGGCTAAAGCGCGTATTCAACGACTGCAAAGCAATATTGCCGACAGTACACTCACAACCCCCATTCGTGGCCGCATATTGTATCGTCTTGCAGAGCCAGGTGAAGTATTAGGCAGTGGTGGAAAAGTGTTGTCAGTACTGGATTTGACCGATGTTTACATGAGCATCTACTTACCCACATCAGAAGCCGGTAAAGTCGCCATTGGTTCCGAAGCGCGCGTTGTGCTCGATGCCATTTCACAATACACACTGCCCGCCACCGTAATCTTTGTATCGGCACAGGCGCAATTCACGCCCAAAGCGGTAGAAACCCGTGAGCAGCGCGACAAATTAATGTTCCGTGTCAAAGTGAAGCTTGATTCCCAACTGCTTAAAGATCATATCCAATACGTAAAAACAGGATTGCCTGGACTCGCTTATGTTTTATTAGCCCCCGAAAAAGAATGGCCAGCGCTGCTACAGGTGAGAATTCCTGAATGAAGTCTGTCATTACAGGGACTGAAAAGCTTACCGAGCTTACTCGGCCCATAAATGTCGCCAAACTCAGTCACTTAAGTCATCGCTATGGCGATAATTTTGCCCTCAGTGACATTAATTTAGAATTGCCCGCAGGCAGCATGGTGGGGTTAATCGGCCCCGATGGTGTTGGTAAGTCTAGCCTGCTCGCCCTTATTGCGGGCGCTCGGGCGATTCAAGAAGGCGAAGTCGAAGTGCTTGAAGGCGATATGCGCGATAGCCGCTTTCGTACTTCCGCTTCCCCCCGTATTGCTTACATGCCACAAGGGCTAGGTAAAAACCTATACCCAACACTGTCCGTTTTCGAAAATATAGATTTCTTTGGCCGCCTTTTTGGTCAAAAACGAAAAGAACGTGCAACGCGTATTAAAGACCTGCTAAAAAGCACGGGGTTAGAAGCCTTTGCTGATCGTCCGGCTGAAAAACTATCAGGCGGAATGAAGCAAAAACTCGGCTTATGCTGCGCTTTGATTCATGATCCTGAATTATTGATTCTGGACGAGCCAACCACGGGGGTCGATCCACTTTCCCGCCGTCAGTTTTGGCAACTGATTGAACGCATTCGTAGCCGCCAAAACAACATGAGCGTATTGGTTGCGACCGCTTATATGGAAGAAGCCGACGATTTTGATTGGCTAGTCGCCATGGACGATGGCAAAGTTATTGGCACGGGTAGCCCAAGTGAGATAAAGACCCAAACGGGGAAGAAGTCTCTCGATGAAGCCTTTATTGCGCTGCTACCCGAAGAAAAACGTCACGGCCACCATACTCTTGTAGTTCCTCCTCGTCAGCCAAACCCAGCAGGTACTGAAGCTGCGATTAGTGCAACTGAGCTGACCAAAATTTATGGTGAATTCACTGCGGTTAATAACGTCAGTTTAAACATCGAACGCGGTGAAATTTTCGGTTTTCTAGGCTCCAATGGTTGCGGTAAAACCACCACCATGAAAATGCTAACAGGCCTGCAACCTGCGAGCAGCGGTGAAGCAAAATTGTTTGGTCAAACAGTGGATGCAAAAAACATAGAAACCCGCAAACGCGTTGGCTTTATGTCTCAAGCGTTTTCACTCTACAGCGAACTGACTGTACAACAAAACATGGTCTTACATGCTCGCCTATTCCACTTACCCGCTGAAAAAATAGAGCCTCGGGTTAATGAATTAATCATCCGCTTTAACCTCGAAAAATACAGAGACGACTTTCCCGAAGATTTACCTCTAGGTATTCGCCAGCGTTTATCACTTGCGGTAGCTGTGGTGCATAACCCTGAAATATTAATTCTCGACGAGCCCACCTCGGGCGTCGACCCCGTAGCCCGTGATGACTTCTGGGAACTGTTAATAGAGCTATCTCGTGAACAGGGCGTGACTATTTTCATATCGACCCATTTTATGGATGAAGCCGCACGCTGTGATCGTATATCGCTGATGCATGCGGGGGAAATACTAGCCAGTGATACCCCAGCAGCACTCTGTAAAATACGCGGTGCCGATACGTTAGAAGATGCATTTATTGAATACTTAGAGGAAGCGGTAGCCAAGTCTGCGCCTTCCTCTACAACCCCTGAAGACAATATTGATGAGGCTGCAGCGATACCACTTGCCACGTCTGCAACTCGCAAACATAGCTCAAACAAGTATTTTAGCCTGCTGCGGCTATTCGGTTATGCCCACCGCGAGACACTGGAATTATGGCGCGATCCCATTAGATTGACCTTTGCCTTGTTAGGCTCAATCATCCTCATGTTTATTCTGGGTTATGGCATTACTTTTGATGTTGAAGATTTAAGCTTTGCCGTATTTGATCAAGATCAAACCCCTGAAAGCCGCGACTATATTCAGAACATGGCGGGCTCTCGTTATTTCATCCAAAAAGAGAATATAAGCAGCCCAGAAGAACTGGATCGGCGTATGCGCAGCGGTGAACTCAGTGTCGCCGTACAGATTCCGCCAAGTTTTGGGCATCAGTTAAAACGCAATAGAACACCGGAAATTGTGGTCTGGATTGATGGCGCGATGCCATTTCGAGCAGAAACCATAAAAGGCTATCTCACCGGCACTCACTATGCGTACATGACCGACTTGTCTCTGCGTACCTTTGGAGTCATACCCAACTTGATTCCCGCAAATATCGCCTCACGCTATCACTACAATCAAGACTTCAAAAGTATCGAAGCCATGGTGCCAGCGGTGATTCCACTATTATTGGTCTTTATTCCCGCAATTTTAATGGCGCTCGGCGTAGTCCGCGAAAAAGAGTTAGGTTCCATTACCAACCTCTACGTGACTCCCGTTACTCGCTTAGAATTTCTAATTGGCAAACAACTGCCTTACATTCTGGTGAGTATGATCAGCTTCTTTGGCTTAGTTGGGCTAGCCGTCTACGTATTTGGTGTGCCACTCAAAGGCAGTTTCTGGGCACTTACAGCAACCGCCTTGCTGTACGTTATCGGCACGACTGGGCTGGGACTTTTAATTTCGACCTTCACCAAAACACAAATTTCAGCATTGGCCGCCACCACGGTAATTGTATTGATGATAGCGGTAAACTTTTGTGGATTGATTAATCCGGTCGCCTCTTTAGAAGGCTTTGCAGCCATTATTAGCAAACTGTTTCCGACGACTTACTTTTTAGAAGCCTGTCGCGGTGTATTCAATAAAGGTCTGAGTTTTTCTGGCCTGTCTGCTCAGTTTTTGCCCTTGCTCGCCTTTATACCCGTGCTGACCTTGGCCAGTGTTTTTCTACTTCCGAAGCAGGATAAATAGCCATGCAACGTCGCGGTAATATTCTCCAATTAGGCATCAAGGAACTGCGCAGCCTGTGGCGCGACAAAGTCTTGTTGCTGTTCGTGCTCTTTGCCTTTACTGGGCTAATCTATGTGGTCTCATCGGCCACATCCTTAGAATTGAACAACGCTCCGATTGCGGTTGTTGATGAAGACCAATCACCTTTGTCTAAACGCATTATCAGCGCCTTCTACAAGCCCTACTTCAAAAGCCCAGATGTCATTTCCTTAAGCGAAGTTGATTCCTTACTAAATAGCGGCCGCTATACGTTTGTTTTAGACATACCGCCCTACTTTCAACGCGATGTGTTGGCCGGCAAACAACCCACACTGCAAGTGAATATCGATGCAACACGCATGTCGCAGGCCTTCATCGGTGATAACTATATCCAGGCCATCGTCGGCGCTGAAATCAATGAGTTTGTGAAAGGCTATCGTGACGTCTACACATTACCCATTCAGCAATCGCCGCACATTATGTTTAACCCGAACTTGACCAGCGTTTGGTTTGGTAGCGTGATGGAACTCATGAACGTGATCACCATGATTTCGATTATTCTGACAGGCGCAGCGGTTATTCGCGAACGCGAGCACGGCACGTTGGAACACTTGCTGGTGATGCCATTAACACCGTTTGAAATAGTAGTGGCCAAAATCTGGGCCAATGGTCTGGTGATTTTACTACTGGCGGCTTTTTCACTGTTCGTAGTGATTGAAGGTTTCTTGCAAGTTCCTATTCACGGCTCTGCCACATTGTTCTTATTTGGCGCAGCAATACATTTATTTGCCACGACATCGCTGGGTATCTTACTCGGCACTCAGGCACGCACCATGCCGCAGTTGGGGTTATTGATGATACTGATCTTACTGCCGTTACAAATGCTCTCAGGTGGCGTTACACCTCGTGAAAGCATGCCAGAGATTGTTCAGAACATCATGCTCATCGCACCCACCACGCACTTCGTGAAGTTTGCGCAGGCGATTTTATATCGTGGGGCGGGATGGGAAGTGGTTTGGCCGTATTTTCTTGCCTTGCTCGGGATTGGAACTGCGTGCTTTCTATTAGCATTATCACGCTTTCGTAAATCTGTGGCGCTTTCTTGAAAGTCAGTGTTTTGTCGGCCTGAAGGCCGACCTACATTTTGGAGAGAAGAAAGGATTTACTAAATTTTAGGCATAAAAAAACCCCGTTATCTAATGATAACGAGGTTCTCGTATTTGGTGCCGACACCAAGAGTCGAACTCGGGACCTACTGATTACAAGTCAGTTGCTCTACCAGCTGAGCTATGTCGGCTAACTGGGGCAGGATAATATAGACCATACCCGACTTCGTCAATGTCTTTTTTCATTATTATCTATTATTTATTCACTTGGGTCAGATCCCTAAGTTATTGATTCCATTCTTATTATCATCAAAACATGCGAAATATCAGCAAACTGGCCGTTATTGCTGGGATACAGGGCCAGCTTAGGTATAATTCTGCGCATTCAATAATAAGATTTAATTTGTACCCCATGCCTTTGTCTATGCACTCTTTTGTTTCAGCTCTACATGCTTTTACCGCTTTTATCGGTAAAACCTGCCGTTGGTTTTCACTGGCGATGGTGGTGGTGACCTGTTTGGTCGTTATTTTGCGTTATGCTTTTGACTATTCTTCTATCGCGATGCAGGAGACGGTGATGTATTTGCATGCGTCTCTGTTTATGTTTGGCGCGGCTTATACCTGGCAGCAGCAGGGGCATGTTCGTGTGGATGTGCTTTATCACAAATGGCCTGCGGCGATTCAGCAACGCGTCGATTTATTCGGTACTTTATTTTTATTATTACCGACCTGCTTATTTTTAATTTATATCAGTTGGGATTACGTGCTTATGGCTTGGGCTAATGGCGAGAAATCTCATGAAGCGGGTGGCCTGCCGTTTGTTTATCTGCTTAAAACGCTGATTGTTGTTTTGCCCATTTTGCTGCTGGTGCAAGCGACGACAAATGTGTTGGCAAGTCTTTTTAATATCCCACTCTCAAATACAGATGACTCAAGCCCAGCGCAAGCCGGAGGAAATTCATAATGGAATGGATGCCTTTGGTTTTATTCGTCGCGGTGTGTCTTGTATTAATGCTGGGCTTTCCTGTTGCATTCTCTTTAGCGGGCACGTCTTTAATTATTGCAGGGTTTGGGTATTTAGCGGGGAGTTTTGATGGTGCTTTTTTGAGTGCCTTACCTAATCGTATTTTTGGAATTTTGAGCAATCAGATTCTAATTGCGGTGCCGCTGTTTGTCTTCATGGGCATCATGTTAGAAAAGTCACGCATTGCTGAACGTTTACTGCACAACATGGCGCTATTATTTGGCCCGCTGCGAGGTGGTCTTGGTATTTCGGTGATTCTGGTCGGTATGCTGATGGCTGCCAGTACTGGGATTATTGGTGCAACGGTTGTGACCATGGGGCTTATTTCTTTGCCCGCTATGCTGAAGAATGGTTATAGCCCGTCTTTAGCGGCGGGTAACATTTGTGCGACGGGGACGTTAGGGCAAATTATTCCACCGTCAACGGCGCTGATTCTGCTGGGTGATGTTTTATCGAATGCCTATCAGCAAGCGCAACTCAGCATGGGCATTTTCAGTCCAGATACGGTTTCTGTCGCCGATTTATTTGTCGGTGCATTAATCCCCGGTTTATTGCTGGTTGTGTCGTACATGCTTTACATGGGGTTTACAGCTTGGCTTAAACCCCAAGCGGCCCCCGCGATGGTTGATCGCCCAGAGCTGGATATGAAATTTGCCAAGCAATTACTGGCGGGGTTGATTCCACCTTTGGCGTTAATGCTGGCAGTATTAGGGTCTATTTTAACGGGCATAGCGACGCCGACCGAAGCCGCAGCGGTTGGTGCAGCAGGGGCGACAATTCTTGCGTTGATCTATGGTCAGCTTTCTTTACCACGTTTGAAAGAAGTGATGGATGGCACACTGAAAGTCACTAGTATGATTTTCATGATTTTTATTGGCGCTGCGGTATTCTCGCTGGTCTTCCGAGGCTTTGGTGGTGACGAGCAGGTGCAGGCATTATTCGAAGCGATGCCAGGTGGCAAGATCGGCGCGATGCTGGTGGTGATGTTGGTAATTTTCTTGCTGGGCTTTATTCTCGATTTCATTGAAATTACGTTTGTGGTGGTACCGATTGTTGCGCCTATTTTGTTGGCGATGGGCATTGACCCTATTTGGCTAGGCATTATGATTGCTATCAATTTGCAAACTTCTTTTTTAACGCCCCCTTTTGGCTTTGCGCTGTTTTATTTACGCGGTGTGGCCCCAAAAGAGCTACCAACCAGTGCGATTTATCGCGGAGTGATTCCGTTTATTGCTATTCAAGTTGGGATGTTGGTATTACTAAGCTTTATTCCGGAACTCGCTACTTGGTTACCCGATAAAATTTACGGATAATATTTAAACATAATTTTAAAAAAATCAGTCTTCTACGGAGATTTCCTAGGAATAATAAAAACAATGAGCATTTTTTCCAGTAATAACAGTAACAAACAAAATCCGGCACCCTCGGAACTTGAGGATATATCTTCAGAATACCCGTCATCTGAAGATCAAGAGCCAGCACCCAGCGGTGAGCTGAGCTTACGCTTAATTCCTGGGCGCCAAGATACCAATATTCATGGAGGTATTTCTGGAGGTTGGGTGGCCGCCCGTATGGACGAAGCTGCTGAAAGTGTGGCCAGCAAAATCGCCCATGGCCGCGTTGCTAATGTATCGATGGATTCCATGGTCTTTATGTCGCCGATTCGCGTCGGTGCGGCGGTGTGTGTTTACACGACGTTAGAAGATATCGGTAAGTCGTCGATTAAGATTAATGTCGAGATGTGGACGCGCAACCTAGGCGATGGAGAGAGACGTAAGGTGGTTGATGCGACGTTTGTTTATGTTGCAATCGATGAGCAAGGCCGTATTCGTAACGTACCTCGCTAGTTGCTAAACGCCATATTATGCTATTTTTTGCTCTGCTCGAAGGCGGTAAAGAGCGGCGAGATAATAGACCAATATGGCGACGGCTAACCCTGCACAAAGCAATCTTACCCAAGCAATTGAGGGGATTTCTGGAAAGTCAGCAGGGGCGGTAAGACTACCAATTAATGCGGCCAAGGCGAGAAAGGCCGCGGCAAGATAATTGCCTTTCATTGTAAATGGTTTCACACTCAATAAGCAGCCAACATACGCGATCAGTAACCCCAACGCGGCTCCGGCTAGGATATCTTCTGGCCAATGCGCTCCCACAGAAATTCGTGATATACCCGCTAATACAGCCAACATTAATACTGAGAGTCTTAAAGACAGACTAGAAAACGTCAGTATTATAAACCCAGCCATAGCAAAAGCAGTGGTCGTATGGCCAGATGGAAAACTGTACCTTTTCAGCACATCTCCAATGATATGAAAATCACTTAGGGCCAATACACCGGCGGGTCTAGGATCGGAAAAAAACTGTTTGAAACCTGCAATTAAAATACCGGCCATCAATGTTATGAGCAAAAAACGTTTAGCAATCGCAGGGTATCTGAGAGTTAATCCCAAGGCTAAAACCCCAACAATCGAGCCATTACCCAGCTCCGTTAGATGTGCAGCAACTGCGTCTGAAATAAGGGCTTTTGAGGCTTCGTTGATAGCAAAAAATAATGATTCGTTGAGATCAAAAACTTGTAGCAAGATAAACGCGACTACAGCCAATGCGATCATAATGAGATAAGAACGTAGCGCAATTAATTTATCTGTTTGGATTTGGTGTTCGGTAATGAATAACATGATGTGAGTACTTAGCTGCATTAATGAGTGTGAATAAATAGACTAAGAATCATACCACCAATCTTTGCAGGATTGGCAGCATGAACAACGTAAGAGAGAAAGGAAGTGTCAGTATTAACGCGCGTTAATAAAAGCTTGTTCGCTGATTGCGTGATACTTAACAACTCCGTCACGGTACTTAATGTAAGAATCATACACTTTTTGCGACGCTGGATCTTGCGCGGCAACTTCGGCCACAACCTCTGCAGACAGCTCACGCAGCTTGCTTAGAACATCCGTCGGTAATGCTCGTAAGTCGACACCGTGCTTATCGACTAGCTCAGTTAGCGCCGCATTATTACGCGCGGTATACTCAGCTAACATGTCAGCGTTAATCGCTTTAGCCGCAGTGGTTACAATCGCTTGTAAGTCTTTTGGCAGTGATTCAAACGCGGGTTTATTAACAGTCAATTCCATCATGGAACCTGGTTCATGCCAGCCCGGGTAATAATAATACTTGGCCGCTTTATAAAGACCAAATGCGAGGTCGTTGTAAGGACCCACCCATTCTGTGGCATCGATAGCACCCGTTTGTAGCGAGGTGAATAATTCGCCACCGGGCAATGTCACAGGGGTTCCACCTGCACGCTTTAATACTTCACCACCCAAACCAGGGATGCGCATTTTCAGACCTTTAAGATCTTCAACAGAGTTGATCTCTTTATTGAACCAACCTGCCATTTGCACGCCTGTATTACCTGCCGCTAGTGGAATTAGGTTGAATGGCGCGTACAGTTCTTGCCATAATTCCAGACCGCCACCGTGGTAGATCCAGCCATTCATTTCTTGTGCCGTTAAGCCAAACGGAACGGTTGTGAAGAACTGCGCAGCGGGCATTTTACCTTTCCAGTAATACGCACCACTATGGCCCATCTCGGCTGTTCCTTGAGAGACCGCATCAAATACTTGCAACGCAGGCACAAGTTCGCCAGCACCATAAACCTTAACCTTTAAGCGACCCGCTGACATGTCATCAACCATCTTCGAAAAGCGCTCAGGGGCGGTACCTAAACCTGGGAAGTTTTTAGGCCACGAAGTCACCATTTTCCAGTTATAGGTTTGCTGAGGTTGAGCGTCGGCACCGTTGGTAGCCGCCACCGGCTTCTCTGGCCCACAGGCGATTAAGGTCGTTGCCACTAACCCCATCAAACCGAGCTTAATCATTGAAAAGGCATTCTTTGCCAGCATGAGTGTTTCCTTTTTTTATTTTAATCGTTAAAAATCGTCGTTAGCGTCCATTGACTGCAGCTTGGCATACGCCACTACTAGCCACTTGGTGCCTTCCCATTCAAAGTTCACTTGAATGCGCGCACTGGCACCACTGCCTTCGAATTGCAGAACCTGACCTTCGCCAAATTTTGCATGGAAGACGCGTTCGCCTAACTTAAACGGCACGCCTTCTGGTGCGTCTTCGGCAAAACTCAGACTAGAAGACTTTGATGCGGTCAGTGGACGGGTTATGGTATTTTTTAAGCGTACTTCCTGAACATACTCAGAAGGAATTTCACGAATAAAACGCGACGGTGTACTGAAATTCTCTTGGCCATGTAAGCGACGGTTTTCGGCATAAGTAATCACCAAACGTTCCATTGCACGAGTAATACCTACGTAGGCTAGACGGCGTTCTTCTTCTAAACCCTCTGCGCTGTCCATCGACATTTTATGCGGGAATAAACCTTCTTCTAAACCCGTGAGGAAAACCAGTGGAAATTCCAAACCTTTGGCCGAGTGCAAGGTCATAAGCTGCACGGCATCATCACCTTCACTCGCTTGCGTATCACCTGCATCTAACGCGGCAGTATCTAAGAAAACGGCTAGGTCATAAAGACTATCGGCGGCGCCTTCCATTAGCGATTCTGGGTCTTCCCCTGTTTCAGCCGCGGCTTCTTCTGCCATCATCGCCATGTCCACACCGTCTTGAGTGATGAACTGGCGCGCAGCATTGATTAATTCGTCGAGGTTATCCAAACGCGCTTGCGCTTTTTCGCCCTTCTCTTTTTTATGGTGTTCAATCAAGCCCGACTGGGTGATGACTTGATCCATAATTTCATGCAGTTCTAATTCCCCAGCACCTTCTGCCATGCTATCGATTAAATCGACAAAGCCTTGAGCGGCGGCGCTGGCACGCTTGGGTAAAATACCCAGTGTTGCGGCTTCACAAACCGCCTGCCACATAGAGCAACCTTGCTCACGCGCATGACCACGAATAATGGCAACGGTTTTATCGCCTAAGGCACGGGCGGGCACATTAATCACACGCTCTACTGCGGCATCATCATGGCGGTTTAATAACAGACGTAGATACGCCAACGCGTTTTTAATTTCTAAGCGATCGTAGAAGCGCTGGCCGCCATAAATTCGATAAGGAATGCCTTGGCGTAATAAAGATTCTTCTAAGGTACGAGATTGTGCGTTGGAGCGATAAAGAATGGCGATGTCTTTGCGCGCGCGTCCGGTATTAGAAAACGTTTCAATCTGGTCAGCGATGTAGCGCGCTTCATCTTGTTCGTTAAACGCGGAATAGAGGGAGATTTTCTCGCCCAGTTCGCCATCCGTTTTTAACTCTTTGCCCATTCGCCCGGTATTGTTTTCAATGACGGCGTTGGCCGCGGCAAGAATGGTCGCGGTGGAGCGATAATTTTGTTCGAGCTTAATCAGCTCTGCGCCTGGGTAATCATTTTGGAAATTACGGATATTGGCAATTTTTGCCCCACGCCAGCCGTAGATAGACTGATCGTCATCACCTACCGCCATCACAGAGACTTGATCTCCTGCGAGCATGCGAATCCAAGCGTATTGAATTTCGTTGGTATCCTGAAACTCGTCTACCAAAATGTTGCGGAAACGACCTTGGTAGTGGGCTAATAAATCGGGATGATTCAACCACAGTTCATGAGCGCGTAATAGAATCTCACCAAAATCGACCATGCCGCCTTGCTGACAGGCTTGCTCGTAGGCTTGATACACTTGTAATTGAGTACGGCTGAACGGATCGGCAGAAGGTACAACATGCGCAGCGCGACGACCTTCATCTTTTTGGCCGTTGATGTACCAATGTAACTGTTTAGGTGGGAATTTAGTTTCATCCACCCCCGTCGCTCTTAAGATACGTTTAACCAGTCGTAACTGATCATCACTGTCTAGGATTTGGAAGTTCTGCGGCAAGTTCGCTTCGCGCCAATGCTGCTTTAATAAGCGGTGCGCAAGACCGTGGAAAGTACCGACCCACATTCCATTAACCGGAACTTGGATAAGCGTTTCTAAACGCGCCCGCATTTCTTTCGCCGCTTTGTTGGTGAAGGTCACCGCCATGATCGAAAACGGCGAAATGTTCTCCACCTGTAAAAGCCAGGCGATACGGTGCACAAGCACTCGTGTCTTACCCGTTCCAGCTCCGGCGAGAACCATTTGATGCTTGCTATTAGCGGCAACGGCATTGCGTTGCGGATCATTTAAATGATCTAAAATACTTGATACGTCCATGGCAAGCAGTGTACCAGAATGTTCGCTTAGCTCCAGAGTAGTCTTATAAAAGACTGGTTATTTATACAGACCCGAATTTAACAGACCCCTGTTATACTGAACTCACCTCTAAAATGGACAATACAGTGTCAAACTCAACCAGTAGCGGACATGGGATTTTAGCCAACATTGAGCAATATCGCAGCAGTATGCGTAAGTCTGAAGTTAAGGTTGCCAATTATGTCATCCTGAACTCGGCCTCAGTGATTCACATGCGTATTGTCGATCTCGCTCAAGAAGCCTTGGTCAGTGAGCCAACGATTGTGCGTTTCTGTCGCGCGATTCACTGTAATGGCTTTCAAGAATTCAAAGTTAAGCTCGCACAAGATTTAGCGGTCGCTAATAATATTGGCCAATTTGCGATTGCTGAAGATGATTCGATTGAAGATATTTGCGAAAAAGTCGCCGATACCACCATTCAACGCCTGCACGAAGTTAAAGACCAATTATTACCCCATCAAATTGCCAAAGCGTCTTCGGTTATCAGTAAAGCAAGGCGGTTAGAATTTTATGGCTTTGGTGCTTCCGCCGCCGTGGCGACCGATGCTCTCCATAAGTTTTTCCGTTTACAGATTGCGACGGCGACGTATAGCGACCCTCACATGCAATCAATGTCAGCGGTGACGCTTAACGAGAAAGACGTTGTTGTGGCGATTTCACAAAGTGGTCGCACCAAGGATTTGTTGCATTCTATCGCCCTTGCTCAGACCTATAACGCCACCGTTATCTGCTTGGCGCCAGAAGGCACACCGATTAGCTTAGCGGCTGATATCCCAATTTATATTAATATTGATGAAGATACCGACCAATTTACCCCCATGACTTCGCGAATTGCCCATCTAATGGTCATTGATATGCTTGCTATCGCGGTCACACAGCGTCGCGGCCCTGATTTCATTGAACATCTAAACGCAATCAAGGACAGCATTAAATCGCTAAAACTAGACAATTGACCTATTGCAATTAATGCCAAAAGTGTCATTATTTTGAAAAGAATAAAAATAACAATCGTAGCTTAAAAAATACACTGTGTATTTTTGACTATGAATGAGTAAGACCAAGGAGAAGTATCATGGCTAGGGCAGCTAAGACGGTATTAAGCGCACATGAAAAATCTGTAGAACAGGTGGTTTCTTTTGATAAAGAAGGCAATGTGGTTGTTAATAAAAAATCTTCGGCATCAAATAAATTAATGGCTCGGCGAGCGATTGAAGCGCACCTTGAACGCAAAACCCTCGAAAAAGATTTAGAAGAGTATTATTTCGAAGGGATTTAAACCCTCTAACATTTACGCCTTATTCACTAGATCATTGATCTAAAACGTGGACATAAAAAAGCCCAGTTATTGAACTGGGCTTTTCTGGTTCTGGTGACTAGAAAGCTGATAGATCATTCATCCGCTTTTGGCAAACGTATTATTCTACCGTCACTGATTTTGCAAGGTTACGTGGCTGATCAACATCTGTCCCTTTTAATACCGCTACGTGATACGACAATAGCTGCAAAGGAATGATGTACACAATAGGTTCTAGGCAACAGGGAACGGTTGGCAAAGAGACTAAGTGTTGGTCATCTAAGTCATATAAATTTACCGATTCATCAGCAAATACAAATAACTCACCACCGCGAGCTTTCACTTCTTCTAAATTGGAAACCAATTTTTCTAATAAGTCATTCTTTGGCGCGACTGCAATGATCGGCATATCTTCATCGACTAAAGCCAATGGGCCATGCTTCAGTTCTCCCGCTGGATAAGCTTCAGCGTGAATATAAGAAATTTCTTTTAGCTTCAATGCGCCTTCTTGAGCGATGGGGTACATGGGGCCACGACCTAAGAATAAGCTGTGATGCTTGTCAGCAAATAACTGGCTGATTTTTTCAATAACCGGATCTAATGCTAGCGCTTTCTCAACCAATCCAGGCAGTTGATGCAATGCGGTAACTATTTCAGTTTCAGCGGCTTCACTCATACCGTTGCGTTTTGCTAATGCAACCGTTAATAATAACAAAGCCGTTAACTGAGTCGTAAAGGCTTTCGTTGAAGCAACACCAATTTCAGGGCCCGCGTTGGTCATTAGGCAAAGATCAGATTCGCGTACTAAGGAAGAACCCGGCACGTTACAAACCGTCATGCTGGCTAATAACCCTTGCTCTTTAGCTTTACGCAGCGCCGCTAAAGTATCTGCAGTTTCACCTGATTGAGAAATGGTGATCAGCAAGGTATTTTTGGCAATTACCGTATGGCGATAACGAAATTCACTGGCGACTTCAACTTGGCAAGGAATGCCTGCGTATTTTTCAATCCAGTACTTAGTTACCATTCCTGAATGGTAACTGGTACCACAAGCAATGATTTGAACCGCTTCTACTTGATCTAAAATATCAGCGGCTTTCACACCAAAGGCCTGATCGAGCACTTTCGTTGCTGAAATACGCCCTTCTAAACACTGCTTAATCACCGTTGGCTGCTCAAAGGTTTCTTTCAGCATGAAGTGCTTGTATTCACCCTTGCTCGCCGTTCCAACCTTGTGATCAAAAACACTGACGTCACGTTCAACAACATTATGATCTTTATCTAGAATTGTCAGTTTTTTGCGTGTGATGTGCGCTAGGTCGCCTTCTTCAAGATAGATGAAGCGATCGGTCACTTGCAATAAAGCTAACGGATCTGAGCCAACATAATATTCGTCCATGCCGACGCCGATAACTAATGGAGAGCCTTGGCGCGCAACCCATAATTCATCTTGGTTGCCTTTTTGCATAATCGCTAATGCATAAGCGCCTTCAAGATGAGAGATAGCATTTTTAACCGCTTGACCAAAATCATGCAGCTTCAATTCGCGATGAATCAAATGAATCACAACTTCAGAGTCAGTTTGGGAGTTAAAAACATAGCCTTGAGTTTTTAACTCGGCTTTTAAATCTTGGTAGTTTTCGATGATGCCGTTATGCACTAAAACCACATCGTCGGAAGACATGTGCGGGTGAGCATTTTCTTTACTTGGCACACCGTGGGTCGCCCAACGAGTATGCGCGATGCCGATACTGCCTTGCAGGCCTTTACCATCGGTTTCAGCGTGAATGGCTTTTTCTAATTCAATCACTTTGCCTAGGGCACGAGTACGCTGAATATCACCTTCGGCACTTAAGATGGCTAAGCCCGCAGAGTCGTATCCACGGTATTCAAGGCGACGTAGGCCTTCTAATAAAATTTCACTCACATTACGCTGTGCAATAGCACCAACAATTCCACACATTTTTTTATATTCCGTTCAATACAACGAGGTATTTATAATTATTTGCCAGTTTTCACTGGACGCTGCCAGCCGCTGATATTTCTTTGTTTGCCACGAGCCACTGCGAGTTCTGCTGCAGCGACTTCTTTTGTTATGGTCGAACCTGCCGCAATCGTGGCATTTGCACCTATTTTTACAGGGGCAACTAACGAGGAATTGGAACCAATAAAGGCATTTTCACCAATCTCTGTTTTAAATTTATTTACGCCATCGTAATTACAGGTAATAGTACCTGCACCGATGTTGGCATTAGCACCAATCGTTGCATCACCAATATAAGTGAGATGATTTACTTTCGCGCCTGCGCCGATGTGTGATTTTTTCACTTCGCAGAAGTTACCGACTTTAGCACTGTCTGCAAGATCAGTACCTGGGCGCAAGCGTGCGTAAGGACCAATCACACAAGACCGCGCAACGGTTGCATCTTCAATATGAGAAAAAGCTTCAACTTTAGTGCCTGCCGCTAGAGTCGAATTTTTGATGATGCAGTTTGGCCCGATTTCTACACCGTCGCCTAGGGTTATATCACCTTCTAAGATAACGTTTACATCGATCACAACGTCGTTACCGACCGTTAGACCTGCGTTAGCCGTCTTGCCTAAACGGATATCTAAACGCGTGGGATCTAACACGGTTACGCCGTTCGCCATCAAAGCATTCACGCGCTGAGTTTGATACCAACGCTCTAGCTCGGCCTGTTGTTGACGATTATTCACGCCATAAGTTTCTTGTTCGTTCTCTGGCTGTAGTGTTTCTACTGTCAGGCCATTTTTTACTGCCATCGCGATGATATCGGTTAAATAATACTCGCCTTGGGCATTGTCATTACTTAACGTCGGTAACCACTGATGCAGTTTGGCTGTAGGGACTGCTAAAATGCCGGTATTCACTTCTTTGATTAATAACTGCTGTTCGGTCGCATCTTTGTGCTCAACGATGGCGGTTACTTTATGTTCGGCATCACGAACGATGCGGCCATAGCCTGTGCTATCAGCCATATTAACGGTTAATAAACCTAGCTGTTGTTCATTCGATAATTCGATAAGTGCCTGTAACGTTGCTGGCTGAGTTAGTGGCACATCACCGTATAAGATTAAGGTGGTGCCTTCAGCCGCCAAACTGTCTAACGTCATCATTACGGCATGGCCTGTGCCTTTTTGTTCTGCTTGTAATGCCCAGCTTAGATTCTTTTCATTGGCAAATTCGGTTTTTACTTTTTCAGCACCATGGCCAATCACCACATGCATCGCATCAGCGTTTACTGCTTTAGCGCTGTCTAAAACGTGGGCCAGCATAGACTTACCAGCGATGGGGTGTAAAACTTTAGGCAATAGAGATTTCATTCGCGAGCCTTGACCAGCTGCGAGTACTACGACATCAATAGTCATTATGGTGATATTCTTCCGTGTAACAAAGGGAGACAGTTAAAGCAGAAAATTGGCTTATAGAGTTGTCATTAAAATTATTTAGTAACGCAGTTTATTGACTTCGTGGGCATTTACAATAATTTTTGTCACAAAAAAAATGACAATGATTTAAGATTACATTCTATTTCCTCATAGCCATCACCATGAACCTATCTTCATTAAAGTCTCTCGATCTCACCGATCGCGAAATTGCCATCTACCTTGCCTTATTAGAATTAGGCCCAGCCTCCATTCGAGACCTAGCGGCCAAGTCGGATATTAACCGCGGCAGTACCTACGAAACACTGAAAGTTTTAGTGAAAAAAGGCATTGTAAACTATCTACCAAAAGGCAAACGCCGCATCTTTCAAGCTGAAGATCCGTCTAGATTATTAGATCTTGCGGAACAGAAACAGCAAGAATTAGAAACGACGCTGGCCAATTTGAAGAGTGATATTATTCCTGCTCTGCGTCATTTGAAACCTGAATTTGCCACGAGTAATGTGCGTTTCTACGAGGGTGATGAAGGGGTAGAATATGTTTTAAGGGATATTCTTAGCTCTACTGACAAGGGCGATAAATCTTACTCTGTTATTTCAACTCAGGCATTACGTGAGCATTTATATCGCCCTTTCCCGACGTTTACCAAGCAGCGTATTGCTAAAGGTATTTTTGTTCGCGTATTGGCGATTGGTGCCGGTGGTGATGAAGCTGAATTGGCTGAACGCAAGTGGATGAAAGGCGAAGGTGACGCGTCTTATATCGCCATTTATCCACCTAAAGTTGCCATGATCAGTCTAACCAAAAACGACTTTCCTGTTGCCGTAGTGATTGATAGTGATGCGATATCTGGTACCCATCAAATGATGTTTGATACGCTGTGGAATGCTTTATAAGCTCATCACTAATTAGATGCGAAATACCTGACTCTTAAAATAAATAGTCTATGCTCAATCCAAAGGATAGCTGTTTTATAGAGCAGTTTACGTGAAAAATTGGAGAGCAATGTGGCAGAGCAACAATTTCGTTTAGTAACACGCAGTGATTTTGACGGCCTCGTCTGTGCCGTTCTATTCAAAGATTTAGGTATGATCAACGATATCCTGTTTGTTCATCCCAAAGATATGCAAGATGGCATTATTGATATTGGTCCCAACGATATCACGACTAACCTACCGTATGTCGCGGGCTGCCATTTGAGCTTCGATCATCATGCGTCTGAAATGAAACGCCGTGGTAATAGTGATCCTGATAATCACATTATCGATACAGAAGCACCTTCCGCCGCTAGAGTGGTTTACGATTATTATGGCGGCCGTACACGTTTTCCTGATATTTCTTTGGAAATGATGACGGCAGTAGACAAAGCAGACTCAGCTCAATTCAGCCGCGATGAAATTTTAGACCCCACTGATTGGGTATTACTCAACTTTTTGATGGACTCCCGCACGGGTCTTGGTCGCTTCCGCGAATTCCGAGTGAGTAATTATCAGTTAATGATGCAGCTTATTGATTATTGCCGCGACCACAATATCGAGCAAATTTTACAGCTCGATGATGTGAAAGAACGCGTCGAATTATACAACGAGCATCGACAGCAATTTGAAGACCAGCTAAAGCGCTGCACTACGGTCCATAACAATTTGGTGGTGCTCGACCTGAGAGACGAAGAGATTATCTATGCGGGTAACCGCTTTATGATTTATGCCTTGTTCCCTGAGCAGAATATCTCGATTCATGTGCTATGGGGCTTGAAAAAGCAAAATACAGTGTTTGCTATCGGGGGTTCTATTATTAACCGCAGCCATCAAACTCATATCGGTGAGCTTTGCCTAGAGCATGAAGGCGGCGGCCATAGAAATGCCGGTACCTGTCAGGTCGAAAATGACAAGTACGCTGAAATTTTAGCCGAGTTGATTAAGCGCATTAATCAGGACGGCTAACATAAAGCAACGAATGCCCGTCAGCTAAATAGACTTCATGCCCTCTATCTTATGCCAGTAGCCATTGCAGTAACCCTGCAGTGGTATACGGGTATTATCCAGCAATGCCTGTTGGAATTTATCTAACCAGTCAAATACTTCCAATGAATGCGGGCTCATTCGTACAATATCGACCAAGCCTGCCATTGAAGGTAAATCATTAATCAGATTCTGTATTGAACCCGACATCGTTTGAATGCCGTTCATGCGGAACAATTCTAACCCTTCTTGGCTATCAATCTTGCGGCCTTCTGGGTATTTAATGCAGCATAATCCGCACTGATCTTTTGGCCTGTCTTCCGAACGCGCGGTAAAACAACGGGCTGAGTAAGCCAGTGGTAAATATCCATAGCCGTACACTTCGGTCTCTATCTGTTCGCGTATACCGAGTTCTTCACAGCCTGTGAGCACATTCATTAACCAGTCTTTGGATAGCTCTACAGGAATGACCCAGCGCTGCATGCCTCGATCTAATAATACTTTTAAATCATGCTGGTTATAAATATTCAGTGCTGCTCCCGCGATAAAAGGAATTTTGGCTTCTGATAAAATCTCTACTGCGCCAAAATCATTCGCCTCAACTTTTAATTCGCCGTTAAGACACACCTTCTTTAACGTGGCTAACTCACTTTTTGCCTCTAACAGAGCCAAGCTCGATAATACGACCGACTTGCCTTTTTTTGTTAGCTCGCGCCCCACCTCCAGCCAATCTTCTAATCTCAATTCCCGTCGTTTTGAGCAGACGGATTCACCTAGATAGACATGGTCAACGCTGGAATCAGCAACCCGTTGATAAAAGTCGCAGGTTGTATCTTTATCCCAATAAAATTGGATGTTCCCCATAGAGAATTCCATATCAACTCCTATTGTCCGTTTACTGCCAGGTACGTTCATAAGCGCCTAAAGTCGTTTGTGAACCTTCCGACAAAGCACTTAAGCATTGATCCCATTCTTTCTGCACTTGGAAAGAATCAGGATGACTTTTCATTGCATCAATCGCTTTGCGCCAGGTTTTGGTGACCTGCCTCGTATACGCTGGGCTGCGCTGACGTCCTTCAATTTTTAACGCACTGATGCCGATGTTATTCAGCTGCGGTAATAAGCTTAATGTATTCAAACTGGTGGGTTCTTCTAGCGCGTGAGTCACTTCACCTTCGACATTAAAACGGCCTTTGCATAACGTTGGATAACCCGCGTTTTCTCCTTCGGCAAAGCGATCGATCAAGACATCGTTTAAGCGACTTTCTAATCCTTGATCCGTTTCTTGCCAGCGAACAAATTTTGCCGGGGAACAGGCACCTACAGTATTAGGAGACTCTCCCGTCATATAAGACGATAAGTAGCAGCGCCCTTCAGCCATGATACACAGGCTGCCAAAGGCAAATACTTCCAGCTCTATATCGGTATCTTGAGCAAGGTTGGCGACCTGTTGATAAGAAAGCACCCGTGGCAAAACCACACGGCTGATACCAAACTGTTTAAAAAAGTTAATCGCGGCGACATTGGTGGCAGCAGCTTGCACCGAAAGGTGTAATTCAAGTTCTGGATAGTGAGTGGCAGCGTATTCTAAAACCGCGATGTTAGAGGCGATTAAGACATCTGCTCCCATATCATGAGTTTTCTTTACCGCATCAAACCATGCTTGGCTGCGATCGGGATGAGCAAAAGTATTCACCGCCACATGTACTCGACGGTTTCTATCGTGGGCGTAATTAACCCCTTGAGCCATGGTTTTATCGGTAAAGTTTAAACCGGCGAAATGGCGTGCATTAGTATCGTCTTTTAAACCCAGATAAATAGCATCAGCACCTTCATCTACCGCAGCTTTTAAGGCGGGCAAACTGCCTGCGGGACTTAATAATTCCATCTTAGCTCCTTACGAACTCCATACTGTTTCTTGATCTTGATTAAGGCATCATCAAAAAGGTCCAGTAGACTGAGCTTATCTTCAACTCATCGAGCTGCGTGGATCTATATATGCGATTAAAAAAACTGATGCCCAAAAAGGCTTTGCTCATAAACGCAAAGCTAGCGCGCTTTATAAAAAACAGCCCTCTGTTAAAAAAGAGTCAACAGAAGGCGGTAAAACATTCAACAGCACTGCTTGCGATAGCGCACAAGATTATGCCGACTAAGGTCGAGAACTACTTTGTCTTACATCAAGTTAAGCGCTTAAGTCAGCCATTTATGGATGAAGGTGAGATCGATTTTTTAGATAATAAGATCGTCGAAGTTGAAATTAGAGACCTCTCAGCCAAATGGTATTTCACTAAAATTGGCCGACAATTAGCCATGTTGGATAAAACCAAAGCGCTCGCGGTAAACCCTGAGCCCGATGTGGTATTCAGTGCATCGGTGGATGCTTTGGTATTGATGGCATCACAAAAAGTCGATCCTGATACACTGTTTTTTAGTCGTAAACTTAAGATTACTGGGGATACTGAGCTGGGACTGGAGATTAAAAATCTATTCGATCAGTTTGATTTAGAGTTGCTCGATAAGCCTTTTAGAAATGCTTTGGATACTTGGTCGGATGAATTGATCGCAGCTCAAGCTCACTGAAACCCTACCACAGTAAAAGCCAGGCATAAAAAAACCGAACCCCATTACTGGAGTTCGGTTTTTTTAGAAGCAAGATCTCTAGTTAAACTAGATTACTTACCCAACTTTTTACGAATCTGCTGGATCGTACGCAACTGAGCTGCGGCCTCTGCCAACTGACTCATCGCGCGTGAGTAGTCAAAGTCTGAACTCTGATTTTCTAACGCTTGCTGAGCATGTTTCTGTGCTTCTAATGCCGCAGCCTCATCGAGGTCTTTGGCACGCAAGGCGGTATCAGCCAAAACAGAAATATTGTTTGGCTGAACTTCTAAATAACCGCCTGAAACGTAGATCACTTCTTCCTCACCACCTTGTTTGATGATGCGGACAGGACCTGGCTTCAATGCAGTAAGCAAAGGAGCGTGACCACGGGAAATACCCAGGTCACCCAACTCACCGGCTGCTACTACCATTTCTACCAGCCCAGAGAAAATACTTTCCTCTGCACTAACGATGTCACAATGGACACATATCATGGTCATAGTATTCGCCTCTTTGATTACAGGTTCTTAGCCTTCTCAACGGCTTCATCAATTCCGCCAACCATGTAGAACGCCTGTTCAGGCAGATCATCATAGTCACCGTTTAGAAGACCTTGGAAACCAGTGATGGTTTCTTTCAGAGAAACGTATTTACCAGGTGCGCCTGTGAAGATCTCGGCAACGTGGAAAGGCTGAGATAAGAAACGCTCAATCTTACGTGCACGGTTAACAGACAGCTTATCTTCGTCAGACAATTCGTCCATACCAAGAATCGCGATGATGTCTTTCAGCTCTTTATAACGCTGAAGAACACCCTGAACGCCACGAGCGATATCGTAGTGCTCTTGTCCGATAACTAGAGGATCTAGCTGACGAGAAGTAGAATCTAATGGATCGATCGCTGGGTAAATACCCTTAGATGCGATATCACGAGAAAGTACAACCGTTGAATCCAAGTGAGCAAACGTTGTTGCTGGCGATGGATCCGTCAAATCATCTGCTGGTACGTATACGGCTTGAACGGAAGTAATAGAACCGCTCTTAGTAGACGTAATACGTTCCTGTAGAACACCCATCTCTTCTGCAAGAGTTGGCTGGTAACCTACGGCAGAAGGCATACGACCTAATAGTGCAGATACTTCCGTTCCGGCCAAAGTGTAACGATAGATATTATCTACGAACAATAATACATCTTTACCTTCGTCACGGAATTTCTCAGCCATAGTAAGACCCGTCAACGCTACGCGTAAACGGTTACCAGGAGGCTCATTCATCTGACCATAAACCATTGCTACTTTAGACTTAACTTTATCGTCTAGGTTTACAACACCAGACTCAGCCATTTCGTAGTAGAAATCGTTACCTTCACGAGTACGCTCACCAACACCTGCGAATACAGACAAACCGGAGTGTGCCTTTGCAATGTTGTTAATAAGTTCCATCATGTTTACTGTTTTACCAACACCAGCACCACCGAAAAGACCTACTTTACCACCCTTAGCGAATGGGCAGATCAAATCGATTACTTTGATACCAGTTTCTAACAAATCGTTAGAGTTAGCTTGCTCATCGAATGATGGAGCGTCACGGTGGATAGAAGCAACTTCTTTCGCACCAATCTCGCCACACTCATCGATAGGACGGCCAAGCACGTCCATAATGCGACCCAAAGTTTCGATACCAACCGGTACAGAAATTGGAGCGCCAGTATTAGTTACCGTAAGACCACGTTTAAGGCCTTCAGTAGAACCCATTGCAATTGTACGAACGATTCCGTCACCCAGCTGCTGCTGAACTTCTAGAGTCGTTTCTGTACCATTTACAGTAAGTGCGTCATAAATTTTCGGCACTTCGTCACGAGGGCATTCTACGTCGATAACGGCGCCAATGATCTGAACAATAGTTCCGCTCATATCCGTCTTCCTCTTAATTTATAAGCCTGCGTTGCTCAGCGTTATACCGCTGCTGCACCGCTGACGATTTCTGAAATTTCTTGGGTAATTGCTGATTGACGTGCTTTGTTATAAAGCATGTTCAAATCATCAATGATGTCACCAGCATTGTCTGTTGCGTTTTTCATCGCAAACATACGAGCTGCTTGTTCACATGCATTGTTTTCAACAACACCTTGGTAGACTTGAGATTCTACGTAACGCAATAAAAGACCTTCTAAAATCTCTTTTGCATCAGGTTCGTAGATGTAATCCCAATGACCTTTCAGTTCTTCGTCTGATTGAGCCTGTAGTGGTAACAATTGCTCCACTTCAGGTGCTTGTGTCATGGTGTTCACGAAACGGTTGCGCACTATGTATAAACGATCGATCGTACCTGCATCGAAAGCGTCTAACATGGCCTTTACCGAACCGATAAGGCTAGCCAGTTCTGGAGCATCGCCTAAATGGCTTGTTGATGCTAGAACATTGCCGCCAAAGCTACTGAAGAAATTAACGGCTTTAGCGCCGATAGCGCAGAAGTCAGCTTCTACACCTTTTTCTTTCCAAGCTTTAACATCTTTTACGAGGTGTTTGAACGCATTGTTGTTCAAGCCACCACAAAGGCCTCGGTCGGAAGACACCACGATATAGCCAACACGCTTAACTTCGCGGTCTTGCAAATAACGGTGACGGTACTCAGAGGTTGCATTAGCCAAGTGACCAATCACAACACGGATACGATCCGCGTATGGACGACCATGGGCCATACGAGCCTGAGCACGACGCATCTTACTTACAGCAACTTTTTCCATTGCTGAGGTAATTTTCTGCGTACTTTGTACACTCGAAATTTGCTCTTTAATCTCTTTGCCGACTGCCATAAAAGCTGCCTCATTAACGTTAAATTTAAAGCCGAACTATAAATAGTCCGACTTCAGCTCACAAAATTACCAGGCTTGAGTAGACTTGAATTTCTCAACTAACTCTTTAAGACTTGCAGCAATATCTTTGCTGTAGTCGCCTTTAACATTGATCTGAGCCATTAAATCAGCGAATTCGCTGTTAGCGTAAGAGATCAATGCGGCTTCAAAATCACCAATTTTGTTTACTTCAACGTCGTCTAGGAAGCCTTCAGTAGCAGCAAAAATCGACAGACCCATTTCACCAGTAGACATAGGTGCATATTGCTTCTGCTTCATTAACTCTGTAACGCGCTGACCGAACTCAAGTTGAGCACGAGTAGCATCGTCAAGGTCAGAAGCAAACTGAGCAAATGCTGCTAGTTCACGGTACTGAGCCAAAGCAAGACGAATACCACCGCCTAACTTCTTAATAATCTTTGTTTGCGCTGCACCACCAACACGAGAAACAGAAACACCGGCGTTCATCGCTGGACGAATACCAGAGTTGAACAGGCTTGTTTCAAGGAAGATCTGACCATCAGTAATCGAAATTACGTTAGTCGGTACGAAAGCAGAAACGTCTCCGCCCTGTGTTTCGATGATAGGAAGAGCGGTTAAAGAACCGGTTTTTCCTTCAACGCCACTAATTCTCTCAACGTACGTAGGATTTACACGACATGCGCGTTCCAATAGACGCGAGTGAAGATAGAAAACATCACCAGGGTATGCTTCACGACCCGGAGGACGTTTCAACAATAGAGATATCTGACGATAAGCCCAAGCTTGCTTGGTTAAATCATCATATACGATCAAGGCGTCTTCGCCTTGATCTAGGAAGTATTCACCCATCGCACAACCAGAGTACGGTGCAAGATACAGCATAGATGCTGGATCAGACGCGCCTGCGGCTACGATAATAGTGTGTTCCATCGCGCCGTGCTCTTCTAACTTACGAACAACGTTCGCGATAGAAGATTGCTTCTGGCCGATTGCAACATATACACATTTAACACCGGTGCCTTTCTGGTTAATAATGGCGTCGATAGCCATTGCAGATTTACCAGTCTGACGGTCACCAATGATCAGCTCGCGCTGACCACGGCCAACCGGCACCATGGAATCTACAGATTTATAACCAGTTTCAAGCGGCTGATCTACGCCTTGACGTGAAATTACACCAGGTGCAACACGTTCAACAGGAGCAGTTCTTTTCGCTTCAATCGGACCTTTACCGTCAATTGGAGTACCCAGTGCGTCTACAACGCGGCCAAGCAAAGCTTCGCCTACTGGTACTTCAAGAATACGGCCGGTACATTTGGCAGTTTGGCCTTCTGCGATGCTTTTGTAGTCACCTAGGACTACAGCACCTACAGAGTCACGCTCTAAGTTAAGCGCAAGACCGTATATACCGCCTTCAAATTCTATCATCTCACCGTACATTACGTCGGCAAGACCATGGATACGAACGATACCGTCAAATACTGATACAACGGTGCCCTCATTCTGGGCTTGGGAAGTAACATCGAGGTTATCGATGCGCTTCTTAATGATTTCGCTGATCTCAGATGGATTCAGTTGCTGCATGCTCATCCCTCAACTAGGTGTCCATTGCTTCGGCTAGCTTGGCTAGCTTACCGCGAACAGATCCGTCGATGACTAAGTCTCCAGCACGAATAATAGCGCCGCCAACCAATGAAAGGTCAACCTCGCCTGTTAAACGTACGTCGCACTGTAATTTATTTTTCAGTGCTAGAGACAATGTTTCTTGTTGTGCGTCTGTTAGTTCAAAAGCAGAGGTTACAGTCACGTCAATTGCGTGTTCCTGTGCTGCTTTTAATTCTTCAAAGGCTTCAACAATTTCTGGTAACAAAGTTAGACGTTTATTTTCGCCTAGAATCATCAGGAAATTTTTTCCTGCCTGATTTAACTTGTCACCGCACAAGTCGGTTAATGCCGTAGCTTGTTGCTTAGCAGTAAGAGACGGATGTACTAGTATTTTAGCGACCGAGTCATCGGCTGCGAACTGAGTCGCAGTCGATAACATGTCAGACCATTGTACTAATGCATTCTGTTCTACTGCTTCAGCAAAAGCTGCTTTGGCATAAGGCCGCGCAAGAGTGGTTAATTCAGCCATGGCTTCCTCGCTTAAAGCTCGTTAGCCAACTGATCAAGCAATTCGCTATGAGCTGCTTCATCAACTGATTTTGCCAAGATTTTAGATGCGCCAGCCACTGCAAGAGCAGAAACCTGTTTACGCAATCCTTCTTTAGCACGATTCACATCTTGCTCAATTTCAGCTTGAGCTGCAGCTTGCAAACGAGAACCTTCTTCACGAGCAGCGTCTTTCGCTTCATCGATAATCTGGTTAGCGCGCTTGTTAGCCTGCTCAATAATTTCTGCGGCTTTCTCTTTGCTTTCGCGTAACTGGTCGCCTGCTTTTTGTTGAGCAAGTTCCAGGTCACGAGTAGCGCGATTAGCGGCATCAAGGCCATCAGCAATTTTCTTTTCACGAGCAGCCATAGCACCGATAAGGTGCGGCCACACAAACTTCATGCAAAACGCCACGAAGATCGCGAAAGTAATGATCTGGCCGATCAAAGTTGCATTAATGTTCATGCCAGAGCCCTCTTAAATAAAATGAAATTAGGCTTTGGTAAACATTAAGAACAAACCAAGACCAACACCGATCATTGGAACTGCATCCAATAGACCTGCGATTAGGAACATTTTACCTTGTAGCATAGGACCAAGCTCTGGTTGACGAGCTGTTCCTTCAAGAAGGCGTCCGCCAAGTAAACCAAAACCGATAGCAGTACCAAGGGCACCGAAACCAATCATTAGGGCTGCTGCGATATAAACTAGACCTGCGTCCATAATTATCTCCAATTGTATTGAAAGTTAGTGAGTAAAAAGGTTAAAAAATTAATGATCTTCGTGCGCCATGCTCAAATACACGATGGTTAACATCATGAAAATGAACGCTTGCAGTGTGATCACTAGAATATGGAATACTGCCCAAGCCCATTGTAAGACACCACCCAATAGAGCCAACGCTATACCGCCAGAGAACATTAATGCGATTAAGATGAAGATCATCTCCCCTGCATACATGTTTCCGAACAAACGAAGAGCTAGTGAGATAGGCTTAGCCAGTAGAGCAACAGATTCCAAGAAGAAGTTCACAGGAATAAATAATGCCTGAATGAACATGTTTTTCGAGTTAAACGGATGAAGCGTTAACTCGCCAACAAAGCCAGTAATGCCTTTGATTTTGATGCTGTAGAAGATCATTAGTACGAATACAGTGATCGACATACCTAAAGTAATGTTTACATCAGTAGAAGGGACAACCTTCATGAAGTGAACACCGAATGCTCCAAAGATAGTCGGTAGAACGTCAACCGGAATCAAATCCATTGCGTTCATCATGAATACCCAAGCGAAGATAGTCAGCGCTAAAGGTGCTACCAACTTACTGCTGCCGTGGAACGCTTCTTTAACAGTGTTATTGATAAACTCTAATAACAATTCAACAAAGCTTTGCAGACCACTTGGGGTATCTGTTGATGCTTTTTTAGCAGCACGGCCAAAAATAAACATCAATAGTAAGGCCAAACCTGCAGACCAACCTAATGAATCCACATGAAATGCCCAAAAACCCATGTCAGCGGCTTCTTGCCCGCCATGAGCTAAAGTCCAAGTCGCTTCAGTCAACTCCACAATCGAACCATCTGCTTGTACGCGCTCGTAACCTGCTGGTAACTCGCCGTATGTCAGATTGGTAAGGTGGTGTTTGATGTAACCAGTAGCATCAGTTGCCATCTTTCACTCTCATTTTAAGTTTAAAAAAGTGTTTAAAGCTTTGATAACAAATATCTAAATATTTGTTATCAAAGCTTCGCAATTCTTGCTGCCATCACATGGCTAAACTGCACCGTGATGAACGCCCCAAACAATGCCCAGGGATTCAAAGGATCTACTCGTGAAAAGATCACTGCAAAACTCATTGCGGTGAGAACAAATTTCCACGACTGCCCTTGATAAAACGATTGCACAACTTGATCAACAGATCGTGCACCGCTGTACTTAAATGCGCGCCAAATGAAATAACCACTTGGTACTGCACAGGTTAAACCCCCTAACAAGGCTGAATAACCGGCTTCAAAGCTATGAATCAACGCAAACAACGCGATGATTATACTTAAAGAAAACTGCATTATCGCTATGCGATAAACCGGAGGTCTAGCTATCGATGTCACGGAAGACCTCTCTTTCCCCTACTATTTTAGGCGCATGGATTATATGGATTCGCAGCCAATTCTTCAACCTAAAGCTGAAAATTGGCATGATTTAATTGTATTAAAGTGTCTATTTAATAATCGACACAAGGTCAATCTATTGAATATGCGCTAAAATTCCGTCCAACTCATCTAGATTACTGTAGTTAATAACCAGTTTACCTTTGCCTTTAGCTGAGTGTTGGATGGCAACATTAGCCCCTAAGCGTTCACCTAACGTACGTTCTAAACGCTGAATATCCGGATTAGGGCGGGCTTTTTCTTTCCCCTCCACTCCAGTATTGGCTTCTTCTTGCACATTACGTACATACGCTTCGGTTTGGCGTACTGTCATATCTTTCGCAACAACATGCCGTGCGGCTTCACTTTGCTTTAACGCTTGTAGACCTAATAGTGCCTTCGCATGGCCCATTTCGATATCACCACGCTCTAGCATAATTTTCACATCGTCATTGAGCTGCATTAAACGCAATAAATTGGCGACAGTGGCACGAGACTTACCTACCGCATCACCGACCTCTTGCTGAGTCAATTCAAACTCCTGCTGTAAACGGTATAGCGCTTGCGCTTCTTCCATTGAATTCAGGTTTTCGCGCTGGATGTTTTCAATCAAGGCCATCGCAATGGCCGCATCGTCTGGCACATCACGAATAATCACAGGAACCGTATCGAAACCCGCAAGCTGTGTTGCACGCCAGCGACGTTCACCCGCTATGATTTCATAACGCGCAGTTGTGTCAGAAGCACTACCGGAATCTTTAGTAGACTCTTTATTAGAGAGTGGACGAATAACGATTGGCTGCATTAAGCCTTGAGCTTTAATAGAAGCCGCAAGCTCTTCTAAAGCTTCTTGATGCATGTCTTTACGCGGTTGGTATTGGCCTGGCTGAATAAATTCAACCGGCATGTGCTTAATCCCCCCCACTTGCGAGTCAGCTTCAACCACACTGGGCTGAATGCTCACTTCCTGCACTTCAGTAGTACTGGCTGCATCCGTTGCAGATTTATTGTGCGCTAATGCATCACCTAATAATGCATCGAGGCCACGACCTAGGCCACGTTTCTTTGACATGCTGATTTCCAATTAGTCAGGAGCTAAAGCTAGCTCGCTACTTTTTTTGTAATAGTCTTAGCTGGCGTTATTTTTTTAGCCGCAGGATTTTTACTGTTCGTTCGACGATTAATCTCACCCGCTAAGGCAAGGTACGCTATCGCACCACGTGAATTTTTATCATAAGCCAAAGCAGGTAAACCATAACTAGGCGCTTCGGCTAATCGCACATTACGAGGGATCACTGTGCTATAAACTTTATCACCAAAATGCGTAATCAACTGCGTTGAAACATCTGTTGTTAAACTATTACGTGGATCATACATCGTGCGTAAGATGCCTTCGATCTTCAATTCTGGATTAAGATTCGACTTAATTTTTTCGATGGTCTGAATTAAAGCCGACAAACCTTCCAGTGCATAATACTCACATTGCATAGGGATCAATACACCCTGCGCTGCAACCATTGCATTGATTGTTAGCATGCTTAATGACGGTGGGCAGTCGATAATAATGTAATCGTAGTTAGCACTTACTTTCTCTAACGCCGAGCGCAATCTTGTCTCACGTTGAGGTAAATCCATTAGTTCAACTTCAGCCGCGGTTAAATTAGCATTCGTCGGCAATACATCAAAACCTGCACTTTCAGACGTAACGATCGCTTCACTGATTAAGCACTTACCGGTCAAAACTTCGTAGAGCGATTGTTCAAGTTCGTGCTTATCAATACCACTGCCCATAGTCGCATTGCCTTGCGGATCAAGATCAACCATAAGAACTTTTCGCTTAGTAGCGGCAAGTGAAGCAGATAAGTTGACTGCTGTGGTGGTTTTACCCACTCCGCCTTTTTGATTGGCAACGACTAAAATTTTGCTCATTTCGTTATCCTACAGCCCAGACAATAAGGGATTTTAAATTATTTTGGTTTAAAGGCTAAAAGGTGACGTTCGCCGTCAACTCCAGGAACGTTTAATTCGTGGCTTTCAATTAGCTCATATTTATCCGCTACCGCTGCAAATTCTTCCGTTGGATATATACCTTTCATCGCTAAGAATATGCCATTTTCCGCTAACAAATGCGTGCACCAATATGTCATATCGGTAATGGAAGCAAAAGCGCGAGATACGATCATATCGAAACCTTGCTCAGGTTGATAGGCTTCAACTCGTTCATTGATAATGGTGACGTTATCTAGCTTCAAGGCGAGTTTTGCTTGAAACAAAAAACGAGTTTTCTTGCCGTTACTGTCTAATAAAGTGAACTTCTTTTCAGGGTTCATGATTGCAAGCACGATACCCGGTAAGCCGGGACCTGTACCTACATCGATAATGTTATCCACCGCTTGGATATAAGAATGAACGATAAGGCTATCTAGAAGGTGCAGCGGAATCATTTGCTCAGGATCACGAATCGCTGACAAGTTATAGGCTTTATTCCATTTAATGAATAATTCTAGGTATTCCACCAATAGTTCAAGTTGCTGATCACTAAGAGTGACGCACATTTGGGTCGCGCCCGCTGAAATTGCTGAAGAATAATTAGCCATAATTTGCCGTGTTTGGATCTGTGTATTTAAAGAAAAGCATTCTAGCATAAAAGATGAAAAGCCTAAGATAAAAGCGCTTGTCCTGCCTGGGTAGAGTCACTTCGTTAGAATTAAGGATAAGCGCATAATTAGAAGCTTTGAGACATTTAACTTTCTGTGGATAAATCTGTGTGCTTATTATTTTTCCAATGCATTAAGTGCCTGGGCTATTCATCGCTATCAGGTTTAACCTAAAAAGCGAGTCTCAGCAGGTACGTCTTTGCTCACAACAACGTTTGCACCGATAAGAGCATTTTCACCAATCGTTACGCCCGGCAGAATCTTTGCTCCGCCACCAATCCAAGCCCCATCACCAATAGTCACGGGTTGAGCGTTACAGCCGCCTGCTCTTCGCGCTTGAGCATCACGTGGATGATCCACAGTATAGATATGAACACCCGGCCCCAGCATAACGTCATCACCTATAGTGATTGCAGCACTATCAAGCATCACACAGTTAAAGTTGGCGTAAAAATTACTGCCAAGAGATATCTGGCCACCATAATCACACTGAAAACCGGGTTCAATTACTGCTGTGGATAACTTGTTGAATAAACGACTGATGTGTTTGAAATTGCCTTTGCTCGGATGAGCGTTATATTTGCCACAGGCAAGGCGGGCTTTTTCACGTAATAGTCTCAATTCGATATCGAGACTATTAAAAGACTGGCCTGAGCGCATTTTCATGCGCTCAGTTATCAGCTGATCTTGTTCTAAATTTTGATCAGCCGCAGTGTGTATAACCATAGAGATTATGCACTCTTACGCGCAAGTTTTAGCTTTTTCATATGCACTAGAATCTGGCTAATTGCCGCAGGTGTTACCCCTTGAATACGAGAAGCGCTGCCTAACGTTTCTGGCTTCATGGTATCTAGCTTCTGAATCACTTCATTAGACAAACCACCAATCACCGTGTAATCAAAATTCTCTGGAAGAGGGGTTGCCTCATAGCGACGCATTTGATCAATTTCATCTTTCTGACGAGTAATATAACCATCGTACTTAGCTTGAATTTCTACCTGCTCGGCTACTCGAGGATCGGTGACCACTTCACCTTTAAGCCCAGCAATATCGGTATAACTTAAACCTGGTCGCTTCAATAAATCCTTCAAGCTGTATTCACGGCTTAATGGACTTTCGATCATCGCATTCACCGCATCGCCTTCTGGCGTATTCGGCTGTACCCAAGTACTTGATAAACGCTGATTCTCTTTTTCAATGGATTCTCTCTTTTCACAGAAAGCAGCCCAACGTTCATCACCAACAAGACCTATATTTCGGCCAATTTCGGTTAAACGTAAGTCAGCGTTATCTTCACGTAAAATCAAACGATATTCCGCACGACTTGTGAACATACGGTACGGTTCTTTGGTACCCATGGTGATCAAGTCATCAACTAATACGCCGATGTAAGCTTCATCACGACGAGGACTCCAAGCTTCTTTCTCAAACGCACGTAATGCGGCATTTGCTCCCGCTAACAAACCTTGGGCACCCGCTTCTTCATAGCCCGTAGTACCATTAATTTGACCAGCGAAGAACAAGTTAGGAACGAACTTCGTTTCTAAATTGTGCTTTAAATCTTGCGGATTAAAATAATCGTATTCAATCGCATAACCCGGGCGGGTGATGTGTGCTTTTTCAAAACCTACCATGCTGTGGATAAGATCTAGCTGTACATCAAACGGCAAGCTAGTTGAGATACCATTTGGGTACAACTCGTGAGTTCTTAGGCCTTCTGGTTCAACAAAAATCTGATGGCTGGTTTTATCAGCAAAACGCATCACCTTATCTTCGATCGATGGGCAATACCGTGGGCCAATGCCTTCGATGACACCGGCATACATTGGCGAGCGATCTAGGTTAGCGCGAATAATGTCGTGTGTACGCTCATTGGTATGCGTGATGTAGCAGTTTACTTGCTCAGGGTGTTCGTTCACGTTGCCCATAAAAGACATAACCGGCAACGGTAAATCACCTGGCTGAACCTGCATTACCGAGAAATCTACAGAACGTGCATCGATTCGTGCAGGTGTACCGGTTTTTAAACGGCCAACGTTGAACGGCATTTCACGCAAACGCTGAGCCAAGGCGATCGAAGGAGGGTCTCCCGCACGGCCACCTTTGTGGTTTTCCATACCAATATGAATAGTGCCACCTAAAAAAGTACCTGTAGTTAACACTACCGTAGTCGCATGAATACGCACATTGGTATTGGTGATAACACCGGCGGCTTTTTCGCCTTGCATAATGAGGTCGTCGCAAGACGCTTGGAATATATCAAGGTTATCTTGGTTTTCTACGATGTCGCGAATGGCACCCCGGTATAACTGACGGTCGGCTTGTGCACGGGTTGCACGAACGGCTGGGCCTTTACGCGCATTTAAAGTACGGAACTGAATTCCGCCTTTATCGGTTGCACGCGCCATTGCGCCGTCTAGGGCATCAATTTCTTTCACTAAATGGCTTTTACCAATCCCACCAATGGCAGGGTTGCAGGACATAACGCCAATCGTATCGGTATTGTGGGTAAGCAAGAGAGTTTTTGCCCCCATACGAGCAGACGCAAGCGCAGCCTCTGTTCCCGCATGACCACCACCAACAACAATTACATCATAACGAACCGGATAATCCACAAGTACAACCTCAAACGGGCTCAAACGAGCACAAAGCTGATTCCACTCTTATTGCAGCATATGTTGCAGGTGTGGAATCTTAAAAATGGCGCGCATTATACCTGATTTAAAGCCCAAAGGCAGTGGATAGAAAAACTATATGGTTAAAATTTGTTCAGTTATTTAATAAATTTATTCACACTGATATTTTCGCATGTGGTTAAACTTATCAAAGGTGTCGTATAAATATCTTAAAGCTATATATATCAAAGGATTAGAGAAGGTATAAATCTGTGTATAAATGTGGATAAAATTTAAAAACTAAACTTATACAGTACTTTATTAAGGGGTAATACCGACTAACCTTCAGAGTTGTTACAGCTAACCCACAGAGTTATACATATAATGTAAAGAATATTTCAAGTTATCCACTTATCATTACATGCAAAGTCTCTGTTTCTTCTTTTTATTTGGAGTTTATTCTTCTGTTGTGGTTTCTTCAGGCGTTTCCACGATTCCAGCAGTCGCGGGAGGCATAAAGGTCATAAATAATAGTGAACTGCTCATCTTGCTGTAAAACTCCAATTCACCGTCAGTATTTATAGCTGCAAAACCCGTAGCGCTACCATTGAAATCATCACATTTTTTACGTGTAATAATGAGTGCCATCAAAGAGTTATTGGAATCAATAAGATTAATTTTGCCATTGGACACACAGCCGCTGTCTGTCGTGTCTTGAATAATATAATTTCCTTGCCCATCAATCCGAAGCTGATAATCAGCTGTCGTCCACAGCCCTACCAAGCTCGATAAAGAAGAATTTTTGCTATAACTCGCGTCATTAATGACATTCAATTCCCCAAGCAAACCATTATTGGTATCAAATGACGCCGCTATCTCTAGCTGACCATAATTAAATAATCGCCCATCATCTATCGTATAAGTGACTGCTATTCCATCAGCAACATATTCATTATTGACTGAGTCTTCATGACTTAAAGGGTAAGCAAGTAAGTCAAAATTAAATGTTGCTGATGAAGAGGCTACGGTGCCAAAAAAAGCTTCATCTTCATCAAGACCATAAACATCGCCGTTAAATATTAACAACTTCAGTTTATCTCCTTGATTAAAACCTCCATTCCAAAAACCATTTAACGCTAAAGAGGCATTATCAACTTCTATCCCGCTGCTATTAATTGGGTTTTTATCTTCTTTTTCTTCAGGCAAGCAGGCAGATAGCAGTACTAGAGAGGCTGCTACACAGAGGTATTGAGATGGTTTCTTGATGGTTGAAATAAATATAGATACAACAGATTGCACGGCCAACCTCACAAATTACATTACTTTAATATAACTATAGATGTCGGCTGACATTTTGCTGACTTTAGCTATTCAATAAGCCTAATAGAGTTATTCACTCATAAATAACTCTATTTACCAATGCAAAAACTACCAAATATATTCCCAAGTAAATCATCGGCGGTGAACTCGCCAGTGATTTCACCTAACGCTTGCTGCGCTACTCTCAGGTCTTCGGCTAACAACTCACCCGCCATAGCTCCTAATAACTGATCTTCGCCGGCTTGGATGGCATCTTGGGCTTTCTCTAGTGCTTCAATATGACGACGGCGCGCTAAGAAGCCGCCTTCATTGGTAGAATTGAAGCCCATTACTTGTTTCAGGTGTTCGCGCAGCTCGTTAATGCCAAGGTTTTGTTTTGCTGAGATTGATAACGTCGGAAAATCGGCTTCTTCATGCAATCCCAATTTAGCTGATACATGATCGTCGGCTAATAAATCGGCTTTATTACGAATAACAGTAATGCGACCACTGGCGATCAGGTTTTCTGTTTCTTCTTTCAGGTCTTGCTCGTCATACAGTGCATGCAATAGCGCTTTTGGATCGGTTTTTTGACCATTGGTTTCTAGCGAGCTATCGATCATTAATAGAATACGGTCGGCTTGTGCTATTTCAGCCCAAGCGCGCTGAATACCAATGCGCTCAACTTCATCAAGCGCATCGCGTAAACCCGCGGTATCAATGATGTGCAACGGCATACCATCAATGTGGATATGTTCCTTTAACACATCGCGCGTCGTGCCCGCAATATCGGTCACAATCGCTTTATCTTGGCCTGCTAATGCATTCAGAAGTGAGGACTTACCCGCATTAGGACGCCCTGCAATCACAACGTTCATGCCTTCTCGCAAAATCGCACCTTGATTGGCTTCTTTCAAGACACCCGCAACAGCGGCTTTAACATCTTGCAGCATAGCCGCGACCTTGCCGTCGCTTAAAAAGTCGATTTCTTCTTCAGGAAAATCAATCGATGCTTCAACAAACGTTCGTAGGTGGATCAGCTGATCAACCAGACTATGAATTTTATCGGAAAAAACGCCCTGTAACGATCGCAATGCGCAACGTGCAGCTTGCGCCGATGACGAATCAATTAGGTCGGCAATCGCTTCGGCTTGAGCCAAGTCGAGCTTGTCATTTAAAAAGGCGCGTTCAGAAAATTCACCTGGACGGGCTATGCGAGCACCAAGCTCTACACAGCGCTGTAAGATGAAATCAAGAACAACTGGGCCACCGTGCCCTTGCAGTTCTAAAACATCTTCACCAGTGAAAGAATGCGGGTTTGGAAAGAATAATCCTAACCCTTCATCCAACACATTACCGTCTCCATCTTTAAAAGCACCATAATGGGCGTAGCGAGGTTTAGGTAATAGCCCAAGCACAGCATGTGCAATCTCTTGTGCTTTATTACCAGAGACTCTCACAATCCCTACCCCACCTCGACCCGGTGCAGTTGCAACAGCGGCAATAGTATCTTGGTGTACGGATTCAGATGCGGGCATGACGTTCTCAATTTACAAGGGAATAACGGGTTAACATTCTTAAGCTTTATTTTATCCACAAAAAAGGCCGCTGTCTTTCGACAGCGGCCTTTTTAATCGAACTCGCTAAAAATACAAATATACTTTTAAAACCTGTACTAAGTATCAGCGTTTTCGATTTGCTTAGTAATCACATACTGCTGAGTGATTGATAGCAAGTTGTTCACAACCCAATAAAGTACAAGACCTGATGGGAAGAACAAGAAAAATACCGTGAAGATAATAGGCATTAGCTTCATAACACGCGCTTGAACTGGATCTGGAGGTGTTGGGTTCAACTGCATCTGAACAAACATACTCGCACCCATTAACAGCGGCAAGACGAAGTAAGGATCGATCGCAGACAAGTCATTAATCCACAAGAAGAACGGCGCTTGGCGCAGCTCAACACTTTCTGCAAGTACCCAATACAAGGCAATAAATACTGGCATCTGTACAAGAATAGGTAAGCAACCTCCTAATGGATTGATCTTCTCTTTCTTATACAAGGCCATCATTTCTTGGCCTAGCTTTTCTTTATTATCACCGTGCTGTTCACGAATAGCGGCAAGTTTAGGTGCAACCTTACGCATATTCGCCATTGAACGGTAGCTAGTAGCTGATAGTTTAAAGAAACATAATTTAATGAAAACGGTGAGTAGGATAATCGCTACACCCCAATTACCTAAGCCGCCGCCAAGATCAATTTCTACCAAGCCTAGGAAATTAATATATCCAGATTCGATGAAATTCATAATCGCGAATAATGGCTGTGCAATCCACCATAACCAACCGTAATCTACTGTTAGATCAAGGTTTTCAGCTACATCAGCTAAAACATATTGCGATTTAGGACCGACATAAAGCTGAGCGCCTACTGTACCCGTTTCACCTGCGGCAACTTGTAATGGCGTTTTACCATCATGGAAACCAACAATGTACTCACCTTGCTTATTTGGCTTAGCGTATACAGAGTGCGTCGTACTTGGGTTAGCAACCCAAGCAGATACGAAGTAGTGCTGCAACATAGCAACCCAACCACCATTAACGGTTTCAGCTAGACGTTTGTCATCAATATCATCAAAACTAACTTTTTCATACTTCGATAAATTCGTCGTAATAGCAGGTCCTAAATAAGCCTGCATGCCCATTGAACTACCTTGATGAGGATCATCAGAACGATCACGTTTCAACTGAGCAAAGAACACACCACGCCATTGGCTATCAGAACCATTAGCAACCTGGTATTTCACATCAATAAGATAGTTATTACGTTGAAAAGTGAATACTTTCTTCACTTCTACGTTATCTAATTGAGTGCTTAATTCTACGGTTAACGTATCGGCAGCTTCATCTAGTTGATAGCTAACCTGAGGCGCTGAATACGCTTGAGTTTTTTCCCATTGCTTACCTTTGCTATCCAACAAGCCACTTTGTGCAACATAAACACGACGTGCATTGTTTTCCATCAAAACAAAAGGAATGTCTTTATCTGCAATATCCGCAGGATAAGCGGGTAAAGAGACTTCAACTATTTCGCCACCAAGCGGGTTAATCGTTACGTTTAATACGTCGGTTTTAACTTGAATAAGCTGAGTGCTTGCAGAAACCATTATTTCAGGTTCTAGGGCAGCAGGAACAATATTGGGAATGTCGCTTTCATTGGCAGAAGGATCTCCTGCAGCAATGATTTCGCCCGCAGCAGGTGAATCACCTACTTCAATTGCAGAGTTTTGTGCAATGGGAGCATTAGCAACCGCGGCTTGACCATAATCGTCATTCCACGCAAGAATTAAAAAATAAGTTGAAATAGCCAGGCCAAATATTATGGCAAAACGGCGGATATCCATGATTAGGGGTTCCGTCTACAGCATGAGTGGGAAGGGTTAAGCTCTGGTACAGGATCTACACCATGACTTGCCCAAGGATGGCAACGCAAAATGCGCTTCATGGCCAGTTTTCCACCTGTCCAAGCACCATATCTAACAATAGCTTCATGCGCATACGCAGAGCATGTAGGATAATAACGGCATCGGCTGGGAAATAAAGGACTGATTGCGTAACGGTAGACATTAACTAGTAATAAACATGACTTAGCAACAAAAGACCGAGCTTTTGGACTAGCGTTTTTTACTTTTATTGGATCGTTTACCATTAGATTGCCTCAGCTTGAACCAAAGACCATCAATCATTTCGCGTATTTCAGCGTTCTCGAGATCGGAGATCCCAGGGCGTGCTAAAATAACAAAATCATTATTAGATATCTGATGCTGATTCAGGCGAAAAGACTCACGAATAATACGTTTTACACGATTTCTCTGAACAGCATGTTTAACATGCTTTTTAGCTATGACAAAGCCTAAGCGAGAATCGCCGCTTTTACTCGGAGTAGCCAGAACCAACAAATATCGATTACTGGCCTTAAACTCGGTGTTATCAAATACTTGGGAGAAGTCCCCAGGGCTCAATAAGCGAACGGATCTAGGAAATTCAAAAGTATTCATACGCTGATTAAAGCGAAATTAAGCTGATAACTTTGTACGACCTTTGGCACGACGTGCAGAAATAATCTGACGACCGCTTTTAGTAGCCATACGAGCACGGAAACCGTGGTTGCGCTTACGCTTCAATACGCTTGGTTGAAAAGTACGTTTCATAGGAATTACTCATCCAATCCACACAAGATGTAGATTTAGTGTTTAAAAAATTAGGCCGAGATTGTATTTAAATATTGGCGATGACGCAATGGTAATTTGTATTTATTTTAATCATTCGCCCAAATCCTTTTTTTATCCAATTAACTTCTTTTAAAGATTTATTAATTAAAGTTTATGTTTTTATGTTTATAAGTAATGTTTTATTTATTCTTATTACTAATATTACGGAACCTATTTTCTGTTGATAACCATTAAATATCCTTTAAAAACAATAACTTATAGACAATATAAGTCATGTTTAACCAACCTTCAGTGTGCGTATTAGCAGAGGACAAGCAGTGTATAAGTAACTACTTTTGCACAGGCGTATTTTACTAGGGTTATTTATTCACATTTCATTTTTAGCTTCTACCTGGTTATCCACATACCTACTCTACCTTTTAATCATGCCTAGGACGGTTTTTTGTGGATAACTTTTGTTATTTTAGGGTAGAATGGCTGGCTAAATTATTCGATTTATTATTTTAAGGGATGCTGTTAG